>CALXDC010000016.1 GCA_944386975.1 uncultured Oscillospiraceae bacterium | reverse complement strand
TCGATGATCTCGCCGTCCTTGTCCAGCACCTGGATGTCCAGGCACAGGGACTGCAGCTCCTTCACCAGCACCTTGAAAGACTCGGGCACACCGGGCTTGGGCACGTTGTGGCCCTTGACGATGGCCTCGTAGGTCCGGACACGGCCGGTGACGTCGTCGGACTTGACGGTCAAAATCTCCTGCAGGGTGTAGGAGGCGCCGTAGGCCTCCAGGGCCCACACTTCCATTTCGCCGAAGCGCTGGCCGCCGAACTGGGCCTTGCCGCCCAGAGGCTGCTGGGTGACCAGGGAGTAGGGGCCGGTGGAACGGGCATGGATCTTATCATCCACCAGGTGGTGGAGCTTGAGGAAGTAGACGTAGCCCACGGTGACCTTGTTGTCAAAGCGCTCGCCGGTACGGCCGTCATAGAGCCAGGTCTTGCCCTCGGGATCGAGGCCCGCCAGCTCCAGAGCGCCCTTGATGTCCTCCTCGTAGGTAGCGCCGTCGAAGATGGGGGTGGCCACCTTCCAGCCCAGCTTCTTGGCGGCGTAGCCAAGGTGGACCTCCAGCACCTGACCGATGTTCATACGGGAAGGCACGCCCAGGGGGTTCAGCACGATATCCAGGGGAGTACCGTCGGGCAGGAAGGGCATATCCTCCTGGGGCAGAATCCGGGAGACGACGCCCTTGTTACCGTGACGTCCGGCCATCTTGTCGCCCACGCTGATCTTACGCTTCTGGGCGATGTAGACACGGACCACCTGGTTGACGCCGGGCCCCAGCTCGTCGCCGGCGGCGCGGGTGAACACCTTGGCATCCACAATGATGCCGCTCTCGCCGTGGGGCACCTTCAAAGAGGTATCGCGGACTTCACGGGCCTTCTCACCGAAGATGGCCCGGAGCAGCCGCTCCTCGGCGGTGAGGTCGGTCTCGCCCTTGGGGGTGACCTTACCCACTAGAATGTCGCCGCTGCGGACCTCGGCGCCGATGCGGATGATACCCCGCTCGTCCAGATCCTTCAGAGCGTCCTCGCCCACGTTGGGGATATCCCGGGTGATCTCCTCGGGCCCCAGCTTGGTATCGCGGGAGTCGATCTCGTACTCCTCGATGTGGATGGAGGTGTACACATCCTCCCGGACCATGCGCTCGTTGAGCAGCACGGCGTCCTCGTAGTTGTAGCCCTCCCAGGTCATGAAGCCCACCAGGATGTTCCGGCCCAGAGCGATCTCGCCCTGATCGGTGGCGGGACCGTCGGCCAGGACGGTGGGATCCTCCACGTGGCCGTCCTCGGCCACATACCGGCCGTGGACCCGGTCGCCAACGGACACGATGGGCCGCTGGTTGATGCAGGTGCCGTGGTTGGAGCGGAGGAACTTGGTGAGCTTGTAATCCTTGGTCTCGCCGTTGTCGTACTTGACGGACACGCCGCAGGCGTCCACCCGGGTAACCTCGCCGTCACCCTCGGCCAGCAGGGCCACCTCAGAGTCGATGCAGATCTTGTGCTCCATGCCGGTGCCGATGATGGGGGCCTCAGGACGCAGCAGAGGCACCGCCTGGCGCTGCATGTTGGCGCCCATCAGCGCACGGTTGGCGTCGTCGTTGGGCAGGAAGGGGATCATGGCGGTGGCGATGGACACCATCATCCGGGGGGAGATATCGATATAGTCCACACGGTCCCGGTCCACTTCGATGATCTCGTCCCGGTGGCGGCAGGTAATACGCTCGTGGATGAGGCAGCCGTTCTCGTCGGTGGGCTCGGCGGCCTGGGCCACCACGTACTGGTCCTCCACGTCGGCGGTCATATAGGTGACCTCGTCGCTGACCTTGCCGGTGGCGTGGTCCACGGCCCGGTAGGGGGCCTCGATGAAGCCGTACTCGTTGATCTTGGCGTAGGTGGCCAGATAGGAGATCAGACCGATGTTGGGACCTTCAGGGGTCTCGATGGGGCACATACGACCGTAGTGGCTATAGTGCACGTCACGGACGTCCATGTTGGCCCGCTCACGGCTGAGGCCGCCGGGGCCCAGAGCGGAGAGACGGCGCTTGTGGGTCAGCTCGGCCAGGGGGTTGGTCTGGTCCATGAACTGGCTCAGGGGGCTGCTGCCGAAGAACTCCTTGATGGCGGCGGTGACGGGACGGATGTTGATGAGGCTCTGGGGGGTGACGATGTCCAGATCCTGGATGGTCATGCGCTCCCGGATCACACGCTCCATGCGGGAAAAGCCGATACGGAACTGGTTTTGCAGCAGCTCGCCCACGCAGCGCAGGCGGCGGTTGCCCAGGTGATCGATGTCGTCCTTCACGCACAGGTTCTTGGCCAGGGCGTTCATATAGTTGATGGAGGCCAGGATGTCGTCGATGATGATGTGCTTGGGTACCAGCTTGTCGGCCTGGAGGCGCAGCTGCTCCTTCAGCTCCTCGCCCTCATACTGGCCCAGCAGCTCCTGGAGCACGTCGAAGCGAACCCGCTCCTTGATGCCGCACTCCTTCAGGGGGTCGAAGTTTACGTAGCGGCTCAAATCGCACATGTGGTTGGAGAAGATCTTCAGGGGAGCGCCGTCCACCTCCACGGTGATCTCGTTGACGCCGATGGCGTCCAGCTCCCGGGCCTCCTCCCGGGTGAGGACGTGGCCGTCCTCAAAGAGAAGCTCGCCGGTGACGGGGTGGGCCACCGGGTACACCAGCTTCTGGTTGGACACCCGGGCCCAGAGGGCCAGCTTCTTGTTGAACTTGTACCGGCCCACCATGCTCAGGTCGTAGCGGCGGGGGTCAAAGAACAGGTTGTCGATCAGCACCTGGGCGCTGTCCACCGTGGGGGGCTCGCCGGGACGGAGCTTCCGGTAGATCTCCAGCAGGGCCTCCTCATAGGTCTTGCAGGCGTCCTTCTCCAACGTGGCCACGATCCGGGGATCGTCGCCGAAGTACTCCAGAATCTCCGCGTCGGTCTTGAGCCCAAGAGCGCGGATGAGGCAGGTGATGGGGAGCTTCCGGTTCTTGTCGATGCGGACCCAGAAAATCTCGCTGGTGTCGGTCTCATACTCCAGCCAGGCGCCCCGGTAGGGGATGACAGTGGAGGTGAGGAGGGGCAGATCGGTCTTGGGGTCGATCTCCTTGCCGTAGTAGATGCCGGGGGAGCGGACGATCTGGGAAACCACCACGCGCTCGGCGCCGTTGACAATAAAGGTGCCGGCGTCGGTCATCAGGGGGAAGTCGCCCATGAAGATGGTCTGCTCCTGAATCTCGTCGCTCTCGGTGTTGCGCAGGCGGACGCTCACCTTCAGAGGGGCGGCGTAGTTCACATCACGGGCCTTGCACTCCTCCACGTCGTACTTGGGAGGCTCATCCATGATGTGCTTGATGAAGCTCAGCTCCAGGGTGCCGGAGTTGTCGGTGATGCAGCCCACATCGTTGAAGACCTCCTGAAGCCCCTCCTCCAAAAACCACTTGTAGGAGCTCTTCTGGATCTCCAGGAGATTGGGCATCTCCATCACTTCTTCATAGCGGGCGAAATTCTTTCGCAGCGTCTTGCCGTAGTACTTGTCCTTGGCCATGTCGAACTCTCATCTGCCTTTCGTTCAAGATTCCGACCCCCTCCGCCCCTGCCTTGCGGCGGAGGGCCGGTCTGCGGGTCCCGGTGGTGTCTGGTCGTTTTTGCTTTTTGAAACGCCCGGGAGCGTTGCTATATTTATCTCGTTCCCTCTTGCGCTTCCTTGGGGGATGTGCTACAATTCCCACAGTGGGATTAGGGGTGCTTTGCGCACTTCCACACATAAGTGCCTTATGATACCATGTTTTTTTTCAAAAGTCAATGGTTTTTTCGGCGGAGGATGCAATTCCTCCGCTTTTTTTGCGCCGGTGCCCCACCATCGTGTTCGCTATTGCCGAATTGTGGTTGACGGCAGTCGAAAGTCGTGGTAGGCTTGATTCTATAAAAAGAAGAAGGAGGGATTCCTATGGGCGACCTGTTCTCCCAAATTCGAGACCGTTTAAAGGCGGGAGAGGCGGCGGTACTATGCCGGATCGTGGACGCCTCCGGCTCCACCCCCCGGGGGGCCGGGGCCCGGATGGCGGTGTTCCGGGACGGGAGCACCGCCGGTACCATCGGCGGCGGGGCGGTGGAACTGCGGGCAGCAAGGCTGGCAGCGGAGCTGCTGGAGACCGGAGGCTCCCGGACCTGCTCCTTCCACCTGACGCCGGGGGACATCGAGGACATCGGCATGATCTGCGGCGGGGACGTGACGGTGCTGTTCCAGCACCTCTCCCCGGACCTGCTGCCTCTTCTGGAGGACATTGCCGCCGCCCTGGGAGAGGCGAGCCCCAGCTGGCTGGTGACGGACCTGTGGGCCGACGGCCGGTGGGAGATGGCGGTGGACCGGACCGGGGACGGCCCCCTCTTTACCCGCCGCCCCATGCTGGCGGAGGGAGGGGAGCGGTATGTGGAGCCCCTGTGCCCGGCAGGGAGTGTATACATCTTCGGCGCGGGCCACGTGGGGGCGGCCCTGGCCCGGCTGCTCTGCTGGATGGGCCAGCGGGTAACGGTGTTTGATGATCGCCCCCACGCCCTCCGGGAGGGGACCTTCCCCCAGGGGGTCCGGTGTATTCTGGGGGACTACGAGAAAATCGGCCTCTCCCTGGGGCCCGACGACTGCGCGGTGGTGATGAGTCCCGGCCACAGGATGGACTTTCAGATTCTCACCCAGGTGCTGAAGACAGAGGCGGGGTACATCGGCTGCATCGGCAGCCGCCGGAAGATCGCCGCCACCCGGGCGCTGCTGCTGGAGGCGGGGTTCTCCGAGGCGGTCATCGACGCCATCCACTCCCCCATCGGCCTGCCCATCGGCGCCGAGACGCCGGAGGAGATCGCCGTGTCCGTAGCGGCGGAGCTGGTCGCCTACCGGTCGGGAAAGCTGGAGCGCCATGGGTGAGCGAAGCGGCGTGCAATCGGTGGTGAAGGCCATGGCGGTGCTGGACTGTCTGGCCCGGCGGCAGGGCCCCATGAGCCTGGGGGAGCTGTCGGCGGAGCTGGGGTGGCCCAAGGCCTCGGTCCACGGTCTTCTGGCGGCCATGCGGCAAAACGGGGTGGTGGAACAGAGCGGGGCCGACGGGAAATACCGGCTGGGCATCCGGCTCTTCTCCTACGGCTGCATTGTCAGCGCCTCCTGGGATGTCGTGCGCCACAGCCGGGAGAAGATGGACCACATCGCTTTGAAAACGGGAAACACGGTGTTTCTCTCCACCTTGGAGGAGGACAGCGCCATGGTCATCGAGACGGCGGCGGCCACCGGGTCCTTCCGGGTGGTGTCGGAGAAGGGCAGCCGGGTTCCTCTCCACTGCACCTCCCAGGGAAAGCTGCTGCTGGCCCATCTGCCCGCCGGGCAGAGGCGGCTGCTGCTCCAGCGGCTGAGCTACCAGAGCTACACCCCCCACACCATCGACAGCCCCCAACGGCTGGAGGCGGAGCTGACAGCCATCCGAAGCCAGGGGTACGCCACGGAGGACGGGGAATACCGCATCGGTCTGCGCAGCGCCTCGGCCCCCATCTTCGGCGTGGACGGCGGCGTGTGCGCCGCCCTGGGGGTAGTGGGCATGTTCCGGCGGGTGCAGTCGGAGGAGTTCCAGTACGCCCGGGAGTTGGTGTGCCGTGCGGCGGCGGAGATCTCCTTCGATATGGGGTATCGGGAGCAGAAATAAGGCGGGAGACTGGCGGTCTCCCGCCCGCTCTCTCTTCCATATACATTTATAAATAACGCAAACTGTGCGCTGTCCTTCTGACGGGGTCTTCCTTTTCGTCGGGACTTACGGTGTGCCGGCCAAACGACCCGCCCCGTCCGCGGGAAGCCTGACCGAGAAAGGTCCTCTGCAAGCCTGCAGAGGACCTTTTTTAATCGTCCAGACGGTCCAAGTGGTAGGACAGGGCCAGATAGAGCCGTTCGTCTTCCTTCTCAAAGTCCACCTCTACAATCTTCTGAATCCGATCCAGCCGGTAGAAGAGGGTACTGCGGTGGATAAACAGGGCCTTGGAGGTCTGCACCACATTCCGCTCCAGCTGGAGGTACACCTCCATGGTGTGGTAGAGCTCCGTGTTGTTCTTCTCGTCGTATTCCTTCAGCTTCCGAAGCTTCTCCGACCCCAGCAGGTGGGGGTGAATCTCCCGTCTGGCGCAGTCCAGCAGGAACCGCAGGGCGTAGTCCTCAAAGTGATAGTACCACAGCATGCTGCGGCTCTTCTTCCCGTACTCCAGAGCGATGGACGCCTGGGTATAGCCGTCCCGCACGTCCAGGAAGCTGCTCAGCTCCGCGCTGACTCCCATCTTGAACAAGCCCTCCCGCAGAATGTAGGCCAGGTTGCTCAGCACCTCCGCCACCGTAGTGTTCCCTGCCGTCAGGTTGACAATCACCGCGATATCCTGGCGGAACAGCAGAGCCCGGCCCTCGGCGATCTGGGCCTCAATGTAGCCGAAGAGGCCCGCCGGGGTCATGGCGCTGTAGTCCTCCCGGTCCGGCGCAATTTTCAAAACAAGGTACTTGTCCTCCCGGTTCCACCGCAGATACCGGAGATAGTCCTGGGCCATGTGGGGATCGACTCCCCCTCCCTCCAGCATCTGGGTAAAAAAGCGGTCAATATCACTGCCCAGAGACAGCCAGAACAGCTTCTGCCGCTCCAAGCACAGCATGACCATATTCGCCAGGTGCTGGAGATGGAGATAGTCGCTTTTGCGGAGAGGCCGCTCCAATTCGTCGACACAGATTCGTCCGTCGTACCGGTCCTGGCTCCACAGGTTGGCGAAAAGAATCCGGTAGCCCCGGATGGCGGAGGAGAACATCGTCACCTCCCGGGCCTTCAGCCCGGAGAGATACTCCTCATCCACCTTGAACTCATTGATCAGTTCCAGCGGTACCATCTCCCGGCCTGTCCGGGCCTCCTTCTCCCAGTGGAGCATCCCCTCCACCCACCGGGGGCAGGCCAGCACATAGAAATCGGTGTCATGTACAAAAATCGGGTTTTCAAAAACATTCCGGCTGACCTTCAGCATCTTCTCCAGGGGGTTCTCACTCTGGAGGGCCCACTGCAGCTGCTCGTCCCACATGGCATACTTCTCAAAAATCTCCTGAAGTGTGTTGTAGGTCCCGTGGGGATCCTCTCCGGAGTAGATCCCGATGACGGAGCTGGTAAAGGAAAACTCCTCCAGATTTACCTCCCCCATCACCACAAAGTGGACGTGCTCCCAGGACCGGAAGTCCTGGGCCCGGTCCTCCTGATAGAGAAGATAGACATAGTCCCGCCGGGGCGGCTCCCCCTTGCGGTAGAATCGTACGCCGCTGAGGGAGGCCTCCTCCCCCCGGCAGTAGAAGCGAAGGCCTACCCTGCGGGCCTCCAGCTCGTCCGCCAAAACCTGCATGTTCAACCGGTAGCGCTGGGGCGGGTGCTCAATATAGGCACTCTGCATATCCCGTCTCCTCTCTCTGCCCCTGTCCTTCCCGGGGCGGATGATACATTCGTCCTTATTGTAGCACACCGCGCCCGGCGGCGCAAATGGATTGTGGACATCTCGTTATTTTCTTGACGATTCCGCCCCTTTTTTCCTCCTACATTGCGTTCAAATCTTTTTCGTCACAATTCACCCGGGTGTAGGATTGTCTCACAAGTCAGAACATTTATAATAAAAGGGAAGAGGCGGCAGTGTGTGGCCGCCCCACAAATTTTTTCTTGTAGGAGGCGCACTATGAGCAAGCCCACAACTGAGCGCAAGGGCATCAGCAAGGCCCTCCGCCGCTTCTACGGCGTCGGAGACTTCGGCTTTACCCTGATGACCAACGTAGAGAGCTACTACTTCCAAGGATTCCTCACCAACCTCGCTATGTTCAGCAACAGCACCGCCGGCATCATCTCCACGGTGACCACCGCGGTGGACGCCTGCCTGTCCTGGATCTACGGCGCCGTGATCAACAGCGTCAAGCCCAAAAAGTGGGGCCGCTACCGCTCCTGGCTGATCATGATGCCCTGGATTGTCCCCTTCCTCTACGCCTTCCAGTTCCTGAAGATCGGCGACGGAGCGGTTGCCGCCATCATCGTGACCCTTGGCTTCATCTCCAGCCACATCTGCTGGAACTTCCCCTATGTGGCCAACGTGTCCATGATCGCCGTGGCCGGAAAGACGCCGGATGAGCGGGCGGCCCTGGCCTCCACCCGCGGCGCCTACGCCAACCTGTCCAAGGTGGTCTTCTCCTATGTCTGCCCCGTCATCGCCACCTTCTTCGCCGGCATCATCGGCGAGACCAACCAGTACGGCGCCACCGCCTTTGTGCTGGGCTGCATCATGGCCGCCCTGTACTATGCCCACTTCAAGATGTTTGAGGGCTACGAGGTGGTGGACCCCGCCGAGCTCACCGCCAACCGGAAGGTCAAGAGCGCCGACCGCACCGGCGGCATGGACCTGATCCGGGCCCTGCTGCAGAATCCCCCCCTGATCGCCCTGCTGCTGGCCGACATCGCCAAGTTCCTCTTCAACTTCGTGGTGGCCGGCTCCGCCTTCTATTACTTCACCTATGTGGCTCTGGACATCAAGCTCCAGGCTCCCTACATCCTGCTGACCAACGTCTTCTGCGTCTTCGGCTCCTATGCCGCCAAGAGCTTTGCCAAGAAGTTCTCCGCCCGCAACAGCGCCATCGGCATGTTCTTCATCATGGCCGTGGTGCTGGTGATCTGCAACTTCCTGTACGCCAATGTGTACGCCGTCATCGGCCTCATGGCCCTGGCCCAGTTCGGCTACGGCGTGGCCTACTCCCTGACCCCCGCCCTCTACGCCGACACCATCATCTTCTCCGAGTGGAAGACCGGCAAGAACGCCACCGGCTGGATCTCCGGACTGCAGAACGTGCCTTTGAAGCTGGGCGTCCTGGCCCGCGGCATCGTCATCACCGCCTGCCTGGCCGTTGCCAGCTTCGACGCCAAGAACGTGGATATGGCCAACGTGCCTGTGGAGCTGCAGAAGGCTGTCTGCCTGGCCTTCATGATTGTCCCCGCTGTTGCCCTGGTCATCGCCGGGCTGCTGCTGCTGTTCGGCTTCCGTCTGACCAAGGAAAAGGTGGTCCAGTATCAGGACGAGATCGCCGCTCGCAAGGCTCAGGCTTAACATCCTTCCATCATCCAGCGGAAACACTGAAAAAACAGAAGAAAGGCGACCATACCGATGAAGAAATCCCAAATCATCGGCGCAGTGCTGGCCCTGGGCGTCCTGTTCGGCATGACCCTGATTCCGGAGAGCATCGGGCTCAGCCGGGCGGGCATCCACACCATCGGCGTCCTCATCGCCCTTATCATCGCGCTGGTGACAGAGCCTATCCCCATCGGCATCACCTGTATTCTCGGCATTCCCCTGTGTGTCATCTTCGGGGTCTCCTCCTCGGTGTCCGCCGCCCTCAGCGGCTACACCAATCACATTTTGTTTTTCATTCTGGTGTCCTTCGCCATCTCTGAGGCGGTGGCGCGGGTCCCTCTCTCCCAGCGGCTTCTGGCCTTCCTGATCCGGGTGTTCGGCACCCGGATCAGGAGGATTCTTCTGGCCATCATGGTCTGTGCGGCGGCGCTGTCCTCCATCATGTCCAACGTGGCCACCACCGCCATGCTCATGAGCGTGGTGATCCGCTTCCTCTCCATCTATGAGGACCAGGGACAGCGGCGGCGCAGCGGCCGGACCTTCATGATCGCCCTGCCCATCGCCAGCATGATCGGCGGCATGATCACCCCGGCGGGCAGCCCCCTGAACCTCCTCGGCATGGATTTCCTCATCCAGTCGGGCCATCAGGTCACCTTTCTCCAGTGGATGCTCATCGGCATCCCCGTGTCGGTGGCCTGTCTGCTCTTCGCGTGGCTCTTCATCTGCCGGGTCTTTCCACCCCAGGAGGTGCCCGAGGAGCGGGTGCTTGCCTATGTGCGGGATATGGACATCCCCAGGCGCATGGACTTCCGGGAGCGGTATGTGCTGGTGCTGGTGCTGATTCTCTTCACCCTGTGGATTCTCTCCTCCTGGTTCCCCGTTTTGAACATCACGGTGGTGGGAATCGTGGGCTTCGCCTTCCTGTTCCTGCCCAAGATCGAGATCCTCTCCTGGCGGGAGTTCACCGACACCGTCAGCTGGTCCTCGTTCTTTCTGGTAGGCACCATGATGACCCTGGGGGGCGCCTTGACGGAGAACGGCGTCAGCCACTGGCTGGTGGGCCTCTTGTTCCAGTCCGCCCCCGATGCCATGCCGGTATGGCTCATCACCCTGGTGATCAGTCTGGTGGTCTTCGTTCTACTGATCCCCATTCCCATCGGACCCGCCCTTATCTCCATGCTGGGGGCCCCCTTTCTGGAGATGGCGGAGGTATGGGGTGTGTCGCCGGTATGTCTCATCATGCCTTTGATCCTCTGCGCATCCAACTGCTACCTGCTGCCCCTGGATACAGTGCCCCTGCTCACCTATGGCACCGGGTACTACAAGATGACCGACATGCCCAAGGTCTCCGTGGCCATCCAGCTGTTTCTGGCGCTGTGTCTGGCCCTGTGGCTGCCTGTGTCCCTGAGGCTGATCGGGTTTTGATCCTATCCATTCACTGCAATATTAGGAGGTGCATTTTCCATGGCTGTGTTCAACGAAAAAGAACTGGAAATCGTCGGTCAGTATAGCATGCCCGGCATCTACGGCGCACCGGACAGCATTGTGCCCAAGCACAACTACCCCATCACCCCCAAGGAGAACATGCTGCGGATGCTCCGGGGAGAGATGCCCCTTTGGGTCCCCAACCAGACCCAGGACAACAATGCCATCCAGCCGGAGATCATGCTGGATGCCAAGGCCCGCAACCACGGCGGCATCGACTGGTTCGGCATCGAGTGGGAGTATGAGCCTCTCACCAAGGCGGCCATGGTAAAGCCCGGCACCCGGGCACTGTCCGATCTCACCAACTGGCGGGAAGAGATCAAGTTCCCCGACCTCAACGCCATTGACTGGCAGAAGGATTACGAGGAGAACTACAAGGGCCGCATCGCCGAGGACCGTTTCTCCTATTTCGTCATCGTCAACGGCTTCTTTGAGCGGCTGGCGGACCTCACCAGCTTTGAGGACGCCTTCTGCTATCTCCTGGAGGAGCCGGAGGAGCTGACCGCCTTTTACGACAAGCTGGCGGAGTGGCACATCCAGCTCATCCGCATCGCCAAGGAGGTCTATCACACGGATATGATCCTCTTCCACGACGATATGGGTACCCAGATCAGCACCTTCTTCTCCCCCAACACCTACAAGGAGCTGTTCCTGCCCCAGTACAAGAAGATCACCAAGGCCGCCCACGACATGGGCATGTACATCGCCCTCCACTCCTGCGGCTGCATCAAGACTCTGATGCCCCTCATCATTGAGGCGGGCTTTGACGCCTGGGAGGGCCAGGAGAGCGCCAACGACATGGCCTCTATCATGGAGGAGTACGGTAAGGATCTGGCCCAGCTGTTCCTCTACATCATTCCCGCCACCATGTCCACCGAGGACGCCGTGGCCGACATCCACCGCCGGGTGGACACCCTGGCCATGACCGGCCGCTGGGCCTGCCGCCTTCGGGACGAGAAGCCGGACCGGGAGGTCAACCTGGCCGACGAGTTGTACCGCTACAGCCGCCTGAAGTATCTGGAGAAGGCCGAGGGCTGATCCATACGGAGCAAACTGCCGGGGAGGGAATCCTCCCCGGCGGTCTTTTTGGCGCCGCCGGAGCTTTCTCATTTTGGGTGTTGTAATTTGGAGAGGACTGTGGTATACTAATGTCCGCTATTGAGGAAGATCCTCCGCAAGCATTCCCGTCGAGGAGTCGGTCTCGCGCAATGGATGCCCGTGAACCATGTCAGGCGGGGAACCGAGCAGCATTAAGCGGAACACCATGTGCCGCGAGGAAGCCGATTCTGAGGGGATGCTTGCGGAGGGTTTTCCTATTTTGTGTGTTGAGGGGACGTGAGGAACTCATGTCCCTCTTTTTCCATACTTTTCGAAAAAGGAGTGGCTGTTCATGTACCAGGCGCTATACCGCAAGTGGCGTCCCCGGGACTTTGAGGACGTAGTGGGCCAGGAGCACATCACCCGCACCCTCCAGCGCCAGGTGGCCGAGGGAAAGCTGTCCCACGCCTACCTCTTCACCGGCACCCGCGGCACCGGAAAGACCACCTGCGCCAAGATTCTGGCCAAAGCGGTAAACTGCGAGCACCCGGAGGACGGCCGCCCCTGCAACCGGTGTCCCGCCTGCCTCGGCATCGACAACGGCAGCCTCCTGGACGTGCTGGAGATGGACGCCGCCTCCAACAACGGCGTGGACTACATCCGGGCCCTGCGGGAGGAGGCCATCTATCCCCCCGCCCATGTGAAGTACCGGGTGTATATCGTGGATGAGGTCCACATGCTCTCTGTCTCCGCCTTCAACGCCCTGCTGAAAATTCTGGAGGAGCCTCCCGCCCACCTCATCTTCATCCTGGCCACCACGGAGCTGCACAAGGTGCCCGCCACCATTCTCTCCCGGTGCCAGCGCTTCGCTTTCAAGCGGATTCTGCCCCGGGACATCGCTCAGCGTCTGTTGTATGTGGCCCGGGAGGAGGGCATCGGCCTCACCCCCGGGGGCGCGGACCTGCTGGCAAGGCTTGCCGACGGGGCCCTCCGGGACGCCCTGTCCCTGCTGGACCAGTGCGGCGCCGCCGGCGGCGACGTGGACGAGGCCAAGGTGCTGGAGGTACTGGGCCTTGCAGGAAACCTCCAGGTGTCGGAGATGCTGGAGGACATTCTGAAGCGGGACCAGCAGGCGGCGATTCTCCTCCTCCACCAGCTCTATAGCGGCGGCAAGGACATCGGGGCCCTTCTGGGAGAGCTGTCCACTCTGGCGAGAGACCTGCTCATCCGTATGACCGCCCCCAGAGGGGGAGACGCTCTCCTCAGCGGCGGCTATCCCGCGGAGGTGCTGGACCGGCTGGCCGCTCTGGCCTCCCCCCAGCGTCTCATTCACATCACCACCCTGCTCCAGTCCACTGCCGCCGGTCTGGCCCTCAGCGCCAGCCGGCGCACCGACGCGGAGCTGTGTCTTCTCCGTCTTTGTGACGACAGTCTCTCCGGAGATCTGACGGCCCTGGCCGCCCGGATTGAGCGGCTGGAGGCGGGGGAGTTCCGCCCCGCCGCCGCGGCCCCGGTCCAGGCAGCCCCCGCCCAGGCGGCGGCTCCGATCCGGGAGGCTCCGCCTCCGGCGGCGGAGGACGACATCCCCTGGGACGCCCTTCTGCAGGAGGGACCGCCCCCGGTGGAGGGGGAAACGCCCCCCGCCCCGGCTGAGAGCGCACCGGCGGCTCCGGCTGCGGCACAGGACGCACCGGCGGAGGACAGAAACCTGTGGCCCCGGCTCCTCAACAGCTATAAGGGCCGTCTCCCGGCCATGAACCGGGCCTTTCTGGACAGCGCCTGGGGCGTTCTGGAGGGGGATCTGCTGACGGTGACCTGCGCCAGCGATCTCACCAAAAATCAGCTTCACAACGACAAGGTCCAGGGGGTGCTGCAGGAGATCACCAGCGCCGCTGTGGGGCGGCCTGTGTCCGTGGCCTTCACCGTGGGGAAGCTCCCTGCAGCGACGAGGGCCCCGGCAGCTCATCCGGAGGACAAGCTGGACGCCCTCATCGGGCTTGGCAGTCAATTTGATAATTTTAAGGTAAAGTGAGGAATTGGACATGGCAAAAGGCGGATTTCCCAAGGGTATGGGCGGCTTCGGCGGCGGCAATATGATGCGCCAGCAGGCCCAGATGCAGCAGAAAATCATGAAGATGCAGCAGGAGATGGCCCAGAAGCAGGAGGAAGTGGAGAAGACTCTCTTCACCGCCACGGTGGGCGGCGGAGCCGTGAAGGCGGTGGCCAACGGCAAGAAGGAGCTGACGGAGCTGATCATCAGCCCCGAGGTGCTGAACCCCGAGGACGCGGAGACGGTCCAGGATATGGTCCTCAGCGCCGTCAACGAGGTGCTGCGTCAGGCGGAGGAGGCCATGAACAAGAGCATGGAGGGCCTGGCCGGCGGGCTGAACATCCCCGGATTCAAGCTATAATACAGGTTTCAATCATCCCCCGGCGGACTGCAGTCCGTCGGGGGATGATTTTGTGCGCTTGAGGAGGAAAAAGGGCTTTACAAAGGGAAAAAGCCGTGCTATACTATCTCCGATTTCAAAAGCAGGAGCGTATGACGCAATGGATCGCAGCCTTCTGACAAAGGCATACTACTTCTTCTTTAGCTTTACCAGCTTTTTTGCCGGTAAGGCTTATTTGGCGTTCACCGAGAAGAGTATGCACGCGATGGAGGCGGCATAACGAGCCGGCGTTTTTCGGGGCTTCACGGTGGGTGCACTGTGAAGCCCTTTTCTTTTGACACAAACTATACACACGCCTGTGGGCGGGGAGGAAACAGCTATGGTTGTCATTCTGAAAAAAAATCCCAACGAGAAGCAGCTGGAGAATCTGAAGAACTGGCTGCAGAGCTTAGGTCTGGAGCTTCACATCAGCAACGGCGCCAACCAGACGGTGATGGGGCTGGTGGGCGACACCTCCGTGGTGGATATTGATCTCATCAAAGCTCTGGACATCGTGGAGTCCGTCAAACGGATCCAGGAGCCCTTTAAAAACGCCAACCGGAAGTTCCACCCCCAGGACACGGTGATTCAGGTGGGGGATGTCAAGCTGGGCGGCGGCAACTTCCAGTTCATCGCGGGCCCTTGCTCCGTGGAGACGGAGGAGCAGATCTGCGCCGTGGCCGCCGACGTGAAGGCCGCCGGGGCGGGAATCCTCCGGGGCGGCGCCTTCAAGCCCCGCACCTCCCCCTACTCCTTCCAGGGTCTCGGCGCCGAGGGCATCCGCCTTCTGCTGGAGGCCAAGGAGAAGACGGGCCTGCCCATCATCACCGAGATCATGGACCTCCACCAGCTGGACTGCTTCGACGAGGTGGACATCATCCAGGTGGGGGCCCGGAACATGCAGAACTTCGAGCTTCTCAAGGAGCTGGGCCACCTCCGCAAGCCCATCCTCATCAAGCGGGGCATGTCCGCCACCCTCCAGGAGCTCCTCATGAGCGCCGAGTACGTCATGGCCGGAGGCAACGAGCAGGTGATTCTCTGTGAGCGGGGTATCCGCACCTTTGAGACCGCCACCCGGAACACCCTGGACCTCAGCGCCGTGCCGGTTTTGAAGTCCATGAGCCACCTGCCGGTGGTCATCGACCCCAGCCACGCCACCGGAAAGGCCTCCCTGGTGCGGCCCATGGCCATGGCTGCCGCCGCCGCCGGGGCCGACGGCCTGATGATCGAGGTCCACAACGACCCCCAGCACGCCTGGTGCGACGGTCCCCAGTCCATCACTCCCGCCGCTTTCGCCGCTCTGGCGGAGGACGTGCGCCACATCCTGCCCTACTGCCAATATAATTACGAGCAAATCTGAGGAAAGGGGAACAGGATTATGACAGTCGGCATCGTGGGTCTGGGCCTCATCGGCGGCTCCCTGGCCCGGGCCGTGAAGGCCAACACCGCCCACACCGTGCTGGGGGCGGATCTGGCAAGGCCGGTGGTGTACCGGGCCAAGCTCCTGGAGGTTATCGACGAGGAGCTCACTGAGGAGCGCCTTGGGGAGTGCAGCCTCATCATCCTGGCCCTCTACCCCCGGGACACGGTGGAATGGGTCCGCGGCCACGCGGAGGTTATCCAGAAGGGGGCCGTGGTGGTGGACTGCGCCGGGGTGAAGCAGGCGGTGTGTGAGCCCTGCTGGAAGATCGCCGAGGAACACGGCTTTACCTTCATCGGCGGCCACCCCATGGAGGGCATGGCCAAGCTGGGCTTCGAGCACTCCCGGCGGGACCTGTTTGTGAACGCCTCCATGATTCTGGTGCCCCACCGGGACATCGACATCGAGACCATGAAGCGGCTGAAGGACGTCTTCGACGCCATCGGCTTCACCCGCTACCAGATCGCCACCCCTCAGCAGCACGACCGGATCATCGCCCTCACCAGCCAGCTGGCCCACGTGGTGTCCAGTGCCTATGTGAAAAGCCCCACCGCCCCGGAACACCGGGGGTTCTCGGCGGGCAGCTTCCGGGATATGACCCGAGTGGCCTTCCTCAATGAGAAAATGTGGGCGGAGCTCTTTATGCTGAACCGGGAGGACCTCCACCATGAGATTCGGGGCTTGGTAGAGCGGCTGGAGGAGTACGACAGAGCCATCGTGGACGGCGACGAGGAGGCCCTCACCGCCCTTCTCCGGGAGGGACGGGAGCGGAAGACACAGCTGGATCGAGAGGAGGGGTCGGACTGATGGAGACGGTACAGGTACAGGCGTCCCGGGACTACCCGGTGTATATCGGCAGCGGCCTTTTGGACCAATGCGGGGCGCTTCTGAAGGGGATCACCGGCTCCCGCCGGTGCTGCGTGGTGACGGACACCACTGTCCGGAAGCTCTACGCCGACCGGGTGGGAAAGAGTCTTCAGAGCGCGGGATTCACCCCCCTCCTCTGCACCTTCCCCGCCGGGGAGCGGAGCAAGACTCTCTCCACCTACGGGGAGATCCTGGAATTTTTAGCCGCCAACCATCTGACCCGCAGCGACTGCATCCTGGCCCTGGGCGGCGGGGTCACCGGAGATATGGCGGGCTTTGCCGCCGCCACCTACCAGCGGGGCATCGACTACATCCAGGTGCCCACCACCTTCCTGGCGGCCTCCGACTCCTCCGTGGGGGGTAAGACCGCCGTGGACCTGGAGGCGGGGAAGAACCTGGTGGGGGCCTTCTGGCCCCCTCGGATGGTGGTCTGCGACTGCGACACCTTCGCCACCCTCCCACCGGAGACCTTTGCCGACGGGGCGGCAGAGACCCTGAAGCACGGTCTCATCGCCGACGCCGCCTTCTTCCGCCGTCTGCTGGCGGAGGACGTCCACGGCTGGCTTCCCCAGGCGGTACGCCGGAATGTGGAAATCAAGGCCGCCGTGGTGGCGGAGGATGAATATGAGCGGGGACGGCGGAAGCTTTTGAACTTCGGCCACACCCTGGGTCACGCGGTGGAGCGGTGTAGCGGCTACCGGGTGCCCCACGGTCACGCCGTGGCCATCGGCATGGTGCTGATAACCCGGGCGGCGGAGCGCCTCGGTCACACCCCGGTAGGGGTGCTGGAGGAGATTCTGGAGGCCAACCGCCGGTACGATCTGCCCACCGCCTGCGATTACGCGGCGGAAGAGCTGCTGGCTGCCGCTGCCGGGGACAAGAAGCGCAGCGGCGACCATATCGACGTGGTGGTCCTCCGGGAAATCGGCCGGGCGGAAACGGTGCAGCTCACCATGCCGGAGCTGAAGGACTTTGTGGAGGCGGCGCTGTGAATCTGACCATTGTACCAAAGAAGCTGCGGGGTACCGTCACTCCGCCCCCCAGCAAATCCCAGGCCCACCGCCTCATCATTGCCGCCGCCCTGGCGGATGGGACCAGCACCATTGAGAACGTGGCCTTCTCTCAGGACGTGGCAGCCACCCTCCGGTGCATGGAGGCCCTGGGGGCCTCCTGGCAGGAGACGGGTCCCGGCGTTATTCAAGTGCAGGGTATGGGAGGACGGCGGACCCGGGGCGGAGAGCTGCCCCATCTGGACTGCGGGGAGTCCGGCTCCACCCTCCGTTTCCTCATTCCCATCGCCCTGGCCCTCCGGGGCGGCGGGGTGTTCACCGGTCGAGGCCGGCTCATGGAGCGGCCCCAGGGGCCCTATCTGACGCTGTTTCGGGAGAAGGGCGTCTCCTGGGAGCAGGAGGGGGACGTTCTCACCGTGGCGGGGGACCCTCAGCCCGGGCGCTACGCACTGCCTGGGAACGTGTCCAGCCAATTTTTCACCGGTCTCTTCTTCGCCCTGCCCCTCCTGGACGGGGAATCGGCAGTAGTGCCCACCACCGATTTGGAGTCGGCGGGCTATCTGGCCATCACCCGGGAGGCCCAGGAGCGCTTCGGCGTCCGGGTGGGGGGATTGCGGCCGGAGGGGTTCCGGATTGCCGGAAATCAGGCCTATCGCCCCTGCACCGCCCAGGTGGAGGCGGACTGGTCCCAGGCCGCCTTCTGGTACGCTGCGGCCAATCTGGGCAGCGACGTCGCCGTCACCGGCATGAACCCCCGCTCCCCTCAAGGGGACCGCTCCATTGTGGATCTGCTGGATTTCTTTGACGGCGTTCCGGCAGACCGAGGGCTGGATGTCCGCCATATTCCGGACTTAGTGCCGCCTCTGGCGGCCTTGGCGGCGGGAAATGAGGGCTGCACCCGGCTGAAAAATGCCGGACGGCTGCGGCTGAAGGAGAGCGACCGGCTCACCACCGTCCGGGAAACTCTGGAAACCTTCGGCGTCCGGGTGGAGGAGAGGCCCGACAGTCTCTCCATCTGCGGCCGGCAGCAGCTGCGTGGAAATGTAGCCGTGGACTGCTGCAACGACCACCGCATCGCCATGATGGCGGCGGTGCTGGCCACCCGCGCCGACGGCCCGGTGACGCTGACCGGCGCGGAGTGCGTCAAAAAGTCCTACCCGGATTTCTGGGAGGAATACCAACGGTTGGGAGGGGAAGTCCATGTCCTCTGAGTTCGGCGAACAGATCAAAATTTCCATCTTCGGCCAATCCCACGCCCAGGGCATCGGCGTGGTGGTGGACGGTCTCCCCGCCGGGGAGGCGGTGGACCTGGAGGAGCTCCAGGCCTTCCTGGACCGCCGCCGCCCCGGCCAGGGCCTCCACACCACCGCCCGGAAGGAGGGGGACGTGCCCAAGATCCTCTCGGGGCTGGTGGACGGCCGCACCTGCGGCGCACCCCTCTGCGCCGTCATTGAAAACACCGACACCCGCTCCAAGGACTACGAGAACGTCCTCACCGTACCCCGGCCCGGCCACGCCGACTACCCCGCCTGGGTGAAGTGGGGCGGTCACAACGACGTCCGGGGGGGCGGCCACTTCTCCGGCCGCCTCACCGCGCCCCTGTGCATCGCCGGAGGCATCCTCCTCCAGCTTTATCGCCGCCGGGGCGTTACCATCGGCGCCCACATCGACGCCATCGCCGGGGTGAAGGACACCCCCTTCCACCCGGTGGAGGTAACGGCGGCGCAGCTGGAGACCGTCTCTGCCCGCCGCCCCTTAGCGGTGGTGGACGAGGCGGCTGGGCAGCGGATGCTGGCCGCCATCTACGACGCCTCCGCCCACCAGGACAGCGTGGGCGGCACGGTGGAGTGCTGTGTGCTGGGCCTGCCAGTGGGGCTGGGGGGCCCCATGTTCGACGGGCTTGAAAACCTCATCGCCCGGGCGGTGTTCGGCATCCCGGCGGTGAAGGGCATCGAGTTCGGCGCGGGCTTTGCCGCGGCGAAGCTCCACGGCTCGGAGAACAACGACCCCTTCCGCGTCCGGGAGGGAAAGGTGGTCACGGAGACCAACCGCCACGGCGGCATCCTGGGGGGGCTCTCCACCGGCATGCCCCTGCTGTTCCGGTGCGCCTTCAAGCCCACCCCCTCCATCTCGCGGCCCCAGCGGTCGGTGGACCTCGCCGCCATGGAGGAGACAGAGCTGATCATCAAGGGCCGCCACGACCCCTGCGTGGTGACCCGGGCGGTGCCCTGTGTGGAAGCCGCCGCCGCCATCGCCTTGGCGGACGTAATTTTGGGAGAATAAACCATATTGGATATCAAAGGGCCCGCCGGCGGCGGGAGGAAGGAAGAAGAAACTATGGATCTCGAACAACTGCGCAAGAATCTGGACGAGGTGGACACGGAACTCACCGACGTCTTTCTCCGGCGGATGGACCTGTGCCGCCAGGTGGCGGAGTACAAGAAGGAGCACGGCCTGGCGGTGGTGAACCAGGGCCGGGAGCGTGAAATTTTATCCCGGATCTCCGCCCAGGCGGGGGACCAGCTGGACGGCTATGCCCGCATTCTCTTCTCCACTCTGTTTGATCTCAGCCGCACCTACCAGGGCCAGCTGATGGCCCCGGAGTCCGCCGTGGCCCGGGACATCCAGCACGCTCTGGAAACCACCCCCCAGCTCTTCCCCAAGAAGGCGGTGGTGGCCTGCCAGGGTGTGGAGGGCTCCTATGCCCAGCAGGCCTGCGACAAGGCCTTCGCCTTTGCGGATATCATGTACTTCCGCACCTGGGAGGGGGTGTTCTCGGCGGTGCAGAAGGGCATGTGCCAGTACGGTATCCTGCCCATTGAGAACAGCTCCCACGGCAGCGTCAACGGGGTCTACGACCTGATGCGGTCCTTTGATTTTCACATCGTCCGCAGCGTGAAGCTCCACGTGAGTCACAGCCTCATGGCAAAGCCCGGCACAGATGTGAAGAAGATTACGGAGATTTTTTCCCATGAGCAGGCCATCGGCCAGTGCAGCGAGTTCTTGAAGACTATGCCCATGGTGACGGTGACGGTGTGTGAGAACACGGCCATGGCGGCCAAAATGGTGGCGGAGAGCGGCCGTGACGACGTGGCGGCCATCTCCAGCCCGGTGTGCGCCGGAATCTATGGCCTCAGCGAGCTCCAGCACGGCATTCAGAACACGGACAACAACTACACCCGGTTCATCGTCATCTCCAAAAATACGGAGATTTATCCGGGTGCCAACCACCTGAGCCTCATGTTCAAGGTGGGCCACACCCCCGGCTCCCTGACCCGGATTCTGTCCCGGTTCTCCTCTCTTGGGCTCAATATGACCAAGCTGGAGAGCCGCCCCATCACCGGCGCGGACTTCCACTATATGTTCTACATGGACTTTGAGGGCAGCATCTACGACGAGCAGGTGGTGAAGCTCCTCAGCGAGCTGGAGCAGGAGCTGGAGTTCTTCGTCCTCCTGGGTGCCTATAGCGAGGTGTGAGGGTTTTCCGGCGGGAGGGGATGGTCCCCCTCCCCCGGGGCCTCTCCCCCTTTTTTTGTTTTTTCTGACGGTTGGGGTTTGTTCTGGTTTGGCCGACGGGGTACTGTTACCTTGTTTTGCCTCCGGCGGCCTACTTTTCTCATCAAAGAAAAGTAGGCAAAAGTTGACTTAGAACCTACGGTTCTAAGAACTCCCTTGTCATTACCAAAACCGGATAGTCAGGGAAGCTTTTTATCGAGAAATTGTACGAGTGACGCCGATTTGGGTCATCTTCTGCTCCTGCGCCGCGCTCCGCGCTGATGCGGCGGGGTGACGATGGTTGGTTCGTCTCAAGCCTTCCCCTGGGGGAAGGTGGCGCGAAGCGCCGGATGAGGGGAACACCGCCAAAATGCACATAGCCGACGCGAGGGAAGAGAGTGATAATTTGTCTGGAAAAGGGTCTTCTCCAAATGAATATGCGGATTCCGATGTCTTTCCCCTCATCCTCCCCCTTCGGAGGCACCTTCCCTCAGGGGAATGCTAACGAAGCAGAGGCCCCAACAACCACCAGGGAAGCGCGCCGAAGCGCGGAGAGAGGGGAACTGTCACCCCCTTGCTGCGTCAGAAGAATACAACCACGCCAGAACATCATGATTTTCAAGCTCAGGAAATAAGGGAGTCCTTAGAACCGTAGGTTCTAAGCTGATTTTTGTCTACTTTTGTTCAGCGACAAAAGTAGGCCGCCGGAGGCAAAGAAGGTAGGAAAAACCGTCGGGTACCGACAAAAAAGACGACCCCCTCGTCAGAGGGCAAAAAAGCGATGCTCCGGCGTCTGAGGGGCAAAAAAGAGGTGACCTTTTTGGAGTATGGATTGATTGGCGAGCGGCTGGGCCACAGCCACTCCCCCCGCATCCACGGCCTGCTGGCCGACTATGACTACCAGCTGCGGGAGATCTCCCCGGAGGAGCTCCCCGCCTTCCTGGAGGCCCGGGACTTCCGGGGTCTCAACGTGACCATTCCTTATAAAAAAACCGTTCTCCCCTGGTGCGATGCGCTGGGAGAGGGGGCCCGGCGCATCGGCTGCGTCAACACCCTGGTCCGGCGGGCCGACGGCTCCCTCTTCGGGGACAACACCGACTACTACGGCTTTTGCACCACCCTCCGCCGGGGAGGCGTGGACCCCAAAGGCCGCCGCTGCCTGGTGCTGGGCAGCGGGGGCACCTCCCTCACCGCCTCCAAGGCTCTGGAGGACCTGGGGGCTGCCTCCGTGGACCGGGTCTCCCGGTCCGGCTCCCTCAGCTACGACAACGTCTATGACCGCGCCGACGCGGAGATCATTGTCAACACCACCCCTGTGGGCATGTTCCCCAATAACGGGAACGCCGCCCTGGACCTCAGCCGCTTTCCCAACCTGAAGGGCGTAGCGGACGTGGTGTATAACCCCCTGAAAACCGCCTTTCTCCTCCAGGCGGAGGCACTGGGCGCCCCTCACGCCGGGGGCCTCCCCATGCTGGTGGCCCAGGCCAAGCGGGCCGCCGAGCTCTTCACAGGAGAGACGATTTCCGAAGAGAAGATGGAGGCGGTGCTGCGGAAGGTTCAGGCCGACGTCACCAACCTCATTCTCATCGGCATGCCCGGCAGCGGCAAGTCCACCTTGGGCCGTCTGGCGGCGAAACAGCTGGGCCGTCCCTTCCTGGACGCGGACTGCCTCATTGCGGAAAAAGCGGGCATGTCCATTCCAGAGATCTTTGAAAAGGAGGGGGAGGCGGGCTTTCGGCTGCGGGAGACTGAGGTGCTGGCGGAGCTTGGCAAGCGGTCCGGGGTGGTCATTGCCACCGGCGGCGGTGCGGTGCTGCGGAAAGAAAATCTGCCTCTTCTGCGGCAAAACGGCTGGATCTGCCGCCTGCGCCGCCCGGTGGAGGAGCTGCCCCTGTCGGGCCGCCCCCTGTCCTCCTCCCCCCAGCGCCTGCGGGAGATGGAGGTGGAGCGGGAGCCCTACTACGCCGCCGCCGCAGACTGGACGCTTTTCAACAGCGGAAAGCCGGAGGAATTATCGGAGCGGATGATACACGCTTTTTTGGGAGAGTGAGACCATGAAATTTCTTGTACTCAACGGCCCCAACATCAACATGTTGGGCATCCGGGAGCCGGATATTTACGGCAAGCGCACCTATGAGGACCTGCTGGCCTACGTGCGGCAGGGCTGCGAGAAGCTGGGGGCGGAGGTGTCCTTTTTCCAGTCCAACCACGAGGGGGATCTGGTGACCGCCATCCAGCAGGCCTATTTCGACCATGTGGACGGCATCATCATCAACCCCGCCGCCTATACCCACACCAGCGTGGCCCTGCTGGACGCGGTGAAGGCGGTGGGCATCCCCACGGTGGAGGTCCATATCTCCGACGTGTCCCAGCGGGAGGACTTCCGCCAGGTATCCTATATCCGCGCCGCCTGCGTGAAGACCATCGCCGGCCACGGCTTTGACGGCTACGTCATGGCGGCGGAGTATCTGGCGGCCCTGCTGGGAGGCGTCATCGGCTCGGCCCGGTCCTGACAGCACCACAGCCTCCTTTGCGGCATAGAATGGCATGCAAAGGAGGCTGGTTTTCATGGATACATACCAAACGGCGCCCCAGGCGGCGCCGCAGACCTATGACTACGAGGACTACGACCGGATCTGGCAGCGGGTACTGCCGGAACTGAACACCTTTCCCGAGTCCCGAAATGAGGACGGGGACCTGCCCGGCACCCCCATCCCCGGGGACGATGAGCTGATGGAACTGCCGGGGGCCCAGCGCAACCCCTGCTGTCTCGGCACCGCCGCCCAGAACTCCATCAACGTGATCATCGGGTTTCTGGAGGTGGAGATGGCCAACTGCCGGTTCTACCGGTGCTTCTATCCCAAGGCCCCCAACCCGGCGGCGGCCCGGGCCATCCGGCAGATGATGCTGGATGAGATGGACCACGTCCGGCGGCTGCGGGCCATCTACTACCTCATCACCGGGGAGTGCTTCCACTCCACCCGTCAGATCCCCATGCCGGAGATCGGGCCCTACTGCGACACCCTGCGGGCGGCCTACCATGAGGCCACCTGCGGCAGCTTCAACTACTTCCGGGCCGCCGCCGGGGCCCCGGACCCCTGCCTGCGGGCCCTCTTCGAGCGGCTGGGCAACTCCCGGGCCCGCCACGCGGAAACCTTCGTGAACCTTCTGGGTGCTGTGATCTGTTGACGGAAGGGCCTGGAGGGGGTATACTGTGAGAAAAGCCGCCCGCAGAGGCGGAGCATACAAAGGAGAATGACCGATGCAGGAACATCTGACGCGGCAGCAGGCCCTGGACCTGCTGAAGCAGTACAACAGCGAGCCCTTCCACATCCAGCACGCCCTGACGGTGGAGGGGGTCATGGACTGGTACGCCAAGGAATTGGGCTATGGAGAGGATGCCGAGTTCTGGGCTATGGTGGGCCTCCTCCACGACATTGACTTTGAGAAGTGGCCGGAGGAGCACTGCCGGAAGGCTCCGGAGCTCCTCCGCTCCGCCGGGCTCAGTGAGGACTTTATCCACGCCGTCTGCAGTCACGGCTACGGCCTGTGCAGCGACGTGGAGCCCACCCACCAGATGGAAAAGGTGCTCTTCGCCGCCGACGAGCTCACCGGTCTCATCGGCGCCGCCGCCCGGATGCGGCCCAGCAAGAGCGTCCAGGACATGGAGGTCTCCAGTCTGAAGAAGAAGTTCAAGGACAAGAAGTTCGCCGCCGGGTGCAGCCGGGACGTGATTGCCCAGGGGGCGGAGCGTCTGGGCTGGACGTTGGAGGAGCTGATGGAGAAAACCATCCTGGCTATGCGCAGCTGTGAGGACCGGATCAATCAGGCCATGGCGCAGTAAAAGAGAGCCGCCGCGGAAGGCATTCCTTCCACGGCGGCTCTTTTCATCTCATAAAGGGGAATCGGAAGTACGTCAGCAGCCGGCCAGCTCCTTGGCCTTCTGGGCGGCGGAAGCGGCGTCCTCGGTGTAGGCGTCGGCGCCGATCTCGTCAGCAAAGGCCTGGGTAATGGGGGCGCCGCCCACCATGACCTTGATGTTGCTGCGGAAGGGAGCGGCGTTCAGAGCGGCCACGGTCTCCTTCAGGGAGGGCATGGTGGTGGTCAGCAGAGCGGAGCAGCCCACGATCTTGGTGTCGGGGTTGGCCTCAACCGTCTCCACGAACTTCTCCTTGGGAACGTCCACGCCCAGGTCGATGACCTCGAAGCCGGCGCTCTCCATCATCATGGCCACCAGGTTCTTGCCGATATCGTGCAGGTCACCGGCCACGGTGCCGATGATGATCTTACCAGCGGCGTTGGCCTCGCCGGAAGCCAGGTGGGGCTTCAGCACGTCCACGCCCTTCTTCATGGCGCGGGCGGCCACCAGCATCTCGGGAACAAAGATCTCGCCGGCCTTGAACTTGGCGCCGACGGAATCCATGGCCGCGATCATACCCTCGTTGAGGATGGCGGTGGGATCACAGCCGGCATCCAGAGCCTCCTGCACGGCGGCGGGGACCTTCTTGGCCTTGCCGGCCTCAACAGCGGCGTATACTTCCTGAATCTTCTCGTTGGACATGGTGCGCTACCTCCTTAAAAATATAGAAAACGTCTTTGTGTTTGTGCTTTGTGAAAGGGGATGCCTTACAACAGGCCCTGGCGGTGGGCAGAGATGTAGTTCATGCAGTCCTCATCCTGCTCCTTCAACAGCTCCACGGCATACATCAGGCCCAGCATATCCTTGTTGGTGGGGTCAACAATGGCGCTGTCCATACCGGCGTTCATCGCCAGAGCCATGAAGGCCATGTTCAGCGGCTTGCGGAAGCCGGGGAAGCCGAAGGAGATGTTGCTCAGGCCGCTGGTGATGTGGATGTCGGGATAGCGGCTCTTGATCTGCTTGCAGCACTCGGAGAACAGCGTGAAGGCCTCCTGATTGGTGGCCGCAGCCTCTACCAGAGGATCAATGTACAGGCGGCTGGGGGCAATGCCGTACTGCTCCGCCTTGGCCATGATCTTGTCAAAGACCTGCATCCGGTCCTCCACGCTCTTGGGAATGCCGCTCTCGCACAGAAGCGCGATGCAGCCCCAGTCGGTGTCGGCAATGGCGGGGAATACGATGTCCGTCTTCACCACGCCGTCGGCGTCCTTCTCCATGGACACGGAGTTGACGATGCCGGGACGGCTGCAGAACTTGAAGGCCTGGGCGCAGACGGCGGCGCTGGGGCTGTCCACCGCGATGGCCACATGCTCCAGCTCCTCGGGGATGGCAGCCTCCACCTCCTCGATCATCCACTTCAGGGTCTCCACCTCCACAGCGGGATCGGTGGACGCACACACGTCGATGTACAGGGGAACAGGCTCCTCAAAATAATCCTCATCCTGGGCGGCCATGGCCTGGGCGCGGGCCCGCTGGCGGATGAACTCCGCGTCACGCTCCGCAATTGCCTTTGCCACCGCGGGGATGGCGCCATTGAGTTTCTCACCGATGATGATCAATGAAAAGACACCTCCTTATTTTTGTTGAAATTGACGAAAAAATAGGGCATTTTTATCTGATACTTGCATTATATCTCAAAATCCACGCAATTTGAATCCCGCAACCTATTGACAAATTACTCCTCTATTTCCTACAATATGTATGAAGAGCCTGAAAGATTGGAGGAACAAAACCTTGCTGCTGAGTCCCGCCCTGCTCTACCGGGAGCTTTCCGCCGTCTATCCGGTGGTATCCGGGGCCAATATGTCCCTGGAACCCACCCTGGGGCGGCCCGCCTTTTTGACGGAGGGGGAACCGCCCCTCTCTGGAAAATTATACATTTTATCAAAGGAGGACTGTGCCACCTACAGCATGCCGCCGCTGCCCGGCTCCCTCTTCCTCATTGTGGGGATGGGTGGGCGCCTGACACCCCCCAACCAGATTCAGGTGGACGCCCCCTCCGTGGGGGAGGTATACAACCTGGTCCAGCGGATCTTCGACCGGTATGACGCCTGGCGCAGTGAGCTGGCGGAGTCCCGGCTCCAGGGCCAGTCCATCCAGGCCCTGCTGGAACTGTCCTACCCTCTGCTGCGCCATCCTCTGGTGGTGGTGGGCATGGACTTCTCCATCATCGCCTCGGTCCACGGGGAGGCGGTGGAGATGGTGCGGGGGGTCTTCGGCTCCACCGACAGCACCTACTCCGTGGTTACCTCCCTGAAGCAGAATGAGGAGTATCACGCCGTCCGGGATCTGGACGGGTATTTCTACTACCACGCGGAGTACGACGGGGCTAACTGCCTGTGTGTGAACATCAAGAAGTATGAACAGACTACCTATCGCCTGCTGATGATCGACACAGACAACCGCCAGGAACTCACCGACGGCTTTCTGCTGGAGATTTTGGCGGGGCTGGTGGAGCACGCCCTGCTCCATAACACCTCCCCTCTGGCCATGAAGGACCAGGCCATCCGCACGGTGCTCCACACCGCCATCAGCGACCGCACCGCCGACTACGTCACCGTCAGCCAGCGGCTGGAGGCCAGCGGCTGGCACAGCAGCCACGACTACCTCTGCATCGTACTGCAGCTGTCCTATCTGGACCAGAAGAATCTGACGGTCCACGCCATCTGCAGCTATATTGAGAACATCCTCTCCGGCTCCTGCGCCTTTCAGTTCAAGGATGACATTGCCGTCTTTGTGGATCTGACCCTCAGCTCCATGTCCCTCACGGACATCTCCGCCCGCCTCAGCTGCTTTGTCCGAGACAGTCTCCTGAAGGCGGGATACAGCCGGGTGCTGCTGGGCCACTTCAACCTCCGACGGCAGTATGAGCAGGCCTGCATCGCCCTGGAAGTGGGCAGCCGCCGCAACCCCTCCTTCTGGATTCACCGCTTCAACGACATCGCCTTCGACTACATTCTGGAGCAGGCCACCCGGAAGCTGCCGGGGTACATGATCAGCCACGAGCGGCTTTTGAAGCTGAAGTACGTGGATGAAGAAAACGGCACAGAGTACATGCGTACTCTGCGCCTGTATCTGGATAATCACCTCAACGCCGTCCAGACGGCCCGGGACCTCTTCGTCCACCGCAGCACCTTTCTCTACCGCCTGGACCGGATTCGGTCCGTGCTGGGCACGGACCTCACCGATCCGGACGAAATTCTCTATCTGATGCTGTCCTTCCGGCTGATGGAGCGGGAGGAGCCGGCCTCACGGGAGGAGAAAGCACCCGGTGTAGGCGATGGTGTTGGGGCCGTGGTTGTACCGTAGGCCGTTGTCCGTGCAGACCTGGTTGACCAGAAGGCCGTAGGACTCCATGGAGCTCATGGCCTTGTCCGGGAAACGGCAGGGAGCGTCGGGATAGGTGCACTCCGCACACTGCTGGCAGCAGCCGGTGCCGAGAGGCAGCATGTCGGGGTAGCGCTTGCGCATCTCCTCGGTCATCCGGGCGAAGGCCTCCTTCTGCCGCTTGGCAGCGTCCTGAATCCCCTCCACGTCAAAGCTGTCCTCCAACTGTCCCACAGTCTGGACCACCACGCCGCCGTGGTAGCGGCGGATGCGCTCCTCACACTCCTCAATGGTGCCGCAGCCCGGAGGGCAGGACCAGCGCTTGCCATACATGCCGCAGGTATTCACTGCGCACATGTCCCGCACCTCCTGCATCACATGGAGGGTGGAGACATCCAGGGGCGCGGCGTGGGTGAAGCCGCACTGAAGGGCCAGCTCCAGCAGTTCCTTTTCCTGTTCCATCTGATTTCGTCCTTTCTCGTATTGTTTTCGTATTGTTCCTTCGGATTCTCTTATTCGTCCTCGTCGTCGTCACAGAAGGCCAGCTGATCCACGAAGATATCCTGGAAGTCCGGGTCCATGGCCAGCTCAATGAAATCCACCTCATCCATCAGCCGCCGGGCCAGGTCGTACTGGTCCCGACGCAGCACCGCCAGCTTGGCCCCCTCTCCGGCGGCGTTGCCCACCGGGGTAATCCGGTCGTAGAGCGCCTTGGGCAGAAGGCCGATGGCGCAGGCGCTGGCGGGGGACATGTAGTTGCCGAAGGCCCCGGCGATGAGAACCTCCTGAATGTCCCCGATCTCCACCTCCAGGTGGCGGCAGAGGAGCTGGATGCCGGCGGCGATGGCCCCCTTGGCCAGCTGCACCTCCCGGATGTCCGACTGGGCCAGATACACGTCCTTGGAGAAAAAGTAGGCGGGCTTCCCGTCCACCTCCCCCAGTCGCTTCCGCCAGGCCGGGTCGGCCCCCAGGCGGCCTGCACCGCTGAGAATTCCCTTCTCCAGCAGCACCGCCACCGCGTCCAGAAGGCCGGAGCCGCAGATCCCCCGGGGCGCGCCGCCCCCCACCACCGTAAAGCCGATGGTCCCGTCGGGCCGGGCGAAGACGTGGTCGATGGCCCCGTCGCTGCCCCGCATGCCGCACTGGATCTTGGCCCCCTCAAAGGCGGGTCCGGCAGCGGTGGAGCAGGTGACGGAGCGGTTCCGGTTCCCCAGCACCATCTCCCCGTTGGTGCCGATGTCGATCATCAGCGTCAGGGGCTCCCGGCGGCTCCAGTCCGCCGCCAGCAGGCAGCCAATGGTGTCCGCCCCCACGAAGCCGGCGATGCAGGGCAGCATCCACAGCTCCCCGTCGGGGGCGATGGTGAGCCCCAAGTCCGCTGCCCGGCGGATCTCCGGGAGGCGGTACTTCGGCATATAGGGTGCCACCATCAGAGGAGCGGGGGAGTACCCTAAAAAGAGATGGTGCATACAGGTATTCCCCACCACCGACATCCGCCGGATTTCCTCCCGGCGGATGTTTCCTTTCTCCGCCAGGTTCCCCAGCATCTCCTCCAGGGCCTCCCGGATCACCGCCGTCAGGGGCTCCGTGCCGTGCTCCATGGCGTAGCTGCCCCGGGCCACCACGTCGGCGCCGAACTGAGTCTGGGGGTTGAGGCGGCTGTCTACCGCCAGCTGGGCCCCGGTGCGGCCGTCCAGCAGGTAGCCCACCAGAGAGGTGGTACCGATATCGAAGGCGGCCAGGGCAAAAAAGTCGCCCTCCCCCTCGCCGGTCTCGGCGGCAAAGGAAGCGCCGCCGGTGAGAATCCGATTCTCCCCGGCACGGGGAAGACCGATGGACACGTCTCCCTCCACCGTCAGCTGACAGGCGGGCAGCAGCTCCTCAGGGGGAAGGGGCTTTCCCTCCATCCGCAGATGCTCCCTTCCGCCGAGGACGCGCACCTTGCACTTGCCGCAGGTACCCCGGCCGCCGCAGGGGGCGTCCGGCTTCAGCCCGGCGGCAATCTCCGCAGCCAGCACTGTGGTTCCCGGGGCCACAGCGGCGGCAGCGCCCCGCTCCGGAAATGTGACGGTATATGTCGTGTGGGCCAAAAGGGACCCCTCCTTTCCCGTGGTCGAACTAAGTTCTCAGACACATTGTACCGCAGTCTGACCGCCCCTTGCAACAGCTCTTCGCAATTCCTACAATGTGTAGTTTTTAAGACTCTAAATTTGCAGAAAATGCGGAAATCAGTGGAGTTTTCCTCGACGGATTGCGCAGCCGGTAAAAAAAGATTACAATAGTTTTCAGGAAAGCCTCTGCATTTTTGGCAGATTCATCAAAATTTTTTATGGAAGGTGGAAACGCTATGCTGACAAAGCGCCAGAATCTGATCGAAACCATCCGGGGCGGAACGCCTGATCGTTACGTCAATCAGTATGAGGCTTTTGCCATGCTGATCGGCAATCCCTTTTCCGCGCGCAACCCCGCTCCCAAGCCTGGAGAGCACAATGTGGTGAACGCCTGGGGTATCACCAAGTCCTGGCCGGAGGGGACGCCCGGCGCCTTCCCCGTCCATGATGCCGCCCACATCGTCTGTCCCGACATCACCGAGTGGAAGAAGACCGTCCACGCCCCCAACGTGGTGTTCCCCGCCGAGGAGTGGGAGCCCTACATTGAGCAGATGGAGAAGATTGACCGGAAGGAGTATTTCGTCACCCAGTTCGTGGCCCCCGGCATCTTCGAACAGTGCCACTACCTCCAGGAAATCCAAAACTGCCTTATCAACTTCTATGAAGAGCCCGAGGCCATGCACGAGCTCATCGACTACCTCACCGAGTGGGAGCTGCAGTACGCCGAGCAGATCTGCAAGTATCTGAAGCCCGACGCCCTATTCCACCACGACGACTGGGGCAGCCAGCAGTCCACCTTCATCTCCCCTGCCATGTTCGAGGAGTTCTTCCTGCCCGCCTACAAGAAGGTGTACGGCTACTACAAGGACCATGGCGTGGAGCTCATCGTTCACCACTCCGACTCCTACGCCGCCACTTTGGTGCCCTACATGATCGAAATGGGCATCGACATCTGGCAGGGTGTCATGAACACCAACAACATTCCCGAGCTTATCAAGAAGTACGGCGGGCAGATTACCTTCATGGGCGGTATTGACAGCGCCACCGTGGACCGTCCCGACTGGACCCGTGAGATGGTGGCCGCTGAGGTGCGAAAGACCTGCGAAAACTGCGGCACCAAGTACTTCATTCCCAACACCTCCCAGGGTCTGGCCATCAGCACCTACCCCGGCGTGTACGAGGCCGTCAGCGAGGAGATCGACAAGATGAGCCGCGAGCTTTTCCAGTAAACCACAGGAACCGACGCGGCAGGGCCGCCGGGGCGAGTCCCCGGCGGCCCTGTTTGCTGCAGCAAACCGCAGAGCGAGCGTCTTTGAACACATTGTATTTCCGTCCAATGCAAGCCCCCGGCGGCCGCATTCGATTCCTACAATGCGTAGATTAGAGAAAATCAAATTCGCAGAAAATGTGGAAATCGTTCCGGGACATCAATGGGCGATTGCGCAGAAGCGGGAGAAAGGAGTACAATAGCGTTGTAAATTGCGCCTGTTTTTCAGGCCGGAAGCACAAGATTTTTTATGGAAGGTGGAAGACAACTTATGCTGACCAAGCGCCAGAACCTCATCGAAACCATCCGGGGCGGGAACCCCGACCGCTACGTCAATCAGTTCGAGCCCTACGCCATTATCCCCAACCCCTTCAGCGTGGCCAACCGCAATCCCAAGATGGGTGAGGAGAACGTGGTGAACCTGTGGGGCGTGACCAAGTCCTGGCCCGCCGGCACCCCCGGCCCCTTCCCCATCCACGATGCCGCCCACATTGTCTGCCCCGACATCACCGAGTGGCGGAAGACTGTCCACGCCCCCAACGTGGTCTTCAGCGACGAGGAGTGGGCCCCCTATGTGGAGATGGCGGAGAAGGTGGACCGCAACGAGTACTTTGTGACCCACTATGTGGCCCCCGGCATCTTCGAGCAGTGCCACTACCTCCAGGAGATCCAGAACTGCCTCATCAACTTCTACGAGGAGCCCGAGGCCATGCACGAGCTCATCGACTACATCACCGAGTGGGAGCTGAAATACGCCGAGGAGGTGTGCAAGCACCTGCACCCCGACGCGCTGTTCCACCACGACGACTGGGGCAGCCAGCAGTCCACCTTCATCTCCCCCGCCATGTTTGAGGAGTTCTTCCTGCCCGCCTACAAGAAGGTGTACGGCTACTACAAGGACCACGGCGTGCAGCTGATCGTCCACCACTCCGACTCCTACGCCGCCACCCTGGTACCCTACATGATCGAGATGGGCATCGACATCTGGCAGGGCGTCATGAACACCAACAACATCCCCGAGCTTATCAAGCAGTACGGCGGCAAGCTCACCTTCATGGGCGGCGTGGACAGCGCCACCGTGGACCGCCCCGACTGGACCCGTGAGATGGTGGCCACCGAGGTCCGCAAGGCCTGCGAGAGCTGCGGCACCAAGTTCTACATCCCCAACACCTCTCAGGGCGGTGCCATGAGCACCTACCCCGGTGTGTACGAGGCCGTCTGCGAGGAAATCGACAAGATGAGCAAGGAGCTGTTCAAGTAAATAGCCCAGAAGGCCGCTGCCATTCCGGCAGCGGCCTTCTTTCGCCCGGCGCTTCCGGACAAGCGCAAGGAAGAAGGGCCTCCCCGCTGTGGGGGAGGCCCTTCTCCTGTTCATCATGTTCAGTCCTTCAGCAGCTCCACGCTGATCTTGACGACGCACTTGCGGCTGGTGGCCGGCGCGTCCCCCAGCATCAGCGCCGGGCGGTGGGCGTCCCAGGGGAAGAACAGCCCGAAGAAGCCCGCCTTGGCGGTGAGAATGCTCTCGTCCTCCACCGACTCCAGCAGGGCAATGTCGTTTTCCGGATGGGCCTCGTATACCGCCTCCGTGCCCAGGTAGGGCGCCACGCCGATGCGCTCGCCCCCTTCCGGCCAATACATCAGGTCGATGTACTTCTGGTGGACCTCCGGGTGGGACCCCTCAAAGGGGTGGGTGGTCATATCCATGATGTTGGCAAACATCTTATCCCCGTCCAGGTCGTGGCGGCCCAGCTCCAGGGCCATGATATCCGTCTCCTTCAAAAAGGCCAGCGCCTTCTGAATGGCCTTGGCATAGCCGGAGAAATCGTCTCCGCCGTTCAGCTTGGAAAAAATCATTGCTGCCTCTCCTTCTCCATCGTAAATTACCGGCTGCACTTCACCGGCGGCTCTTACCAATAACTTAGCCTATAACACCCCCCACTGTCAAGGGATTTATTTGTCCGTCGCCCATCGCCGCTTCGAAGGTCCGATCTGTCCGCCGCCCCCTTTTCCGGACCGGTGGAAATTCCCCCTCCGCTGTGGTATGATACCCGGGAGGTGATCCGTATGAAGATTTTTCTGGTGGAGGACGACGAGGTCATCGCCGGGGCCATCTGCCGCCATTTAGAGGGCTGGGGCTGCCGGTGCCGGTGCGCCGTGGACTTCCGGCAGGTAACCGAGGAGTTCGTCCAATTCGACCCCCAGCTGGTGGTGCTGGACATCTCCCTCCCCTACTATAACGGCTACTACTGGTGCGGGGAGATCCGCAAGCGCAGCAAGGTGCCCATCCTCTTTCTCTCCTCCGCGGGAGACAATATGAACATCGTCACCGCCATCCACATGGGGGCCGACGACTTCCTGCCCAAGCCCTTCGACCTGGAGGTGCTCACCGCCAAGATTCAGGCTCTCCTCCGCCGGACCTACGACTTCGCCGCTCCCGCCCGGCTCCTCTGCTGCGGCGGCGTGACACTGCGGCTGGACGACGGCGTGGCCGTCCGGGGGGACAGGACCGTGGAGCTGACCCGCAACGAGCAGCGGATTCTCCAGGTCCTCTTCGCCGCCAAGGGAAAGGCGGTGAACCGGGAGACTCTGATGGAACGGCTGTGGGAGACGGACTTGTTTGTGGACACCAACACCCTGACGGTGAACGTGGCCCGGCTGCGGCGAAAGCTGGAGCAGCTGGGGGCCGGGGATCTGATCGTCACCAAGAAGGGCGTCGGCTATCTGGTGACGCCATGAGAGAGCTTTTGACCTATCTCCGCCGCCACCTGTGGCAGCTTGCGCTGCTGGCGGCGGCTCTGACCATTTTCGCCGGGGTGTTCTACCTCTACCGGACGCCTCCGGAGGCCGTCTTTTACGCCGCCCTCCTCACCGCTCTGCCCGGAGGGCTTCTCTTTCTGGCGGGCTTTCTCCGCTACGTCCGCCGCCATCGAAGGCTTCAGGGCCTGCTGACCCAGGGCCTTTGGACCATGGACCAGCTGCCCTCCTGCCGGGATCTCACCGAGGAGGACTACCAGCAGCTGCTGGAGGATCTCACCATCCGCCTGCGCCGGGCCCAGGGAGAACTGGAGGAGGCGAAATCGGAGATGCGGGATTACTACACCCTCTGGGCCCACCAGATCAAGACCCCCTTGGCCGCCATGGACCTGATTCTCCAGGAGGAGGGCGGGAACCGGGCAGGGGAGTTAAGGGCCCAGCTTCTCCAGACGGAGCAGTATGTGGAGATGGTGCTGGCCTTCGTCCGCTCCACCGCCGACACCACCGACTTCCTCATCCGCCGCTGTGTCCTGGAAGACCTGGTGCGTCAATCGGTGCGCCGCCTGGCCCCCCTCTTCATCCGAAAGGACATCCATCTTGAGCTGGGGGATCTGTCCGCTGAGGTGGTCACCGACGAGAAGTGGCTGTGCTTCGTGCTGGAGCAGGTCCTCACCAACGCCGTGAAGTACACTCCCCGGGGCGGGACCATCTCCATCTCCGCCCAGGGCATGGTCCTGACGGTCCGGGACACCGGGGTGGGCATCGCCCCGGAGGATCTGCCCCGGGTGTGGGAGAAGGGGTACACCGGCCGAAACGGCCGGGCGGACCAGCGCTCTACCGGCATCGGCCTCTACCTCTGCCGGAAGGTACTCAGCCGGCTCGGCCACACCATCAGTCTCGCCTCCCGTCCCGGGGAGGGCACCGCCGTCACTATCGATCTCACCACTCGGGAGATTCCACCTATCGCCTGACAGTCTACCCTTACAAAATTGTAAGGTTCGCCCCCGGATTGTAAGGTAAATCGATGGAACAAAGCCGCCGGAGGGTGTACCATAGCAGTGTCAAAACCACCGGGGCGCCGCCCCACATCACTGGGAGGAATTTCCATGACATTGCTTGAAGTCAACAACCTGAAAAAGGTCTATACCACCCGCTTCGGCGGCCAGCAGGTGCAGGCCCTGACGGACGTGACCTTCTCCGTGGAGGAGGGGGAGTTCATCGCCATCATGGGCGAGTCCGGGTCCGGCAAGACCACGCTGCTGAACATCCTGGCGGCCCTCGACAAGCCCACCGGCGGTCAGGTGCGGCTCCAGGGCCGGAGCCTCTCGGAGATCCGTGAGCGGGAGATGGCCGCCTTCCGCCGGGACAACCTGGGCTTCGTGTTCCAGGACTTCAACCTCCTGGACACCTTCTCCGTCCAGGACAACATCCTCCTGCCCCTGGTACTCTCGGGAAAGAGCCCCAGGGAGATGGAGGGGCGGCTGAAGCCCCTGGCGGCGCGGCTGGGGCTGACGGCCCTTCTCCCCAAGTTTCCCTACGAGATCTCCGGCGGCCAGAAGCAGCGCACCGCCGTGGCCCGGGCCCTCATCACAAACCCCAGCATCCTCCTGGCCGACGAGCCCACAGGGGCCCTGGACTCCAAGTCCTCCGACGAGCTTCTCACCCTCTTTGCCGACGTCAACCGCACCGGCCAGACCATTCTCATGGTCACCCACTCTGTCACCGCCGCCAGCCGGGCGGGCCGGGTGCTGTTCATCAAGGACGGCCAGGTGTTCCACCAGCTCTACCGGGGGGAGGACGGGGACCAGCGCTTCTACCAGCGCATCAACGACACCCTCACCCTCCTCAGCGCGGGAGGTGAACACCGTGCGTAAAGGACTCTTTCCCAAGCTGGCGGTGCAGAACATTGTCCTGAGCCGCCGCTTCTACTTCCCCTACCTTCTCACCATCATCGGCACCGCCGCCGCTTTTTACGACATCGCCGCCATCGCCTATGATGAGGGGATGCGGCAGCTGCGGGGAGCGGAGTACGTGGCCGTGTTCTCCTCCATCGGCGTCTTTATCGTGGCGGTCTTCGCCGCCATCTTTCTCTTCTACACCAACAGCTTCCTCATGAAGCGGCGCAGTAAGGAGCTGGGGCTCTACAACATCTTAGGCATGGGCAAACGGCACATCGCCCTGATCCTTTTGTGGGAGAGCCTCTACACCGCCCTGATCGGCATCGTGGGGGGCCTCAGCGCCGGGGTTTTGCTCTACAAGCTGGTGACTCTCAGTCTCCACCGGCTGCTGCGGCTGGAGGTGCCCTTCGGCTTCGAACTCTCTCCCAGGGCCATGGCGGCTACCGCCATCCTCTTCGGCGGTATTCTGCTGCTGACCCTCCTCTACAATCTCCGGCGGATCACGGTGGTGAACCCCATCGCCCTTCTTCACGGGGAGAACGTGGGGGAGCGGGAACCCAAGACCCGGTGGCTCCTGGCCCTGTTGGGAATCCTCACGCTGGGGGGCGGCTATGGTCTTGCCATGATGACGCAGAACTCCATGGAGGCCATGGTGGTCTACTTTTTGGCGGTGATTCTGGTCATCATCGGTACCTACTGCCTTTTCACCGCCGTCAGCATCGCGGTGCTGAAGCTCCTCAGGCGCAATAAGAAATTCTACTACCAGACCCGCCATTTCATCGGCATCTCCGGCATGCTCTACCGCATGAAGCAAAACGCCGTGGGCCTCGCCAACATCTGCATCCTCTCCACCATGGTGCTGGTGATGCTGTCGGGCACCCTGTCCCTCTACCTCGGCACGGAGGAGGTGGTGGCCCAGCGGGCCCCGGCGGACCTCATCGTCCGGGTGAACTATGACCCCATCCGGGGACAGAGGGGTCCGGACGTCCCGGCTCTGGAGGAGCGGCTTTCCGCCCAGGTGGCCTCCCAGGGCCAGAAGGTGACGAAGCTGGAGGGGAATAATTATTACTGCTTCAGCGGCAGCGGAAGGAACGGGACCTATGATCTCTATTCCGGCGCCAGCATGCGCTACGGCTCCTTCACCACCTTCACCTTCCTCACCGCCCAGGACTACGCTTCCCTCACCGACCAGCCGACGCCGGAGCTGAAGGAGGACCAAGTGCTTCTCTACGGCATACCCGACGATTCTTTGACGTTTACAAGAGGAGAAACGCCCATCTTCTCCTTTCAGGCAGTGGAGCATCCGGAGGATTTTCCCACCATATCCGGCGGAATCGGCCTTGGCCTGGTGGGGCGGCCGGCCATGGTGGTGGTAAAGGATCAGGCGGTCCTCCAGCAGCTTCCCAGGTGGGATGCGGAGGCCTCGGATTCTTACACGCAGATCACCTACGAATGCCGCCTGGATCTCAGCGGCACGGCGGACGAGAAGTACGACGTGGGACACTATCTCAGCCATGAGACGAACTTCACCGGCACCGGAGAGTGGAGCGTCCTGCACATCACCTCCCGGGAGCAGATCTACAACGAGAATTTCGGCATCGCCGGGGGCTTTTTGTTCCTGGGGGTGTACCTGGGGCTCCTCTTCCTCATGGCCGCCGTGCTCATCATCTACTACAAACAGATCTCCGAGGGGTATGAGGACCGCCAGCGATTCCAGATCATGGAGAAGGTGGGATTGGAGCAGCGGGAGATCCGCCGGTCCATCAACAGCCAGGTACTGACGGTATTCTTCCTGCCTCTGATCGTGGCGGCGGTCCATGTGGCCTTTGACTTTCGCCTCATGCTGCAGCTGCTGCAGATCTTCTCGGTGACGGACGTGCTGCCCACCGCTCTGTGCACCCTGGGAACCCTGCTGGTGTTCGGGGCCATCTACGCCGCCGTCTTCGCTCTCACCGCCCGGGTCTACTACCACATCGTCAGCCGGTAATCCCGGCAAAAAGCGCCCTGTCCGGCGGACAGGGCGCTTTTGCCGTCTCTTGACAAGTATGGTACGATAGACAGGAAGCTTTTTGCCCTTTTGCGGCAGTTTCTGGAAGTTTTTATGAAAAGGAGGCGACCATATGGAGCGGCTTCGCGGCAAAAATCTTCTCCTGGTGGGCTTCACCCTCTTCTCCATGTTCTTCGGCGCGGGAAACCTGATCTTTCCGCCCTTTTTAGGGGCCCAGGCCGGTACGGCTGCCTGGCCCGCCATGGTGGGCTTTGCCGTCACTGCCATCGGCTTCCCCATTCTGGGGGTCATCGAAGTGGCCAAGTCCGGAGGACTCCAGCATCTGGCCGGGCGAGTCCACCCCAAATTTGCAGCGGTGTTCACTCTGCTCATTTACCTCTCCATTGGCCCGGGACTGGCCATCCCCCGCACCGCCAGCACCTCCTTTGAGATGGTAGCCCCCTTCCTGGGGAGCGGCCGGTGGGTCCAGGCGGCTTACTCCCTGGTGTTCTTCGCCCTGGCGGCAGCGGTGGCCCTGCGGCCAGAGAAGCTGACGGACCGGCTGGGGAAGCTCCTCTGCCCGGCGCTGATCGTTCTGATTCTGGTTCTCTTCGCCGGGTGCGTCCTGAAGCCCGTGGCGGACCATTACGGTCTCCCCGTGGGGGATTACGCCGATCTCCCCGTCATCGCCGGCTTTTTAGGAGGGTACCAGACCATGGACACCATCGCCGCTTTGAACTTTGGGGCAGTAATTGCCCTCAATATTCGGGCGCTGGGCGTAACGGAGGACCGGGAGGTGGTTCGGGGCACCGTCCGGGCGGGCTGGATCGCCGGCGGCCTGCTGCTGGTGATCTACACGATGCTGACCCACGTGGGGGTCCTCTCCGGAGCGGCCTTCCCCGGCGGAGCGACCGGAGCGGATACCCTCACCCGCATCGTCTCCGCCCTCTTCGGCACCCCGGGAGGCGTGCTGCTGGCGGCCATCTTCATGATCGCCTGCTTCAACACCTGCACCGGCCTCCTCTCCTGCTGCAGCGAATACTTTCACCGCCTCCTGCCCCGGTTCTCCTACCGGGCCTGGGTGGTGTTCTTTGCCGTTGTCAGCATGCTGATCTCCAATCTGGGATTGGCGGGAATTTTGAAGCTGTCCGTACCGGTGCTCAACGCCATCTACCCGGCAGCCCTGGTGCTGATTCTGCTGGCCATGGCCGGGGAGCGGCTTTGCCGGTTCCGTCTGGTGTACCCCGTTACGCTGGCCTTCGTATGCGTGGTCAGCGTCATCGACGCGCTGCGGCAGGCAAAGGTGATTTTGCCGGGCCTTACCGCCTGGGTGCAGGCCATCCCCCTGGCCAGGCAGGGGCTCGGCTGGGTGCTGCCCGCCGCCGCGGGGGTGCTGCTGGGGCTGGCTCTGTCCCTGCTACGACCGGCTCCCAGGCGATGACGCAGCCGTCCCCTGCCGCATAAGCCGTGCCCGCAGCCCTGCGGGACCACCTTCCGGCGCCGCCGGGGAAGAGATGCACTTCCCCGGCGGCGCCATTTTTCGCGCTTTTTACCAAAACCTACTTCCCCAATTGGAAATTTTTTGGCATACTGGAGAGAGACGGCCCACTGGGCCGAAGAGAGGAGGAATCGCCCATGGAGGTCGATCAGGCCCTGTTCACCGCCATGCGCTTCAATTTCCTGTACGTAGACCGGTATGTATTCCGCTCCGGCTGGGTGTTTCCTGAGAGCTATGTGCCCTATAGCATGGTCCGCTACATCCTGAAGGGGGCCGCCTCCTTCAGCATCAACGGCGTGGAGTACATCGTGGGGGAGGACCAGGTCATCTACATCCCTGACGGCGTGGAGCTGGAGTGCCACTCCCTGGGGGACTACTTCGAATTCATCAGCATCCGCTTCAAGCCCACCGTCCAGCTGGACGCGGGGGATTTCCTCTCCGACTACTACAAGATCAAAACTGTGAACACCGCCCTGGGGGATGAGAAGATTCTGGACTACTTCATGGAGGTCTACCTCAATGCCACCTCCGACAACCCTGGAAAGCTCTTTCGCATTCGGGGCAATCTGGAGCTTATCATCGCCTGGCTCACCGAACAGGCCGCAGACCGGGCGGTGGCCTCCAGTGACCGCCCGGAGGCCGGCTTCTCCATGGAGAACCTCTTCCATCGTGCGAGCCGCTCCAGTCAATTCAAGCAGGACCCGCGGGTCAACGCTCTGGTAGAGTACATCGTCAGCCATCCCACTGAGCACTTTACCTCAGAATCTCTCAGTCAAATGGCCAACATGAGCCCCTCCTCCATGCGCCGCCTATTTAAGAAGTATACCGGCAAATCCCCCAGCGACTTTATTCAGGACCTGCGGCTCATGGTGGCCGCCCGCCGCCTCCTGGTCACCAACAAGCGCATCTCCGTCATCGCCTACGAGGCCGGCTTCGAGGACCCCAACTATTTCTCCCGCCTCTTCCGCATGAACTTCGGCGTCTCTCCCCAGGAGTACCGAAAAAATGCACAATAAATTTTTATTCTATTTGTAAACTTTGTACAAAATCATCAAAATAAAACAATCAAATAATGATTGTTTTATGCTACTTTTTATCGTTTTGTTATCTTGTTTAATTTTCAGGAATCCTCTATACTCGAAGTGTGGTCAAAACCAACAAAACATTTTAGATTGGGAGGATTTTGGAACATGAAAAAAGCGATATCTCTTGTCCTGGCACTGATCCTGGCCCTGTCCCTCATGACCGCCTGCGGCAACAACAACGCCGGCAACAGCGGCGGTGAGAGCGGCGGTGAGACCGGCGAGCTCAACGGCACTATCACCTTCTGGCACTCCTTCACCCAGGGCGCCCGCATGGAGGCTGTCCAGGCAGCCGCCGACCAGTTCATGAAGGATCACCCCGGCGTCACCATCAACATTGAGACCATGGCCTGGGGCGACTTCAATACCAAGTGGAACGCCGGCATCACCACCGGTGACCTGCCCGACATCAGCACCGCCCAGAACACCGGCGAGGTGGTGGAGATGGTCAACGCCGGCGTGCTGGCCTCCAGCGACGCCACCATCGACGCCATTGGCCGGGACCGCTTCTCCGCCAACGCCCTCAGCGACATGACGGTGGACGGCGTCACCTACGGCATCCCCTACTACTCCCACGCCCAGGTCATGTGGTACCGGCAGGATCTGCTGGATGCCGCCGGTCTGGAGGTTCCCACCACCTGGGACGAGTTCTATGACACCGCAGTGGCTCTCACCAAGGACGGCGTCTACGGCGCTGCCGTGTCCATGAGCCCCAACGACCTTCTGAGCACCCGTTATCTCAACTTCTACGTCCGCTCCGGCGGCGGCAGCCTCCTCAATGAGGACCTCACCGCCAACCTGACCAGCGATCTGGCCATCGAGGGCATCAACTTCTGGCTGGATGTGTACGAGAACTGCTCCCCCGCGGAGACCATCAACTACACCGTCAACGACCACGCCACCCTCTTCTACCAGGGCACCACTGCCTTTGACTTCAACTCTGGCTTCATGATCAGCGGTGTGGAGTCCAACCGCCCCGACCTGGTGGACTACATCTCCTGCGCCCCCCTGCCCGTGATGAACGAGGGCGATCCCTACTACAGCGCTGAGGCCACCCACATCCCCCTGGTGACTTGGCAGAATTCCGAGCATCCTGAGATCTGCCAGGCCTTCATCGAGTACCTCTATCAGGAGGACAACTATGTGGACTTCCTGGCCGCCGTGCCCGTGGGCATGCTGCCCTCTCTCAGCGGCATTGCCGACACCGAGGCCTACAAGAGCAACCCCACTGTCCAGAAGTTTGCCGACGAGGCCGCTGTGATCAGCGAGGCTGTGGACGCGGGCTGCGCCATCGGCTTTGAGAACGGTCCCAGCGTCCAGGCCGGCCTTCTGACCAGCCAGGGCGTCATCGAGGAGATGTTCCAGGATATCATCACCAACGGCACCGACGTGAAGACCGCCGCTGCCGCCGCGGAAGCCCGCCTCAACGAAATCTTCGATACCATGGTAGCCTGACCCCAGCGGACAGTCAACCAACATCACCGGCCGGGAGGAAAACCTCCCGGCCGGGCCCAAGTAAGAGGAGAACGATATGAGAGAAAGACGACTTCGGGGGGGCGTCAACGGCAGCAGTCTGACCCGCTGGCTGTTTGTTCTTCCCGCACTGGCGGTGGTGGTCTGTTTGCTGATCTACCCGCTGGTGTCCACGGTGATCTACAGCTTCACCAACAAGACCCTGATCCGCACCGACTTCGATCCGGTGGGATTTGAAAACTACATCCGCATCCTCACCGACGAGGATTTCTTCCAGGCCTTCGGCAACACCATTCTCTGGACCATCGGCAGCCTCCTGGGCCAGATCGTGGTGGGCTTCGTGGGGGCCCTCTGCCTCAACCGGATCAAAAGCCGGGTGGGCAAGAACCTCTTCCGTATCTGCGCCATCATTCCCTGGGCCTTCCCGGCCATCGCCATCGCCATGACCTGGAAGTGGATGCTCAACGGCATCCAGGGCTTTATCCCCTCCCTGCTGATGCAGCTGGGGATCACCGACGGCATGGTCCAGTTCCTCTCCGACCCGGATCTGGTGCTGCCCACGCTGATGATGGTGAACATCTGGTTCGGTGCGCCGCTGATTCTGGTCAACGTTTACGCCGCCCTCCAGACCATCCCCCAGGACCAGTATGAGGCCGCCCAGATCGACGGCGCCTCCGGCTGGCAGTCCTTCCGCCACATCACCGCTCCCCACATCCGCATCGTGGTGGGTCTGCTGGTGGTACTGCGGACGGTGTGGGTGTTCAACAACTTCGATATCATCTTCATGATGACCGCCGGCGGTCCCGCCGGCTCCAGCACCACCATGCCCATCTACATCTACAACATGGGCTGGACGGGCCGCATGGTGGGCCGGGCCTCTGCCGCCTCGATCCTGCTGCTGCTGTTCCTGGTGCTGCTGTGCATCCTGTACTTCAGCGTCATCCGCCACTGGGAGAAGGAGGAGAAGTGACTATGAAAAAGATCAGACGTCTTTCCGTCAGCGGCGGCTTTTCCTACCTGTACCTGACCATCCTCTCCATCTGCGCGGTATTCCCGCTGCTGTGGCTGCTGGTGTCCGCCTTCAAGAGCAGCACGGAGATGCTGGCCAACCCCACTGTGATCTTCCCCAAGGATTGGACCCTGGAGAACTTCAAGACGGTGCTCTTCACCCTGAACTTCACCGTCAACATCAAAAACAGCCTCATTGTGGCCCTGTCCACCACCGTGGTGGCCACCTTCATCTCCGCCCTGGCCGCCTACGGCATTGTGCGGTTTTTCCCCAAGCTGGGCAACGTGATGACCAAAATTCTGATCACCACCTATATGTTCCCGTCCATCATGCTGGTCATCCCCTATGCGGTGGTCATGAGCACCCTGCACCTGACCAACACCCGTATCGGTCTGGTGCTGGTGTACATGTCCTTCAGCGTGCCCTATGCCGTGTGGATGCTGGTAGGCTTCTTCAAAACAGTACCCATCGGCATTGAGGAGGCGGCCCGTATCGACGGAGCAAACCGCCTGCAGGTGTTCTATAAGGTGGTGCTGCCCCTGGTGGCCCCCGGCGTGGTGTCCACGGCCATCTACGTGTTCATCAATGCCTGGAACGAGTTCCTGTACGCCCTGCTGCTCGTCAGCAGCTCCAGCAAAACCACCATCTCCGTGGCGGTAAAGACCCTGGAGGGCGCCGACATCCTCAACTGGGGCTCCATGATGGCCGCCAGCGCCATCGTGGTCATCCCGTCTATCATCTTCTTCTGCCTCATCCAGAGCAAGATCGCCGGCGGTCTGGCCGACGGCGCCGTCAAGTAACAACTCACATCTGAACCGACAGATACTGAAAGGAAGGTCAAACGTATGAAGACTATTGGTTACGCGATCGTAGGGACCGGCTACTTCGGCGCTGAGCTGGGGCGCATCATGAACGAGCAGGAGGGTGCCCGTGTGGTGGCCGTTCTGGACCCGGAAAACGGTGAGACCATCGCCAAGGAGTACGGCTGCGAGGTGGAGACGGATCTGGACACTCTCTGCGCCCGCCCCGATGTGGACGCGGTGATTGTGGCCACCCCCAACTACCTCCACAAGGAGCCGGTGCTTACCGCCGCCCGCCACAAGAAGCACGTGTTCTGTGAGAAGCCCATCGCCCTGAGCTATCAGGACTGCGACGAGATGGTGAAGACCGCGGAGGAGAACGGGGTCATCTTCATGGCCGGCCACGTGATGAACTTCTTCCGTGGCGTCCGCCATGCCAAGCAGCTCATCGCCGAGGGCAAAATCGGCCGTGTGCTCTATGCCCACTCCGCCCGCAACGGCTGGGAGGAGCCCCAGCCGGAGATCAGCTGGAAGAAGATCCGTGCCAAGTCCGGCGGCCACCTCTACCACCACATCCACGAGCTGGACTGCATCCAGTTCATCATGGGTCCTGCCGTGGAGGTCACCATGATCGGCGGCAACGTGGCCCATCAGGGCGAGCAGTTCGGCGATGAGGACGATATGCTGTTTCTGAACCTGCAGTTTGCCAACAACACCTACGGCGTCATTGAGTACGGCTCCGCTTTCCACTGGCCTGAGCACTACGTCCTCATCCAGGGCACCGAGGGCGCCATCCGCATCGACATGTGCAACGTGGGCATGACGGTGAAGACCAAGGATGGCTCCGAGGAGCACTATCTGGTCCACGAGACCAAGGAGGAGGACGACGACCGGACCCGCATCTACCACAGCACGGAGATGGACGGCGCCATCCAGTACGGCCACCCCGGCAAGAAGCCCCCCATGTGGCTCCACGGCATCATGAAAAACGAGATGCGCTACTTTAACGGCATCATGCACGGCGAGCCCGTCCCCGACGAGTTCCGTCCTCTGATGACCGGTGCGGCAGCCCGGGCGGCCATCGCCACGGCGGACGCCGCCACCCGCTCCCTGCGGGAGGACCGGAAGGTCAAGATCTCTGAGATCACCGGCTGAGCAGCCGCGTGAATAAGCATCCATAGGAACCGCGCAGCGCCCCGGGAGGACCACCCCGGGGCGCTGCGCGTGCTTTCATATCAGCCCTTCCGCCGGACAGCAGGCGGCGGGCAGAGAGTGTCCAGCGGGGAGGGGGCGCTCATTTTCAAGCCCCGCTCCTGACGGAGAGCCCGGAGATAGAGCTGAGCCACATAGAGCTGCTCTACCAGGAAGGTGAGACTGGAGGCCAGGGCCACATAGAGAAGGAGTCCCCACCAGAGCCCGTCGGGCAGTGAGAGGGTCAGGCAGTCGTCCAGGGCGTAGAGCAGGGCCGGAGGCAGGAGAACCACCAGGGCAAAGAGCTCCGTCAGACCGTAAGCCGCCAGGAAGGCCCCCGTCTGGCTGCGGAGGGTCCGGACGCCTTTTTTCACTGAGGCCACGGGGCCCAAGTCCTCCCAGGCCACGGCGGGCAGCACCAAAAAAGCGAACATCCGCAGGGCCTTTGCGGCTGCCGCCAGCCCCGCCCGGAGGAGGGAGGGCCGCCGCCCCGCCCCGGTGAGAACCCCCACCGCCGCCTTGGGGGAAAAGCTCTCCTTCTCCTTCCGGTCCCTTGGGGAGAGGAGAGCGTCCAGCAGCGCCAGGAGAAACCACAGAGCCGCCCAAACCAACAGGATGGGAAAGGCCTTCCCCAGATCCCGGACCAGCGTGTCCCGGACTGCCCGGAGGAGACTGGGCTTCCGGCCATGCTCCAGCTGCTGGAGGAGCTCCAGCAGAATGAGACAGGCAATGCCGAAGAGGAGCGAGAAGAGGAAGTAGATGCCAAAGGCCAGAGCCAGGGTCTGCCCCGCCGTGTACCGACTCAGGTCCGCCCCGAATCGCAGCCATAGCGTGACGGCGGCGTAGCCGCACCAGGCCAGCAGCAGGGGAAGGATACAACAGGGAAAACGCCGGAAACACCGGAGGGCCCCCCGAAAAACCATCAGCGCGTCCTTCATAGGCTCCGACTCCTTTCTCCACAGAATATGCGTATCAAAATTGTAGCACAGCCGGAGTCCCAAGGCAAGGCATGTCTCCGAAGCGTAGGTTGTACCGGCGGCGTCCGCCTGCTATAATGACGCCATCCATTTCACAGGAGGTCAAACACGATGGATTCTTATGTAACCGGCGCCGCCATCAAGGGTCTGCGGGAGGCCAGGGGATTGACGCAGGCAGAGCTGGCGAACCGGATTGACGTGAGCAGCAAAACCGTGTCCAAGTGGGAGACAGGCAAGGGATTGCCGGACATCTCCCTGCTGGAGCCTCTGGCGGCGGCCCTGGGAGTTTCCGTCATGGAGCTCATGTCCGGCGACGCCGTCACCAACCGCAACCGGTCGGCCAATATGCTCCGCTCCCGGTTTTACGTCTGCCCTCTCTGCGGCAACGTGATCCACACCATGGGGGAGGCGGTGGTCAGCTGCTGCGGCATCACCCTGCCCCCCCTGGAGGCGGAGGAGGCCGACGGGGATCACCAGCCCCGGATCGAGAAGGTGGAGGACGAGGAGTATGTTACTTTGGACCACCCCATGACCAAGGGCCATTTTCTCTCCTTCCTGGCCTATGCCACCTCGGACCGGCTCCAGCTGGTGAAATTGTATCCCGAGGGCAGCGCCGCCTGCCGGTTCCGTTTCCAGGGCCACGGGGTGCTCTATATCTGCTGCAACCACCACGGTCTGATGAAGCGCCGGGTGTGAGGAGAGGCTGTGGAACGCAGAGGGACACAAGGCGGGAGCATCTCGGGGATGCTCCCGCCTCTGCACACGCTTCAGTCGTCTACTCTCTCCACCCGGTAATAGTATCTCCTGATATTGGGCTGGCGGAACTCACAAAACCATCTGCAAAAGCAGTGGATCCGGCACGCTTTGTCGTCAATTTCAAAATAAATTTCATCTGCCGAAAGGGCCTTGCTGGGAATTTTCGTGACGATTTTCAAAACAGATTCTCCCTCTTTTTCCGACTATAGGACAGAGGCAAAAATTTTATAAGATAGTGGCGGGACAATGGGAAAGAATATGCCAATTCTCGCCGCTCTTCTGAAGCACCAGCATATCCGAGACTCCGCTTTCTGTGTTGGGGGCTTCCCATAGGGTCACGATGTCGCCATTTTTTTCGCCGTAGCATGGGATGAACATACCAGGGCCGAAGTCGCTGCTGAACGTGTAGAAGCAGTCAGTTTCCGGAATGTAAAAAGCTTCTTTCAACCAATCGGTATGCATTTCCTCCACCGTGATCCCCGCGTATTTTGTCAAAATCTCATTGATATAGCTGCGGGACAGCCGATGACAGGGTACCGGCATTTCATCAATCGTGGCAAGGTGGTTGTCTTCGCCGATTCGCCAGTCGAGTTTTTCCTGCACAATGCCGAACTCCTCTTCGTCCCCGGCTTCAAGAACACCTTGGTCGGGACAATAGTAAAGGAACTCCCCTACAGCCATGTCTCGGGGGTCACTGTATCGGGAGGTGAAGAAACAGCTGATGGGCGTGGCTCCGCTAACGAACCCGCCCCATGTTTCATCATAGTGTGTCCACGTGCTTTCGGTATAGCCTTCAAACCAATCCAATTCCTCCTTTGTGAGAGGGCTTCCCTTCCCGCTATAAAGGGAGGCGGCCTGGGCCTCTCCGTACCATCGTCCAAAAGTGTCATAGAGCATCCAGCTATACTGTTCCGTCGGCTCCGTGGCCACGGGCAGGACGAACCATCCCTCGCCCTCCTCGGTCTCCACATGGAGGGGACGGGCGTCTGCATATCCGCTCTGAAAAGCGGTGAGGGTCGCACCGGGAATGGTCAGTTGGTAACGGTAATCCTCGAGGTCATCCAACTCTGCGGGAGGCTGATAGCTTTCCCAGGTAAATGCCCCCAATTCTTCGAGGTAGCTTTTTGCCCGGATGGCATTGTTGGCAGGGAATGTTTCTTCTGTTCCTTCACAGAAATAGGTCAGGTCAGCCGCAAATAAATCAACAGAGGCAAGAAGGTCGTGGAGATCAGACACATCTAAGGTAGCAGGTTCGGATACCGATCCTTCGAAAGAGAGCGCGCTCTCATCTAAGGACTGTTCATTCTCATTACTACATCCGACGGCAAGCACCAAAAGAAAGGAAACCGCAAAAATAGCCCATCTCTTCATAAGAATACCTCCTTTTCTTCTTGTGTCTATTTAGACGAGTTTCTTGTTATTTTGTTCCGCCAAAATTATACAAAAAAGCAAGGACAGGCGTATACGCCTGCCCTTGTCGTTCAAAAAATATTCTCGATTTTAGAAAAATTTTTGAACGGTATTTGGCGGACCTTGTAGAATCACTTCATTTGGCTTATCCGGATCCGGTTTCCAGTCTGCGCCATACGCACTACCGCCGCCCTTGCCAATCAGGAACGGCTCTATTGTATCACAAAAAGGCGGTGAAACGCCACACCAGCGATTACGAAATACATTGTAAAGCTGCATGACAGGCGCCATCTCCAGGTACATACTAAAATTCGGCGACAGCACCGCAGGGTAACGGGAGAGTCTTTCAATGTCGTTGTCTGGATTCCTCCAAACCCACCCAAAGCGATCATCCAATAGGATGAAGTGTACCACTCGGTCGAGGTAATTCTGATCCTCCAAATGGGTTTTGTCAAAACCGATCAACAAAAGATCATCAAAGTCCCCGGGCTTTTCTTGGAACTTGGGAATGACGGGGATTTTTAATTTTCCTTTGCCGGGAAACTGGTTACAAAGCAGCGTCTGACTCGTTCGGTAGTCGTAGTTTTCTTCGGTCATATGAAGCCTCCTGCATGTTAAGGAATAAGTCCTTCTACATACAGGCTCCCAAACAACGAAAGCTGCGCATTCCCGTGTAACTACACAAAAAAAATCGGAGCATCCCGAAGGATACTCCGATTGGTCCGAGTGACTGGACTTGAACCAGCGGCCTCCTGAACCCCATTCAGGCGCGATACCAAACTTCGCCACACCCG
>CALXDC010000015.1 GCA_944386975.1 uncultured Oscillospiraceae bacterium | reverse complement strand
GCCTACTCCACCGGCTCCTCCATCATGCCCCAGAAGAAGAACCCCGACGTGGCGGAGCTGGTCCGGGGCAAGACCGGGCGGGTGTACGGCGATTTGATGAGTTTGCTCACCACCATGAAGGGCCTGCCCCTTGCCTACAACAAGGACATGCAGGAGGACAAGGAGCCCGTCTTTGACGCGGTGGACACCGTAAAGATGTGTCTGCCCGTGTTTGCCGGGATGCTCCGCACCATGCGGGTCCTGCCGGAGAACATGCGGAAGGCCGCCGGCGGCGGGTTCATCAACGCCACCGACTGCGCCGACTACCTCACCAAGAAGGGCATGCCCTTCCGGGACGCCTACACCGCCGTGGGCAGCCTGGTCTACTATTGCACCACCCACCAGAAGCTCCTGGAGGAGCTGAGCCTGGCGGAATTGAAGGAAATTTCTCCTCTCTTTGAGGAGGATGTCTATGAGGCACTGAAGCTGGAGACCTGCATGGGCCAGCGCAGCAGCTACGGCGGCCCCGCCGTCAGCGAGACCAGCCGCCAGATCGACGAGCTGGAGAGCTTTGTGAAGGAGCATCAAGTATGAAGCCTGTTGTCTACATTGACGGAAAAGAGGGGACCACCGGCCTCCAGATTTACGACCGTCTGGCCGGGCGGCAGGACATCGACCTGCTGCTTATCGACGAAGAGAAGCGGAAGGACACCGAGGAGCGCCGCAAGCTCATGAACCAGGCGGATCTGGTGTTCCTCTGCCTCCCCGACGCCGCCGCCATTGAGGCGGTGACGCTGGTGGAGAACCCCAATACCCGCATCATCGACGCCTCCACCGCCCACCGGGTGAAGCCCGGCTGGGCCTACGGTTTCCCGGAGCTGTCCAAGCTCCACCGCCAGATGATCGTGGAGAGCAAGCGGGTGGCCAACCCCGGCTGCCACGCCACCGGATTTATCAGCATCGTTTATCCCCTGGTGTCCATGGGAATTCTGCCCGCGGAGACCCCGCTGAGCTGCTTCTCCCTCACCGGCTACTCCGGCGGCGGCAAGAAGATGATTGCCCAGTACGAGGCCGAGAGCCGGGAGGACCTTTTGAGCAGTCCCGCCATCTATGGGGTGACGCAGGGCCACAAGCACCTGCCGGAGATGCAATTCCGCTGCGGCCTCAGCCAGCCTCCGGTATTCAGCCCCATTGTGGACGACTACTACAAGGGCATGGCCACCACCGTGCCCCTCCACATGAGCCAGCTGCGGGGCGTGTCCACCCTCCACGACGTGTGGAAGGCCCTGGCGGACCACTACGGCACCTATGACGGCAAGCGGCTGGTCTGGGTGGCTGGCGACCCCACGGATGAGGAGGGAGGCATCGCGGCCTCTTCCAAGTTCTACGGCGCTGCCAAGGCCGGAGCCAACGACCTGTCCCTTATAGTGGCGGGCAACGACCGCCAGTTCACCATCACCGCCCTGTTCGACAACCTGGGCAAGGGCGCCTCCGGCGCGGCGGTCCAGAACATGAATCTGATGCTGGGCTTTGAGGAGACCGAGGGCCTCCTTTGAGATAGGAGTTAGGAGAGAGGAGATTCCTCCTCTTGGATAAGGAGAGAGTATGCTGAAGAAGATCGCCGGCGGTGTGTGCGCCGCCAAGGGGTTCCGGGCCGCCGGGCTCCATGTGGGCGTGAAGACCCACAACACCAACAAGAAGGATGTGGCCCTCATCGTCTCCGATGTGGACTGCTCCGCCGCCGCCGTATTCACCACCAACGTGGTGAAGGCCGCCCCCATCCACGTCACCAAGGCCCATCTTGCCGACGGCAAGGCCCGGGCCGTGGTGTGCAACAGCGGCAACGCCAACGCCTGCGCCCCCCAGGGCGAGGAGAATGCCGAGAAGATGTGCGCCGCCGCCGCCAAGGCCATCGGCTGCAAGCAGGAGGACGTGCTGGTGGCCTCCACCGGCGTCATCGGCCAGACCCTGAAGGTCCACGTCATTGAGGAGGGCATGCCCAAGCTCTATAGCCTCCTGGAGGCCAGCGAAGCTGCCAGCGACGCGGCGGCCCACGCCATTATGACCACCGACACCGTCAAGAAGGAGGTGGCCGTGGAGACCACCGTGGGCGGCAAGACGGTCCGCATGGGCGGCATCGCCAAGGGCAGCGGCATGATCCATCCCAACATGGGCACCATGCTCTGCTTTCTTACCACCGACTGCGCCATCTCCCCCGCCATGATCCGGGAGGCTCTGCTGGAGACCGCCAAGGTCAGCTTCAACCGCATCAGCGTGGACGGCGACACCTCCACCAACGATACCTGCCTGGTGCTGGCAAACGGCATGGCGGGCAATGCGGAGATCACCGGGAAGAATGACGACTACTACGCCTTCCTGGAGGCTTTGAAGGCCCTCTGTACCGAGCTGGCCCGGATGATGGCCAAGGACGGCGAGGGCGCCAAGCACCTCATCACCTGCAACGTGGCAGGGGCGAAGGACGAGGCCCAGGCGGAGGTGATCGCCAAGAGCGTCATCTCCTCCACCCTCACCAAGGCGGCCATCTTCGGCTGCGACGCCAACTGGGGCCGGGTGCTCTGCGCCATGGGCTACTCCGGGGAGCAATTCGACCCGGAGAAGGTGGACGTCCACTTTGCCTCTGCCGCCGGGGATATCGCCGTGTGCGAGCAGGGGAGAGGCCTCCCCTTCGATGAGGACCTGGCCAAGAAGATCCTCACCGAGAGTGAGGTGGAGATCAACATCCAGATGGCTGAGGGCGACGGCTCCTGCACCTGCTGGGGCTGTGACATTACCTACGACTATATCAAGATCAACGGGGACTACAGGACCTAAAGGTCCTCGAAGGGGGACTTCGTCCCCCCTCGACCTCCCCCCTCACCAGTGACCACGGGTCACTGGTGACGCCGCCCAGGGCGGCTGGGTCAAGGGATTTTTGTCAGGCGCATGTCCTGACAAAAATGATTGCATTTTCTTCTTTTGCCTTTGGGCAAAAGAACCGGGGGCTATAGCCCCCTGGCCCCCTGGGTGGGGCCTTCTACTGAAAAACGAGGTGAGTGACTGTGGAGCTTTCCCATTCCGATCGGGCACAGGTGCTGGTGGAGGCCCTGCCCTATATCCAGGAGTACAACAAAAAGACCGTGGTGGTCAAGTACGGCGGCAACGCCATGATCTCCGACGAGCTGCGCAAGGCGGTCATCAGCGATATCATTTTGCTCAAGCTGGTGGGCATCAACGTGGTGGTGGTCCACGGCGGCGGGCCGGAGATCAACGAGATGCTCAAGAAGACCGGCAAGGAGAGCAAGTTCGTCAACGGCCTGCGCTACACGGATGAGGAGACCATGGACATCGTCCAGATGGTCCTCTGCGGCAAGGTCAACAAGAATTTGGTGGCCACCCTCAACCGCTCCGGCGGCAGTGCCATCGGACTGTGCGGCCTGGACGGCGGCATGCTGAGAGCCGTCCGGAAAATGGAGAACGGCGTGGATTACGGCCTTGTGGGCGAGATTACCGAGGTGAACCCCAAGCCCATCCAGGACGCCATCGCCGACGGCTTTATTCCCGTCATCTCCACTGTGGCCCAGGGGGTGGACGCGGAGACCAGCTACAACGTCAACGCCGATACCGCCGCCGCCAAAATCGCCATCGCCATCGGGGCGGAGAAGCTCATTCTGCTGACGGATATCCGGGGCCTCCTCCGGGATCGCAGCGACGAGTCCACTCTCATCTCCCGTATCCACCCCTCCGACGTGCCCCCTCTGGTGAAGGAGGGCGTCATCGCCGGAGGTATGATTCCCAAGATCGACTGCTGTGTGGAGGCTGTCCGCAACGGCGTTCACCGCACCCATATCCTGGACGGGCGCATTCCCCACTCCATCCTGATCGAAGTGTTGTCCCACGCGGGCATCGGCACCATGATCTGGTAACATGAACCACTGACGCTGGAAAGGAGCGAGACTATGAATTTTGCTGAGATTAAGGCTTTGGATGAGCAATATGTTCTCCAGACCTATGGCCGCAACCAGCTGGCCATCGACCACGGCAAGGGCGCTACCCTGTGGGACACCGAGGGCAAGGAGTATGTGGATTTCACCTCCGGCATCGGCGTGTGCTCCCTGGGCTACGCCAACGAGAAGTGGGCCAAGGCCATCTACGACCAGGCCATGAAGCTGGGCCACATCTCCAACCTCTTCTACACCGAGCCCTACGCCGTTCTGGCCTCCAAGCTGGTGCCTGCCTCCGGTATGGCCGGGGTGTTCTTCAGCAACTCCGGCGCCGAGGCCAACGAGGGCATGATCAAGCTGGCCCGGAAGTATTCCTACGACAAGTACGGCCAGGGCCGCGCCACGGTCATCACCCTGAAGAACTCCTTCCACGGCCGCACCATCACCACCCTGAAGGCCACCGGCCAGGACCACTTCCACGAGTTCTTCTTCCCCTTCACCGAGGGCTTCCGCTACGCCGACGCCAACGATATGGACAGCCTCCTCTCCGTGGCCGGGGACGACGTCTGCGCCGTCATGATGGAGCCCATCCAGGGCGAGGGCGGCGTGAATCCTCTGAACAAGGACTATGTGCAGGCCGTGGCCAAGCTCTGTGCGGAGCGCGACTGGCTGCTCCTCATTGACGAGGTGCAGACCGGCATGGGCCGCACCGGCACCCTCTTCGCCTTCCAGCAGTTTGATATTCAGCCCGACGTGGTCACCTTTGCCAAGGGCATTGCCGGCGGCCTGCCCTTCGGCGGCTTCCTGGCCAACGAGAAGTGCAAGGGCGTGCTGACCGCCGGGAACCACGGCTCCACCTTCGGCGGCAACCCCATGGCCGCCGCCGCCGCCAACGTGGTCATGGACACCCTCACCCCCGCCTTCCTGCAGGAGGTGGCGGAGAAGGGCCAGTACCTCCGGGACGGCATCGCCGCGCTGAACAGCCTCTATGTCTCCGGTGTCCGGGGCATGGGCCTCATGATCGGTGTGGGCGTTCAGGGCATGACCCACAAGGAGCTGAAGGATAAGCTCATGGCGGCGGGTCTTCTGACCCTTACCGCCGGTAAGGATACCCTCCGCCTCCTGCCCCCCCTGGTCATCACCAAGGAGGAGATGGACAAGGGCCTTGCCATCATGAAGGAAGTTATGGCGTAACGCCGGAGAAAGGAGAATAAAACGATGCAGAAACATCTTTTGAAGCTGCTGGATCTGAGCCGGGAGGAGATCTACGAGATCCTGGATCTGGCGGACCAGCTGAAATACGACCAGAAGCACGGCATCGCCCACGAGGTGCTCAAGGGCAAGACCCTGGCCATGATCTTCTCCAAGAACTCCACCCGCACCCGGGTGAGCTTTGAGGTGGGGATGTTCCAGCTGGGCGGCCACGCCCTGTTCCTCTCCAACGCCGTCAGCCAGATTGGCCGGGGCGAGCCGGTGCAGGACACTGCCCGTGTCCTCAGCCGCTACTGCGACGGCATCATGATCCGCACCTTCGAGCAGCAGGAGGTGGAGGATCTGGCCAAGTACGGCTCTATCCCCGTCATCAACGGCCTCACCGACTTTTGCCACCCCTGCCAGGTGCTGGCGGACCTCATGACCATCCGGGAGCACAAGGCCAAGCTGGAGGGCCTGAAGATCTGCTACATCGGCGACGGCAACAACATGGCCAACTCCATCATCGTCGGCGGCCTCAAATGCGGCATGGACGTGTCCGTGGCCTGTCCCAAGCACTATCAGCCCCACGCCGACGTCCTGGCCTTTGCCGAAACCGTCACCGACGCCAAGTTCCAGCTCACCGACGATCCCATGGTGGCCGCCAAGGACGCCGATGTGATCTTCACCGACGTGTGGGCCTCCATGGGTCAGGAGCAGGAGAAGGCCGAGCGGGAGAAGGCCTTCGTGGGCTATCAGGTGAGCGACGCCCTCATGGCGGTGGCCCATCCCGACTGCATGGTTCAGCACTGCCTGCCCGCCCACCGGGGCGAGGAGATCACCGAGGAGGTCTTTGAGGCCCATGCCAATGAGATCTTTGACGAGGCGGAGAATCGCCTCCACGCCCAGAAGGCCGTTATGGCCCTGCTGATGAAGTAAGACCGGCAAAAATACCCGGCACGGAAGGAAACTTCCGCGCCGGGTATTTTCAATTTTCCGCCACGTTATAGAGGCTGTCCAGCACGTTCCAGCCCTGGGGGAAGGGCCGCATCAGATTCCAGAAGCCCGCCCCGGAGAGGCCGTACTCCCGGATCAGCAGCAGCTTTTGCTCCACACTGCGGGCGTCCTCAAACCAGACCGCGTGGACAGCGCCGTCCTCGGCAGTGTAGTAGAAGTAGGGGGCCTGAGCTGTCTCGTCGTACTGGATGGCGATATTGTACCGGAGGGCCAGGGCCACCGCCTCCCCGGCGGAGAGGGACCTGGCCCGGGTGACGCCCTCCTGGAAGGGGAGCGGCCAGTCGTAGCCGTAGGTGGGTACCCCCAGAAGGAGTTTTTTGGCGGGGAGTTCTGTCAGCGCGTAGTCCAGCACCTGCCGGACATTGGGCAGAGGGGCCACCGCCATAGGGGGGCCGTAGGTGTATCCCCACTCATAGGTCATGACCAGCAGTAAGTCCGCCGCCGCGCCCAGGGCGGCGTAGTCGTGGCCCTCGTAGAGGAGGCCCGGCTGATCCCGGCGGGTTTTGGGGGCCAGGGCCGTCATCACAAAGCGCCCCAGGGGGTGCAGCCGGCGGCCCAGGGCCGCCACGAAGGCGGCGTAGGCCGTCCCCTCCTCCGCCGGAAGAAACTCGAAGTCCACGTCCACCCCCCGGTAGTCCCGGCGCAGCACCTCCGCCTCCAGTTGGTCCAGCAGCCGCTCGGCCCGGGCGGCGTCCTGCAGCACCAGACTGCTCCGCTCGTTGGAGAATTGGCCTGCCTCCGTCATGGAGGACAGGTGGAGAAGGCTCCCGGTTCCCCGCGCCGCCCCCTGGGCGGGCAGCTCCCCCACGTCCAGGGGCAGCAGCGCTCCTTCCGCGGTGAGGCCGTAGGTAAAGGGGCTCAGCCAGGTGAGGTAGGGCAGAGCCGCCTGCAGCTGGGGCAGAGGAATGGAGGGGTAGGCGTATCCGTTGGTGCCCACGGTCCCCAGAGGGGTGTCCTGGTAGTCGATCACCAGCACCTGGCCGGGGAAGAGCGTATCGCCTCCCGCCAGCTGGTAATTACGCCGCCACAGCTGCCGCACCGTCACGCCGTAGCTGCGGGCAATGGAGGAGAGAGTCTCTCCCCGGCTTACGGCGTGGACAGTCTTGGGGAAGCGGATCACCAGGGACTGCCCCACCGCCAGAGCGCCCTCCGGCCCTACCCCGTTGTCCGTCCGCAGCCGCTCCGGGTCCACCCCGTAGGCTGCGCTGATGGAAAAAAGGGTCTCCCCCGCCTTGACAACATGAATGATCATCGCCTGCTCACCTCGCCCCAGTCTATGCCCGATAGGGGCGGGACAGAACTCTTGACATCATCTTAACGGCTGGATATAATGGGGCTACTTATGGGTCGATTTTTGGGGGGAATCCCTTTTTTGGGGCCCGCTTTCAGGGAGGACGGCATGGAAGAGACGAAATGGCAGAAGACGGTGGCCTGGGTGCGGCACACGGGGCTGTACATCCAGGCCCTGGTGAAGTGGCTGTTGGTGGCTTTGGTGGTGGGGGTCGCCTGCGGAGCGCTGGGGTCCGCCTTCCACATCGGGGTGGAGCGGGCCACGGAGCTGCGGGGGGAACACCCCTGGCTGCTCTGGTGCCTTCCCCCGGCGGGGCTGCTGATTGTGGGCTTCTACCGCCTCACCCGCACGGAGGGCCAGGGCACCAACGACATCATCGATGCGGTGCATCTGGGGAAGGGGCTGACGCTGAAGCTGCTGCCCGCCATCTTCTTCGGTACGGTGCTGACCCACCTGTGCGGCGGTTCCGCCGGGCGGGAGGGAGCGGCCCTGCAGATGGGGGGAACCATCGGCCACAAGGTGGGGGCCTGGTTCCGTCTGGACGACCGGGACATGAGGACGGCCACCATGGCCGGTATGGCGGCCTTCTTTTCCGCCCTGTTCGGAACGCCTCTCACCGCCACGGTGTTTGCCATGGTGGTCATCAGCATCGGCGTCATGTACCACGCGGCCTTCATCCCCTGCTTCGCTGCCTCCCTGACCGCCTACGGGGTATCCCGGCTGATGGGGGTGGCCCCCACCGCCTTTGCCGTCGACGCCCCGGCGCTGGAGGCGGGAATGCTGCTGCGGGTGGCGGTGCTGGCGGCTCTGTGCGCGCTGGTATCGGTGGTATTCTGTACCGGCATTCACTTTATGGAGCGGCAGCTGGCCCGCAGGGTTCCCAACCCCTGGGTCCGGGCCGCCGCAGGCGGCGCGGCGGTCATTGCCCTCACCCTGCTGGTAGGGAACGGGGATTACAACGGCGCGGGCATGGATGTGATCACCCGGGCGGTGGAGGAGGGAACGGCCCATCCCGCTGCCTTCCTCCTGAAGATTCTCTTCACCGCCGTCACACTGGGGGCGGGCTTCAAGGGCGGCGAGGTGGTGCCCTCCTTCTTTGTGGGGGCCACCTTCGGCTGCGCCGTAGGGCCGCTGCTGGGGATTCCGGCGGGCTTCGGGGCGGCTTTGGGGTTGGTGGCGGTGTTCTGCGGGGCGGTGAACTGCCCCACGGCCTCCATCTTTTTGTCGGTGGAGCTGTTCGGGGCGGAGGGGCTGCTCTACTTCGCCCTGGCCTGCGGCATCAGCTACATGCTCTCCGGCTACAGCGGCCTCTACTCCAGCCAGACCATTTTGTACTCCAAGCTGAAGGCGGAGTACATCAACGTCCACACCAACGCCCACCACGCAGGGGATCCCCATGCCCAGCCCCCCCTTCGCGGGAGTCTGAAAGAGGAGGAGAGGCGATAGCCTCTCCTCCTCTTTTGTCCTTTACTGGGCGCAGGCAAGGGACAGAGCCCTACGAAACGGCAATGCGCCCCAGGGGCTCAGCCCCTGGGGCGCATGTGTGATATGGGTTACATTTTCTCCGGCGCGGTGACCCCCAGCAGGGCCATGCCGTTGGCCAGCACCGTGCGGGTCAGGGCCGCCAGCTTCAGCCGGGCGGAGAGCACGTGGGCCTCCTCCCCCTTGATGCGGCAGGCGCTATAGAACCGGTGGAAGTCTCCCGCCAGCTGGATGAGGTAGCGGTTGATATGGCTGGGGTCGTAGTCCCGGGCCGCGAGACGCACCTCCTCGCAGTAGGCTGCCAGAGACTTCATCAGCGCCTCCTCCATGGGGCCGCTGAGAAGGCTCAAGTCCACATCGGCAGCGGCGGGGATTGTCGCCCCCTCCGCCTCCAGGGTCTTCAGCAGGTTGCACAGCCGGGCGTGGGCGTACTGCACGTAGTACACCGGGTTTTCGCTGTCCTCCCGGACGGCCAGACCCAAATCGAAGTCCATGGGGGAGTCGGGCTTGCCGTTGAAGAAGTACCGGGCGGCGTCCACGGGCACCTCGTCCAGCAGGTCCCGCAGGGAGATGGCCTTGCCGGTGCGCTTGCTCATCCGCACCAGCTCCCCGTCCCGCATCAGCTTCACCAGCTGCATCAGCACCACGTCCAGCCGCTCGCTGCCGTTGAGGCCCAGGGCGTCCAGAGCGCCCTTCAGACGGGCCACATGGCCGTGGTGGTCCGCGCCCCACACGTCGATGACCTTGTCGAAGCCACGGACCTCAAACTTGTTGCGGTGGTAGGCGATGTCTGCGGCAAAGTAGGTGTAAAAGCCGTTGGCCCGGCGGAGCACGTCGTCCTTGAGATCCAGCTTCTCGATCTCCTTGTCGCTCTTCCCCGCTTTCTTGTAGAGCTCGGTGAGGATGCGGGCGGTGGCCAGCCACAGGGCCCCATCCTTCTCATAGGTGTAGCCGTTCTCCGTCAGCTTGTCCACCGTGGCGGCCACATAGCCGCTCTCGTGGAGGCTGGACTCGAAAAACCACTGGTCGTAGTCAATCTTGTAGCGCTGGAGGTCCGTCTTCATCTTGGGGATGTTGATCTCCAGGCCGAACTTTGCCAGCACGGCGTGGCGCTCCTCCTTGGGGGCGTCCTTGTACTGGTCGCCATACTTCTCATAGAAAGCCTGGGCCAGCTCCTTGATGTCGTCGCCGTGGTAGCCGTCCTCGGGGAATTCCACCGCGTCCTCCCCCAGAAGAATCTGGAGGTACCGGGCCTCCAGGGAGGCGGCGAACTTCTCAATCTGGTTGCCGGCGTCGTTGACGTAGAACTCCCGCCACACATCGGCGCCGTTGGCGGCCAGGACGCTGGCCAGAGTGTCCCCCAGCACGCCGCCCCGGGCGTTGCCCATGTGCATGGGTCCGGTGGGGTTGGCGGAGACGAACTCCACCATCACCTTCCGGCCCTGGAGGCTGTCATTCTTGCCGTAGTGCTCCCCTTCCCGCTCCACGGTCTCCAGGAGGGCCTGGTACCAGACGGGGGAGAGGCGGAAGTTGAGAAAGCCGGGACCGGCGATCTCCGCGGAGGCGAAATAGGTGCCCTCCAGCTGCAGGTTCTCCAGGAGGGTGTTCGCGATCTCCCGGGGGTTCTTCTTCATGGCCTTGGCGGCGGCCAGGGCAAAGGTGGTGGTGTAATCGCCGTTGGCGGTATCCTTGGGGATCTCCACATTGGCCTTCACCTCCGCCACCTGGGGCAGAGTGCCGGCCTGTACGGCGGCGGCGTAGGCGGCCCGGGTCAGGCTGAGGACCTGGTCCTTGGCCAGCTGGATCATGTTGTTCATAACTCTCTCTCCTTGACGTTCAGCTTCAGTGTATGGTTTCCGACGGTCTGGCCGCCGCTGGTAAGGTGGTAGCGGAGCATGGCCTTGCCGCCGTCTCTTGTCAGGTTGTGGCTGAGGAAGGTGGTGCGGACCTCCAGCAGCATCTCTCCCACCGGGGTGCGGTAGGAGAAGCGGTGGCGCTGGCCCACCAGGAAGGGCATCCGGGCGCTGACGGCTCCCTGCCGCTCCAGCACCGCCTCCTCCCCACGGAAGGTGAGGACAGTGTCCGTCTTGCCGAGGCCCGCCTCCTCCGGCTCCCGGTAGCGGAGAATCAGGGTTTCCCCGTCGGTCTCCAGAGTGCCGGGGACGGTGTGCTCCATCTGGGTGATTTCGCCCTCCAGGCGCTGTTCCCCCCGGACGGTGATGGTCACTGGAATCTGTTCCATGGCGGTTCTCCTCAGTAGGTCTCGATGTCGATTTGCCAGGCGGTGTGGCTGATATCCTCGTGGAGGAAGATGGCCGCCAGGCGCTCAAAGTCCGCCACCCGGTCGCTGGCATAGAAGTCGGCGGAGCCGGTCTGGCCCTCCGGGGCCAGAGCGTCGTGTTCCTTCAGATGGCGGCGGACGGCGTAGGCCGACTCACAGCCGGCATCGATCAGCTCCACATGTTCCCCCATGATTTCCCCGATTACGTCCTCCAGCAGAGGGTAGTGGGTGCAGCCCAGCACCAGGGTGTCCACCCCTGCGTCCTGAAGGGGTTTCAGATATTCCCGGGCCACGGTTTCGATGACCACGTCTCCGGGGCGGAACCGGCCCTCCTCCACCAGAGGCACGAAGAGGGGGCAGGACTGGCTGAACATCTCCACCTGGGGGTCCAGCTTGGTCATTTGCCGCTGGTAGGCCCCGCTGTTGACGCTGGCCCGGGTGGCGATGAGTCCCACCCGTTTGTTCCTGGTCAGGTCGGCGGCCCGGCGGACGGTGGGCTCCACCACGCCGATGACGGGGATATCGTTCTCCCGCTGGAGCTGGGTAAGACAGTTGGAGCTGACGGTGCCGCAGGCAATGAGGGCGGCTTTCAGATCGAAGCTCCGGAGAAACCGCAGGTCCTGACGGGCGTATTTCAGGATGGTATCGCTGCTGCGGTTGCCGTAGGGGACACGGGACGTGTCGCCGAAGTATATGATATGTTCAGAGGGCATGATCTGCCGCAGCCTCCGCACGGCGGTGAGACCGCCCAACCCGGAGTCAAATACGCCGATGGGACGCGGGTCCATGGGCATACCTCCTCATATTAGCATTAACTTTTATAGTATACTATGAATTTGTACGAAGAACAAGTAAAATTTGGGGAGTTTACCCGGGATTCTCTATGGCGTTTTTCATAGCCCTCTGCTATAATGATGGTGGGAAAAGATCGTCGTGACGGGAGGTGTTCCCATGGAACTGAAACTGACGCCCAAGCAGTACCGACGGCTGCTGGATCTTGTGTACATCGGAAACTGGGTTCTCAACTCCACCCGGGGGGAGGACCGGATCAAAGAATATGACGAGGTGGAGAGCCTGGTATTTTCCTACTGCCTCAGCCGGGGCATGACCAAGCTGGTGGAGCTATATGAGGGGGAGCTGATTCCCTCCAGAGCTTTCGCCGACGGCGGCATTCACGAGGCCATCATGGCCTATGAGGATGTGACCTTTTTCGAGATCCTGGCCGAGGAGCTGGCCATGCGGGATCTGGGGGAGCCCACCCGGGAGAACTACGATGCCCTGATGGACCGGATGGAGCAGTACATGGGGGAGTTTGAGGAAAACGGTACCGACCACATCACAGTGGATCTGGAGTAACCGATCTGCTGAGAAAGCGCCGCGGAAGCTTGTCCGCGGCGCTTTTGGCATCTTTGGGCGGATGGCCCCTATGCGCAAACCCCGCCCGGTCCGCATTTTCGGCGGACCGGGCGGGGCGTTTGACGAAAGGGGACTTACTCCGCGGAGAACTGATCCTTGCCTACGCCGCACAGGGGGCAGACAAAGTCTTCGGGCAGATCCTCCCACTTGGTGCCGGCGGCGATGCCGTTGTCGGGATCGCCCACAGCCTCGTCGTACACGTAGCCGCACACATCGCAAACATACTTCATTTGGAAAATTCCTCCTCGTTCTCACAATATGGGGAAACCGTTCCTCCGCCCGCGGCGGAGGGGGACCAGTCTCTTGACTGGCTATAGTATAGCCAGTTTGCGGAGAAAAAGCTGTTGCATAAGCAACACTTTGAAAAAAGATTAGCTCAGCTCCATCTGGCCCGTGTATAGCTGGTAGTATTTGCCGCCCTGGGCAATGAGGTCGTCGTGGTCGCCCCGTTCGATGATCTCCCCCAGCTCCAGCACCATGATGGCCTTGGCGTTGCGGACGGTGGAGAGGCGGTGGGCGATGACGAAGACGGTGCGCCCCGCCATGAGCCGGTCCATGCCCTTTTCGATGAGCTTCTCCGTTCGGGTGTCGATGGAGGAGGTGGCCTCATCCAGAATCAGCACCGGCGGGTCCGCCACGGCGGCCCGGGCGATGGCCAGCAGCTGCCGCTCCCCCTGAGAGAGACTGCCGCCGTCGTCGGTGAGGAAGGTGTCGTATCCCTTGGGGAGATGGCGGATGAAGGCGTCGGCGTTGGCCAGCTTGGCTGCCGCCACTACCTCCTCGTCGGTGGCGTCCAGCTTCCCGTAGCGGATGTTGTCGGCGATGGTGCCGGTGAAGAGGTGGGTATCCTGGAGCACGATGCCCAGGCTTCGCCGGAGGCTGTCCTTCTCGATGCGCCGCACGTCGATGCCGTCGTAGGTGATGGTGCCGCTCTGGATCTCGTAGAAGCGGTTGATGAGGTTGGTGATGGTGGTCTTGCCCGCGCCGGTGGAGCCCACGAAGGCGATCTTCTGGCCGGGCTTGGCGTAGAGGCTGATGCCGTGGAGAATCTCCTTGCCGGGCACGTAGCTGAACACTACGTCGTTGAACCGCACGTCTCCCCGGAGGAGCGTCAGGGTCCCGTCGGGCATTTTCCAGGCCCAGCCGTCTCCGCGGCTCTCGCACTCCGTGAGGCCGCCCCCGGCGCTTTGCCGCACGTGGACCAGGGTCACGTCCCCCTGGTCCACCTCCCCGGGCAGCTCCAGAATGTCGAAGACCCGTTCGGCGCCGGCAATGGCGGCCAGGAGATTGTTTACCTGCTGGCTGATCATGGTCACCGGCTGGCTCACCTGACGGACGTACTGGAGGTACACCACCAGGGACCCCAGGTCGAGGCCCATGTAGATGGAGAGAAAGGCGCCGGCGCAGCAGGTGAGGGCGTAGTTGATGTGGGAGATGTTGCCCATGGCGGGCATCATGGACCCGGCGAAGGACTGGGCGGCGGTGGCGCTGCGGCGATAGGCCTCGTTGCGCACGCCGAAGCCCTCCTTCGCCTTGGCTTCGTGGTTGAAGACCTTGATGACCTTCTGGCCCTCGATCATCTCCTCGATATAGCCGTTGACGGCGCCGATGTCCTGCTGCTGCCGGGCGAAGAACATCCGGCTGCGCTTGCCGATGGTCATGACCACCAGCAGCATGAGCCCCAGGCACAAAAGGGTCACCAGAAAGAGGACGGGACTCAGGTAGAGCATCATGGCCACCACTCCCACAAAGGTGAGGATGCCGGAGATCATGTTGGCAAGGCCGTTGTTCATGATCTCGGTGATGGTCTCGATGTCGTTGGTGTAGCGGCTCATGAGCTCGCCGTGGGTGTGGGTGTCGAAGAAGCTGAGGGGCAGGGTCTGCATCTTGGCGAAGAGATCCCGCCGCAGGGCGAAGCTGGTCTTCTGGGACACATGGACCATGATGCGGGAGTAGGTGAAGGAGAAGCCCGCTCCGGCGACGTAAATGAGGGCCATGAGGGCCAGGAGCTTTGCCAGCAGAACATAGTCCCCGGGGACGATGGCGTCGTTCACCAGAGTTTTCAGCAGGAACGATCCGCCCACGGTGCAGGCGCTATAGAGCACCAGACACACCGCCACCACCAGCAGCAGCCACTTGGAGCGGCCGATATACCGCATCAGATTGGCCACCGTCTTGCCCATGTTCTTCGGCTTCTGATAGCCGTGGCGGTTGGGGCCCCGCCCCATTCCTCTTCCGTTAGCCATCGATGTTCGCTCCTTCCTGCTGGGACTGGTACACGTCCCGGTAGATTTCGCTGCGCGCCATCAGCTCGTCGTGGGTGCCCATGTCGGAGATCCGACCGTCGTCCATGACCACGATGAGATCCGCGTCCATGACGGAGATAATGCGCTGGGCGATGATGATTTTGGTGGTGTGGGGCAGCTGGGTGCGGAAGGCGGCGCGGATACGGGCATCGGTGGCGGTATCCACGGCGGAGGTGGAGTCGTCCAGAATCAGCACCTTGGGCTTTTTGAGGATGGCCCTGGCGATACACAGCCGCTGCTTTTGTCCGCCGGAGACGTTGACGCCCCCCTGGCCCAGATCCATGTCCAGCCCGCCGGGGAGGCGGTGGATGAACTCGTCTGCGCAGGCTGCCCGGCAGGCCGCCCAGATCTCCTCGTCAGTGGCCGCCTCGTTGCCCCAGAGGAGGTTCTCCCGGACGGTGCCGGAGAAGAGGGTGTTCTTTTGCAGCACCATGGCGCAGCTGTCCCGGAGATGCTCCATGGTATAGTCCCCCACGGGGCGGCCTCCCACCCGAACGGCGCCCCTGGTGGCCTCGTAGAGCCGGGGAATCAGCTGGACCAGGGTGCTCTTGGCGCTGCCGGTGGCGCCGATGATGCCCACGGTCTGACCACTCTGGATGTGGAGGTCCACGTCCTCCAGGTTCCAGGCCTCGCTGGCGGTGTTGTATTTGAACCACACGTGGTCGAAGTCGATGGAGCCGTCGGCCACACGGGCGGAGGGGTCCGCACCCTCGTCGGTGATGTCGGGCTTTTCCTCCAGCACCTCGATGATCCGCTTGCCGCAGGCCACGGACCGGGTGAGCATCATCAGCATCATGGACACCATCATCAGGCTCATGAGCACCTGGGTGATGTAGGTGAAGAAGGTGGTGAGCAGCGCTACCTCCAGGGCCCCGGACTGGACCATGGGGGCGCCGTACCACATGACGGCGATAATGGTGCCGTAGGTGATGAGCATCATGGTGGGCATGGCGAAGATTACCCGGCCGAAGGCGGTTTCGGAGATGCCGCGGAGAGCCAGGTTGCGGCCTTCAAATTTTTGGTTTTCAAAGTCCTCCCGGACGAAGGACTTCACCACCCGCACGGCATTGAGATTTTCCTGGACGGTGAGGTTCAGATCGTCGGTCCGTTCCTGGAGGAGACGGAACTTGGGGGCCACAGTGGAGAGAATCAGAAAGATGCTCACCGCCAGCAGGGGAAGTGCCACCAGAAACACCCGGCTGAGCTGAAGGGAAATGCCTATGGCCAGCACCAGGGCGGAGACCAGCATCACCGGAGCCCGCACCAAAAGCCGCAGGGACATCATCAGCGTCATCTGCATGGTGTTGCAGTCGGTGGTGAGGCGGGTGATGAGAGAGGCGGTGGAGAACTTCTCAATGTTGCGGAAGGCATAGTCCTGAATGCGGCTGTACTGGGCGTCCCGCAGGTTGGCGCCGAAGCACTGGCCCGCCCGGGCGGAGAAGAAGGCGGCGCAGACCCCCAGGGCCATGGACACCAGAGCCAGCAGCACCATGAGAAGGCCGTGGCGCAGGATGCCGGAGGTGTCTCCCAACGGGATATACTCGTCCACAATGGTGGCCATCATCAGCGGCAGAATCAGCTCGAAGACAGCCTCTGCCCCGGAGCAGAGCGCCCCCAGCAGAATCCACTTCCGGTATCCGGCGGTGTAGGGCCATAGCTTACGGATCATGTGCGGTGTACCTCGCTTTCCAAATTGGTCACAATACGGGACAGCAGCTCCTGAAAGATCTGCTGCTCCCGGTCGGTGAGGGCGGAGCGGAAGAGGGCCTCCGTGTCCTCCATGGCGGAGAGAAAGGCGGCGGCGGCCTCCCGGCCCGTGTCGGTGAGCCGCAAAAGACGGCAGCGGCCATCGGTGGGGCTGGGCTGGCGTACCAGAAATCCCTTCTCCTCCAGCCGGTCCACCACCCCGTTGACGGTGGGGGCCTTCAGCCGCAGCTCCCGCTCCAGATCCCGCTGGGTGATCTCCCGCGCCTCTTCCCCACGGGCAAGAAAGCGCATGGCGTAGGCCTGCACCGGCGTGACGCCGAACTGCCGCATCCGCTCCTCCAGACACAATCGGGCCAGATGGCCGCAATAGACCACCTGACGGCCCAGATGCAGGGGGCTTGTCATAGGAATATTCCTCCTCTCAAGGTGGATTGCTTTGTGTAGAAATAATTAGCACGCTAAATAATACGCCAAGTTTTTCGACACGTCAATAGGAGATTTCCCATAAGCTGTGAACAATTTGTGAATGTTCTTTTGGGGGTGTTGACATAATTGGAAACCTCGGCTACAATGACATTGTACATAAGATATGTTTCTTTTTCTTTTCTCCCTCTCTCCATTTTCTAAGAAGCAAAACGCCGCGTACCAGCCGGTACGCGGCGTTTTGTTTTTGTCCCGGCCGCTATCCCAGTACCGTCAGCAGCAGGTGGAGGGCGGTGCAGGCGGCAATGCCCACCGCGGTGGGCAGGGCGACGGCCAGCAGGGTCCAGCGAAGGCTGCCGGTCTCCTTTCGGATGGTGGCGCAGGTGGTGCCGCAGGGGAAATGGAAGAGGGTAAAGACCACTGCGGACAGGGCGGTCTGCCAGGTCCAGCCGTTGGCCAGCAGCAGCTGGCGGAGATGGCTGAGATCCTGATAGTCCGTGAGAGACCCGGTGGAGAGATAGCCCATGAGGAGAATGGGGATCACGATCTCATTGGCGGGAAAGCCTAAAAGGAAGGCCAGCAGAATCATGCCGTCCAGGCCCATGAGGGTCCCCAGAGGGTCGAGAAAATCCGCCAGATAGGTGAGAAGAGGCGCGCCGCCTACCGTCACGTTGGCGGTGAGCCAGATCACCAGCCCCGCCGGGGCCGCCACCATCACCGCCCGCCCGAGGACGAAGAGGGTCCGGTCCAGCACGGACCGCACTAGCACCTGGCCCACCCGGGGCCGCCGGTAGGGGGGCAGCTCCAGGGCGAAGGAGGAGGGGGTCCCCCGCAAAACCGTCCGGGACAGGAGGCGGGAGATGAGGAGGGTCATTCCCACCGCCGCCACGATGGCCCCCAGCAGCAGCGCCGCCGTGAGCAGGGAGGACCCGGGTCCCCCGCCGAAGGCGAAGAAGATGGTCAGGACGGCGATGAGGGTGGGCAGACGGCCGTTGCAGGGGACAAAGGCGTTGGTGAGAATGGCGATGAGCCGCTCCCGGGGGCTGTCGATGATGCGGCAGCCCATAACGCCGCAGGCGTTGCAGCCAAAGCCCATGCACATGGTGAGGCTCTGGCGGCCGTGAGCTCCCGCCCACTGGAAGCACCGGTCCAGGTTGAAGGCCACTCGGGGCAGATACCCCGCATCCTCCAGCAAAGTGAAGAGGGGGAAGAAAATGGCCATGGGGGGCAGCATCACCGACACCACCCAGGCCACCGTCCGGTAGACCCCGTCGCAGAGGGCGGCGCACACCTCCGCCGGGAGGCCCCATTGGAGAAGCAGGGCCCGCAGGGGCTCCTGGAGGCTTCCCAGGACCTGGCTGAGAAGCCGGGAGGGCACGTTGGCCCCGGCGATGGTGAGCCAGAACACCAGCCCTAAAAGGGCCAGCATAGCGAGAAGGCCGGTTCTCCGGGAGGTGAGGAGCCGGTCCAGCCGCCGGTCCAGCCGGTGGGCGTCGGGAGGCACCCGGGCGGCGAGAGCCGCCAGCTCCGCCGCCCGGGCCATGAGGGCGGCCGCCTCCTGGTCCTCCTCGTGGGGTGGGACCTGCCGGGGCGGCGGAGGCAGGGGGGCGCGGACCGCCTGACGGAGAACCCGGCGCAGGGTCTCCAGTCCCTCCCCGTCCCGGGCGGCGGTCCCCACCACCGGCACCCCCAGGGCGTCCTCCAGAGCGGCAAGGTCCAGGGCAATGCCCTTGTGGGCCGCCTCGTCCAGAAGGTTCACGCACAGCACCACCGGGTAGGTCTTCTCCATAATCTGGAGCAGCAGGTTGAGATTCCGCTCCAGACAGGTGGCGTCGGCCACCACCAGGGTGACGTCCGCCTGCCCGGAACAGAGGAAGTCCCGGGCGATCTCCTCCTCCGCACTCTCGGCGAAGAGGGAGTAGGTACCGGGGAGGTCCACCACAGCGTAGTCCTCCCCCTGATAGGTATAGGCCCCCCGGGCCACCGCCACCGTCTTCCCAGGCCAATTGCCGGTGTGCTGGTGGAGATGGGTGAGGGCGTTGAAAACAGTGGATTTCCCCACGTTGGGGTTGCCCGCCAGGGCGACGACATAGGATGGTTCCCTCAAGCCGGCCGCCTCACTTTCCCACGATGGAGATGCGGCGGGCGTCGGCCCGGCGCAGGGCGATCACCGCGCCCCGGACGCCGTAGGCCATAGGGTCCCCCCAGGGGGCGGCCTGCAGGGCGGTGACGGCGGCGCCGGGGACGAAGCCCAGGTCCAGAAGCCGCCGCCGCTTGGGGGCGGGGAAGGTCAGGTCCTGCACGGTGGCCCCCTGGCCGGGGGCGAGGCAGTCCAAGGTAGCGTAAGTCATGGGGCGTCTCCCCTCCTTTCCTGTTGCGCTGCTCCAGCCTATGTGACAGGAGGGGAGAAGGTGCCCTCACCAGTCCGGCAGGGCGTCGGTGCGGAGGGGGCAGCTTCGGAACACGGCGGACACCACCGCCTCGTAGGCGGGGCCGTCGGCGGCCTTCCGGAGAGGGCGGAGGTAGGGGTCGAAGCCGTCGAAGAGACAGCGGAGGTACCGCCACAGCTCCTTCATGTGATAGACGGCCTGCTTCGTACTCTGAAAGCGGCGGCAGTAGCCGGTGTAGAGCGCGTCGTGAAAGGCCCGCAGCTCCTCCCGCCCGGCGGGAGGGCCCCCCTTCAGGCGGCGGATGAGGGCCGGGTCCGCCAGAAGGCCCCGGCCGATCATAAAGGCCTCCACCTTGGGCCACCGCGCCTGGAGGCGGCGACACTGGTCCACGGCGGTGACGCCGCCGTTGAAGCACACCGGCAGGGTGCACCGGGGAAGGAAGCGGTCGAAGGCCTCCAGGCGGACAGGGTGCTTGTAGTGGTCCTCCCGGACCCGGGGATGGACGGTGAGCCGGGCGATGGGGTAGCGGCAGAAGAGGAGGAGGAGAGGCTCGAACTCCTCCGCCTCCACCATGCCCAGCCTGGTCTTTACCGACACGGCCACGGGGGCCTTCTCAAACACCTCGTCGAAAAACTGCGTGAGGCCCGCAAGGTCCGCCAGAAACCCGGCCCCCTTCCCCTTGGCGGTGACGGTGCCGGAGGGGCAGCCCAGGTTGAGGTTCACCTCGCTGTAGCCCATGGCCGCCAGCTCCCCGGCGGCCCAGAGGAAATCTCCGGCGTTTTTGGTGAGGATCTGGGGCACCACGGTGAGGCCCTGATTCTCCTCCGGCAGCACCTGCCTGAGCTCCCGGGACGGGAAGACGTGGTGCTGGGTGGGGGAGAGGAAGGGGGTGAAGTACCGGTCCACCCCGGGGAAAAAGCGGTGGTGGACCCGACGGAATTCCGGTCCGGTGATTCCCTCCAGGGGAGCAAATTCGTATTCCATAGGCAGTCTCCTTCTCCCCTTGACGGCAGCGAAAAGGGGGCGGTATAATGGGGAAAAACGACAGGAAGGGAAGGATCCGTATGATCCGGTTGGAAGAAATTCAGGCCCAGGCAGCCCGGGCGGCAGAGATTCTGGTGGAGGCGGCGGCACCCAAGCCGGGGCAGCTGTGCGTCATCGGCTGCTCCACCAGCGAGGTGGGGGGACAGATGATCGGCTCCGCCTCCAGCGAGGAGATTGCCGCCGCCCTCTGGGCGGGGCTGACACCAGTGCTGGAGGGGGCGGGGCTCTATGTGGCGGTCCAGGGCTGCGAGCATATCAACCGCAGCCTCTGCGTCTCCCGGTCCTGTATGGAGTGCTACGGGCTCCCAGAGGTGATGGTGCGGCCCTGGCTCCACGCCGGCGGCGCTTTCGCCACCCACGCCTTCGCCCACACCGAGGACCCCGTGATGGTGGAGGACCTGCGGGGCCTGGCCCATCTGGGTATGGACATCGGGGGGACCCTCATCGGCATGCATCTCAGGCCGGTGGCGGTGCCCGTCCACTCCCCCCTCCGGGAGATCGGCGCAGCCCGGGTGGTAATGGCCCGGACCCGGCCCAAGTATGTGGGCGGTCCCCGGGCGCGATATGAATAGAGCGCTGCAGGCGCTGCGCAGCATGACGCCCCTCCGGCTTTTGCCGGAGGGGCGTTTTATTACGCTTGAGCGGGGGAGGGCTCCATGTCCTCCGTGAACACGGCGATGGGGTTCTCCTGGCATTTGGAGCGGTAGAGGGCCCGGTCGGCGTGGTTGAGCAGCTGCTGAGGGGTCATCCCCGGCTCATAGAGGGCCAGACCGAAGCTGGCCTGGAGGGAGAGAGGGGAGAGTGTGACGGACTGGGCCAGCTGCCGGTGAATCCGCCGGCAGATCTCCGCCGCCTCCTCCGGCGTCTCCAGACGGAAAAGAATGCAGAACTCATCCCCGCCGTAGCGGAACACCGGATGGGGGTCTGCCTCCCGCTGGGCAATGTCGGCAAACTCTCTTAGGCAGATATCTCCTCTGGGGTGGCCGTAGGTGTCGTTAAGCTGCTTGAAGTGGTTCAGATCCACCATGGCGAACACATGGGGCTGGCCGCTGCGGAGCATTTCATTGAAGGATTCCCGCAGGGCGTTGCGGTTGTAAAGACCGGTGAGGCTGTCCCGCAGCAGCTCCGCCTTCAACCGCTGCCGCTCCATCTCCTTTTGGAGAATCACCAGATTCTTCTGACGCTGGAAGAAGATGATGGTAAGCCCCATGAGGTAAAACCCCAGGAGAATGAGGAGGGTGAGAATGAAGTTGACGGCGGTATTCTTCTCCGCCAGCACCATCACCTTGGAGGAATCCCAGAAGATCAGCAGCTCGCTGATGGAAAAGCCGGCCATGCCGCAAAGGGCCGTGACGGTGGTGAGAAGATAGTCCCCGTAAATGGTGGTGAGGAGCACCGCCGCCACAAAGAGCATGACAAGGGAGGGAAAGGCGCAGTGGATGGTAAAAAGAGAGAAGCAAACGGCCAGAGTGGATAGAGAGAGGACGTATTGCTTCCACTGAAAGGAGAGGCGGGAGGACTGCAGAAGCAAGGCCGTGAAAAGAAGCAGCAGAAAGTTGACGGCGATGGGCGCCAGAAGATACCGATAGACATATTCCTCCAGTCCGGCGGTAACCAGCTGGATCCGGTTGAGGACAAAGCACATGACAATCTCCAGCAGCGCGGAGGCGAGGACCAGCCCTCCCAGAACCTTGAAATGGAGGGACAGCCATTTTCTGGAGATCTTCTCATATTCCTCCCGTACCTGTTCCAGATAGGGCGTAGCGTTCAGCGACATGAGAACAGCCTGCTTTCCGTTGAAGTGCAGCTGAAATGGGAAAGGGGGAGATGCACACTATTTTTATGATACAGGATAATCGGGAAAAAGGCAAGGGGAGAAAACGGTCGAAACCTTAGCGCTTCAGCGCCTCCCGCACCATCCGCCAAAGCTGGATGAGAAGAGTGGGCAGAACGGCCAAGCCCAGGGAGAGGCCAATTTCCGCCATGGTGAAGTCGCTGACGGAGAAGAGGCCGTGCATGGCGGGGACAAAGAGAACCAGAGCCATGAGGGCCATGCCGATGAGGAAGGCGGCCACGCTGGCCATGTTGGTGAAAAGGCCCAGCCGGGGCAGGGAAGCGGACCCACGGCAGGTGAAGCCGTGGAAGAGCCGGGCCATGGTAAGGGTGGAGAAGGCCAGGGTCATGGCGAGACCCGCTCCGCCGTCACGAAGGCCGATGCAGTAGGCGGCCATGGAGGCAGCCGCGATGAGGGCGCCGTAGCCCAGAATCGTGGCCATCAGCTCCCCGTTGAGAATGGGCTCCTTGGGGTCCCGAGGCGGCCGGTTGAGGAGGTCGTCACCGGAGCGCTCCATGCCGATGGCGATAGCGGGCAGGGAGTCGGTGAGAAGGTTGATGAAGAGAAGGTGCACCGGGGCGAAGGGAACCGGCAGGCCCATCAGGGAGGTGAGAAGCACGCAGAGGATGGCCGCCATATTCCCCGACAGCAGGAAGCGGATGGCATTTTTGATGTTGGCGTAGACACCCCGCCCGTTGACCACCGCCTTGACGATGGTGGCGAAGTTGTCGTCGGAGAGAATCATGGAGGCGGCGTCCTTGCTGACGGCGGTACCGGTGATGCCCATGGCCACGCCGATATCGGCAGCCTTCAGAGCCGGGGCGTCGTTGACGCCGTCGCCGGTCATGGAGACGATCTTGCCCTTTCGCTGCCAGGCGGAGACGATGCGGATCTTGTGCTCCGGGGATACCCGGGCGTAGACGGACACCCGCTCCAGACGCTCGTCCAGCTGCGCCTCGGTGAGCTCGCTGAGCTCCGGGCCGCTGAGAGCCTCGTCTCCCTCCCGGAAAATGCCGATTTCCTTGGCGATGGCGGTGGCGGTGACCTTGTGGTCCCCGGTGATCATGATGGTGCGGATGCCGCCCTTCCGTGCGTCGGCCACCGCCCGGATGGCCTCAGGCCGGGGCGGATCAATCATGGAGATGAAGCCGATGAAGGTGAGCTCCCTCTCGTCCTCCAGGGTGAGAGGCCGGATGGAGGGAAGGGTGCGGCAGGCAAAGGCCAGCACCCGCAATCCCCGGCGGCTCATGGCGTCGTTTACCTCTTCGATCTCCCGGCGGCGCTCCTCCGTCAAAGGAAGTTCCCCCTCCCGGGTCAGTACCCGGACACAGCGGCGGAGCAGCACGTCCATGGCTCCCTTGGTGTAGAGGGTGGGGACGCCTTCAATGTCGTGGAGGGTGCTCATGAGCTTCCGGTCGGAGTCGAAGGCCAGCTCATAGAGCCGGGGGTGCTGGCTGCGATAGGCCACCTCGTCCACGGAGAAGTGGTCTCCCAGCTGCACCATGGCCACCTCCGTGGGGTCGCCGATGGAGGTTCCGGTCTCCTCGTCGGTGGTGGCGTCGCTGTCCAAAAGGGCCGCTTTCAAAAGAAGACGCTGGGCGTCGTTGGCCAGGTCCAGCTCCGTTCCGTCCCGCTCCTCCCCGTCGGCGTAGACAGTCTGGAAGGTCATGCGGTTCTGGGTCAGCGTGCCGGTTTTGTCCGAGCAGATCACCGATACCGCGCCCAGACTCTCCACCGCCTTCAGATCCTTGATGATGGCATTCTGCTTGGCCATCTTCTGGGTGCCCAGCGCCAGCACAATGGTGACGATGGAGCTGAGGGCCTCCGGGATGGCGGCCACCGCCAGCGCCACGGCGAACATGAGGGCGTCCAGCACCCCCATGTCCCGGTAGAGGGAGAGGCCGAAGACCAGGGCGCAGATGGCCATAATGGCAATGGCCAGCTTTTTGGAGAAGCTGTCCAGGCTCTCCTGGAGGGGAGTCTTCCGCTGCTGGGTCTGGTTCATGAGGGAGGCCACCTTGCCGATCTCCGTGTCCATTCCCGTGGCGGTGACCACCGCCACCGCCCGGCCATAGGTCACCAGGGAGCCGGAGAACACCATGTTTTTCTGGTCTCCCAGGGCCACCTTCTCTGCCTCAATCACGTCGGCGGTCTTCTCCACCCCCTCGCTCTCACCGGTGAGGGAGCTCTCATTGACCTTCAGGGAGAAGTTGTCCAGGATCCGGCCGTCGGCCACTACCATGTCTCCGGCCTCCAGCTCGATGAGGTCGCCGGGAACCACCTGGGCGGAGGGAATCTCCACCCGCTTACCGTCCCGCAGCACCTTGGCGGTGGGGGCGGACATGGATTTGAGACTCTCCAGGGACTTTTCCGCCTTCACATGCTGGACGGTGCCCAAAATGGCGTTGAGGATCAGCACGGCGAAGATGACGATGGTGCTCTCGGCGTTGTCGGAGAGGAGGGAGATGACGGCGGCAATCATCAAAATGATGACCAGCAGGTCCTTGAACTGCTCCAAAAACACCTGGAGCACCGTCTTCTTTTTTCCCTCGGCCAGAGCGTTGGGGCCTACGGACTCCAGGCGGCGGGCGGCCTCCTTTTCCGACAGGCCCGCCCGGCTGCTGCCCACAGCCTCCAGGGCCTGCTCCGGCGAGCGGTTGAAATAGGTTTCTTTCATGGGTGACACTCCTTCTCACAGAATTGTATAGAAAAATACACAAAAAAAGACTTTTGCGTATGCGCTCCGACAGCGATGCCAAAGCATATACGCAAAAGTCTTGTACCCGGAGGCGGATCCGGTACCCAGCACCAAGCCGCCGGAGCGGCTGGGATTGTTGACGCTGGGTTGAAACTACTCCCTTTTGGTAAAGAGCATTATATCGGTTTTCAGCGATTTGTCAAGAGGAAACCTGTAAAAAGTGGAAAAACGGAAAACGAGGCCCCTTTTTATCAGTATTCCCGGAGGCGGGGGGAATATGTGCAAAAATTTACACGCACAGGGAAAAATTTACCTACTCTTTTCCTCTCTGCGCTTTCGGAGGTAACACGGCAGAGCGTACAATAGGCCCGTGCTCAAGAGAGATCAAAACAACAAACAGGAGGATGAATTTCCATGAAAAGAGTATGCTCTCTGCTTCTGGCGCTGATGCTGGCCCTGTCTCTGGCGGCCTGCGGCAGCACCAACAACGGCGCGGCCGACAACGGCGGCGCTGCCAACGATACTACCAACAATAGCGCCAATGATCCCGCCGACAACGGCGACGCCGCTGGTACTCTCAGCGGCGTGGTGAATACCGACGGCTCCACCTCCATGGCCGACGTGATGGCTGTTCTGGAGGAGACCTTTGAGGAGGTCAACCCAGATGTGAACGTCAACTACTCCGGCACCGGCTCCGGCGCGGGCATTGAGGCCGTGCTGGCCGGCACCGTGGACATCGGCCTTTCCAGCCGCGCCCTGAAGGACGAGGAGAAGGCTGAGGGCGCCGTGGAGAACATCGTGGCCCTGGATGGCGTGGCCGTTGTGGTGAACCCCGATAACGGCGTGGAGGACCTGAGCGTGGAGCAGATCGCCCAGATTTTCACCGGTGAGATCACCAACTGGAGCGAGCTGGGCGGCGAGGACCTGGAGATTGCGGTCCTGGGCCGTGAGGATGGCTCCGGTACCCGCAGCGCCTTTGAGGAGATCGTGGGCGTGGAGAACTGCGTCTACAAGAACGAGTACGGCTCCACCGGCGACGTCATCGGCAACGTGGCCTCCAACCCCAACGCCATCGGCTACGCCTCTCTCTCCGCGGTGGACGACACCGTGAAGGCGGTGAAGGTGAACGGTGTGGCTCCCTCTGAGGATACCGTCAAGGACGGCACCTATGAGATCCAGCGGCCCTTCGTCATGGTCACCAAGGAGGGCACGGAGCTGTCCGAGGCCGCCCAGGCCTTCCTGGATTACGCCATGAGCGATGAGGTGGCCGAGTACATCGCCGCCGCCGGCGCTGTGGCTCCCTGACTCCGATTTCTACTCTCTCTGACTGTGAGGCACGTCCGAATCCGGCCGTGTCTCACAGCCGCAAAATGGAAGGCAGCGGCAGGGGTCGTCCCAAACGCCGCTGAAACGAGAAGAAAGGCTTGAACTGCTATGAAAGAAGCGACGACAACTGCCTCTGCCCCATCCTGGGGTCACAGCAAGGCTGCTGTAGTGCCCTCTCCCCGGAAAAAGCGTACCGGAAGAAAAGCGGCGGAGTGGGTGATGCAGGTTTTGTTCCTGGTCTGCGGCCTCATCGCCGTGGCCTTTGTGCTGCTGATCACCATTTATCTCATTATCTCCGGGATTCCCGCCATCCGTGAGGTGGGTCTCACGGAGTTCCTCTTCGGGACAACCTGGGCCGCCGGAGACGGTGAATTCGGCATCCTGGCCATGATCCTCACCTCCGTCTACGGCACCGCTGGGGCCATCGTCATCGGCGTGCCCATCGGCTTTTTCACCGCCGTGTTCCTGGCCAAGGTGGCGCCTCCCAAGGTAGCCGCCGTTATCCGCCCCATGGTGAACCTGCTGGCGGGCATCCCTTCGGTGGTCTACGGCCTGGTGGGCATGATTGTGCTGGTGCCCTGGATCCGCGTCACCTTCGACCTCTCCGCCGGAGATAGCCTTCTTGCCGCCATCATCGTGCTGGCGGTGATGATCCTGCCCTCCATCATCTCCGTGTCGGAGACCGCCCTCCAGGCGGTGCCCAAGGAGTACGAGGAGGGAAGCCTGGCCCTGGGGGCCACGGAGCTGGAGACCTATTTCCGCATCAGCGTCCCCGCCGCCAAGAGCGGCATCGCCGCGGCGGTGGTGCTGGGCATCGGCCGTGCCATCGGCGAGGCCATGGCCATTATCATGGTGGCCGGAAATGTGGCCAATATGCCCTCCATCTTCTCCAGCGTCCGCTTCCTCACCACCGGCATCGCCATCGAGATGAACTACGCCGAGGTGGGAAGCCTCCAGCGCAACGCCCTCTACTCCATCGGCCTTGTGCTGTTCCTCTTCATCATGCTCATCAACGTCCTGCTCAACGTGGTGCTGAAGCGGGAAAAGGAGGATTGACATGCATCAGACCCTCTCTCCCTTCCGCCGGGCCTACGACCTGGGAGCCCGGGCCCTTCTCTACCTCAGCGCTGCGCTTACCTGCGGCCTTCTGCTGTGCCTCATCGGCTACATCTGCTTCCGGGGGATCCCTGGCATCAGCTGGAGCTTTCTCACCACTGCCGCCAGCGTGCTGCGAGGCACTGTGGGCATTTTCCCCGCCATCGTCAACACCCTCTATGTTATCGTGGTCTCCCTGGTGGTGGCCCTGCCTCTGGGCGTAGGCGCCGCCATCTACCTCACCGAGTATGCCAGCAACCGCAGACTGGTGGAGATCATCGAGTTTGCCACCGAGACCCTGGCGGGCATCCCGTCTATCATCTATGCCCTGGTGGGCAATGTGATCTTCTGCGTGTCCCTCAGACTGGAGAAGACCCTCATCGCCGGTTCCCTGACCCTGGTGATCATGGTGCTGCCCACCATCATCCGCACCACCCAGGAGAGCCTGAAGACCGTCCCCCAGTCCTACCGGGAGGGCTCTCTGGGCCTTGGCAGCGGCAAGTGGCACATGATCCGCACCGTGGTGCTGCCCAGCAGCGTGGACGGCATCGTCACCGGCTGCATCCTGGCGGTGGGCCGCATCGTGGGCGAGAGCGCCATTTTGATGTACACCGTCAGTATGTCCACCGGTATGCAGGATTTCTCCACCATTGAAAACTTCATGAAGAGCTCCGGCGCTACTCTCACCGTGGCGCTCTACGTCTACGCCAAGGAGAACGCGGAATTTGCCGTGGCCTTTTCCATCGCCACCATTCTGCTGGCGCTGACGGTCCTGATCAACCTGGCCGCCAGCCTGGCAGGCAAGAAACTGAAACGGTAAAAGGAGAACCAATATGGAAGAACCCACCATTTTGAAGGCGGAGGGGCTGGATCTCTTCTACGGGGAGCATCAGGCGCTGAAGTCCATCTCCATGGACATCCCCGAGCACAGGATCACCGCCCTCATCGGCCCCTCCGGCTGCGGGAAGTCCACCTTTTTGAAAACCATCAACCGCATGAACGACCTGGTGCCCGGGGTGACCATCAAGGGAAAGATAACCTATCACGGCCAGGATATCTATGGACCCGGCCTGGATGTGACGTGGCTGCGCAAGCGCATCGGCATGGTGTTCCAGAAGCCCAACCCCTTCCCCATGTCCATCTATGACAACGTGGCCTATGGCCCCCGGACCCACGGCGTCCGCAGCCGGAAGAAGCTGGACGAGCTGGTGGAGCAGTCCCTCCGCTCCGCCGCCATCTGGGACGAGGTGAAGGACCGGCTGAAGAAGTCCGCCCTCAGCCTCTCCGGCGGCCAGCAGCAGCGGCTGTGCATCGCCCGGGCCCTGGCGGTGGAGCCGGACGTGCTGCTGATGGACGAGGCCACCAGCGCTCTGGACCCCATCTCCACCTCCAAAATCGAGGACCTGTCCACGGAGCTGAAAAAGAACTACACCATCGTCATGGTGACCCACAACATGCAGCAGGCTGCCCGGGTGGCGGATAAGACCGCCTTCTTCCTCCTGGGGGAGCTGGTGGAGTTTGACGACACGGTGCAGATGTTCTCCAAGCCCCGGGACAAGCGGACCGAGGACTACATCACGGGGAGGTTTGGCTGATGCGCAATCATTTTGACCGGCAGCTGGACCGGCTGCATATCGAACTGACCACCATGGGGGGACTCTGCGAACAGGCCATCGCCGTGGTGGCGAAGGCCATGCTGGACCGGGACGCCAGTCTCCTGTCCCAGGCCTACGTCATCGAGCATAAAATCGACCGCTCCGAGCGGGAGATCGAGGGCATGTGCATGAACCTGCTGTTGTGCCAGCAGCCGGTGGCGGGGGACCTGCGCACCGTGTCCACCGCCATGCGGGTGATTGCCGACATGGAGCGCATCGGCGACCAGGCTGCCGATATCGCCGAGATTCTCACCTACGCCGGCGGCGACGGCATGGACTGCGCCAGCCATATCGGCGATATGGCGCGGTCCGTCATCAAGATGGTGACCGACAGCGTGGAGGCCTTTGTCCGGGGGGATCTGGAGATGGCCAAGGCTACCATCGCCTATGACGACGTGGTGGACGGCCTTTTCGACAAGGTGAAGGCAGAGCTGACCGCCGCCATCGCCCGGGACCCCTCCCAGGGGGGACGGTGCCTGGACTTTCTGATGATCGCCAAGTACATGGAGCGCATCGGCGACCATGCGGTGAACGTGGCGGAGTGGGTCTGCTACGCCCTCACCGGACTTCACCCCAAAAATGTGGCGGACTGACATCCGCCCTCTCTGTGCCCGGCCTCCGGCCGGGCGCGCTGCGTTCCGGGGCGGCGGTGCTTGCGCCGCGGAGCGGGCCGTGCTATACTGGAGAAAAAGCCCGGCGGATTCGGGCGATTTCAAGAGAAAGGGAGACGGATATGCGCCCTTATGTGCGAAAGGCCCAGTACCACGAGACGGATCAGATGGGCATTATCCACCACGCCAATTATATTCGGTGGATGGAGGAGGCCCGGGTGGATTTTATGGAGCAGATGGGCTTCGGCTACGACAGAATGGAGAAGGAGGGGATCATCAGTCCGGTGCTGTCCCTGTCCTGCGACTATAAGAGCATGACCCGCTTTGGCGACCAGGTGGAGATCGACGTGACCATCCTCCGCTACACCGGTATCCGGATGGAGCTGCGCTATGAGATCCGGGATCGGGCCACGGGAACGGTGCGGGTGGAGGCGGCCAGCAGCCACTGCTTTTTGAACCGGGAGGGGAAGCCGGTGTCTCTGAAGCGGGCGGATCCCGCCTGCGATGCGCTGTTTCGCCAGGCCATGGCTGAGAGGTCCGGAGAGTAAAAGAGAAGAGGGGAGCGCCGCCTGCGGGCGGAGCTCCCCTCTTCAGTCTGTCGAAAAAGTGGCAGTGCCACTTTTTCGACAGAAACACAGCCTGCCGCGCGCAGGATTCGTCCGCATGCAGCGGACAAATCCCACACTTGCAGGCTGCAAAGTATTTTCTCCGACGCGCATGTCGCCGGAGAAAATGGTTTTGACTGGATTTGCGCCATTCGGCGCAAACTCTGCGAGGCTTTTTCGATTTTTGTTCAGGCCTGGGGGACCTGCTTCATGGAGAGGCTGATGCGCTTTTTCTTCTCGTCCACCTCCAGCACCACCACTTTGACAATGTCCCCTACGGACACCGCCTCGGAGGGGTGGCGGATAAACTTTCGGCTCACCTGGGAGATGTGGACCAGGCCGTCCTGGTGGACGCCGATGTCCACGAAGGCGCCGAAGTCGATGACGTTGCGGACGGTTCCGGTGAGGACCATCCCCGGCTTCAGGTCCTTGATCTCCAGCACGTCGGTGCGGAGAATGGGGGGCGGCAGCTCGTCTCTGGGGTCCCGGCCCGGCTTCTGCAGCTCCTTGGCCACGTCCAGCAGGGTGGGGACGCCCACCCCGCACGCCGCCGCCAGGGACTCCGCCCCGGCGGCGCGGATGGCGCCGTCCAGATCCCCCAGCCGTCCCGCCGCCGCGTCGGCGGCGCTGTGGCCGGTGAGGGAGAGGAGCTTCTCCGCCGCGGCGTAGCTCTCCGGGTGGACGGCGGTGTTGTCCAGCACGTTCCGGCTCTCCGGCACCCGCAGGAACCCGGCGCACTGCTCAAAGGCCTTGGGACCCACCTTGGGCACCTTCAGAATCTGCTTGCGGGAGGTGAAGGGACCGTTCTCCTCCCGGTACTTGACAATGTTCTTTGCCGTGGCGGCGGTGAGGCCCGCCACCTGCTGCAAAAGGGAGGGGGAGGCGGTGTTCACATCCACCCCCACGGCGTTGACGCAGTCCTCCACCACGGCGCTGAGAGCTTCGTCCAGCCGCTTGGGGGGCATGTCGTGCTGGTACTGGCCCACGCCGATGGCCTTGGGGTCAATCTTCACCAGCTCCGCCAGGGGGTCCTGGAGCCGTCGGGCGATGGACACGGCGCTGCGGAGGTTCACGTCGTACTCCGGAAACTCCTCGGCGGCCAGCTTGCTGGCGGAGTAGACGCTGGCCCCCGCCTCGCTGACGATCATGTAGCTGACGCCGCCTCCCACCGACCGGATCAGCTCCACCGCCATCTGCTCCGTCTCCCGGGAGGCGGTGCCGTTGCCGATGGCGATGTGGGTGACGCCGTGGGTCCGGATCATGCGGCCAAGGCGCTGGATGGCTTCCTCCTTCTGCCGCTGACCGTGGGTGGGGTACACCACCGCCGTATCCAGCACCTTGCCGGTGGCGTCCACCACCGCCACCTTGCAGCCCATCCGGTATCCGGGGTCCAGCCCCATGGTCACGTGGCCCTTCACCGGCGGCTGCATGAGAAGGGGCTTCAAGTTCAAAGCAAACTGGCCGATAGCCCCCTCGTCCGCCAGGTCGGTGAGGGCGGAGCGGATCTCCCGCTCCAGGGAGGGAAAGAGGAGGCGGTCGTAGGCGTCCTCGGCGGCGGAACGGATGAAGTCCATGGCGGCCGAGCCGGGGCGGACCACCCGGCGGCGCAGCTGCACCAGGGCGGTCTCCCGGTCCATCTCCACCGACACCTTCAGAAAATCCTCCCGCTCGCCCCGGTTGATGGCCAGGATCTGGTGGCCCTGGAGACTCTTCACCGGCTGGGCGAAGTCGTAGTAGAGGCGGTACACGCTGTCCTCCTCCGTGGCGGCTGCGGAGCGGAGCACCGCCTGCCGCCACAGGAGCTCCCGCAGGGCTTTGCGGAGAGCGGCGTCGTCGGAAATGGTCTCGGCGATGATGTCGCCGGCTCCCTGGAGGGCCTCCTCCACGGTTTCCACCCCCTTCTCCGGGTCCACGTAGGCGGCGGCCAGGGCCTCCGGGGTCTCCATGGAGGGCTCCTGGGCGAAGAGAATCTCCGCCAGAGGCTGGAGCCCCTTCTCACGGGCCATGGTGGCCCGGGTGCGGCGCTTGGGCTTGTAGGGACGGTAAAGGTCTTCCACTTCCGCCAGGGTGGCGGCGCTGTCGATGGCGGCGGAGAGTACCTCGGTGAGCTTTCCCTGGTTCTCAATGGAGGATTTCACCTCCTCCCGCCGCTGCTGGAGGTTTCGGAGGTACTGCAGTCGGTCGCTGAGGGTCCGGAGGGCGGTGTCGTCCATGGAGCCGTGGAGCTCCTTGCGGTACCGGGCGATGAAGGGGATGGTGTTGCCCTCGTCGATAAGGGCAATGACGTTTTCAATGTGGGCGGGGTCCTTGCCGAGCTCCCGGGCCAGAATTTGTACGATAGTCTCCATAAGGTCTCCTTCCTCTGCAAGCAGGCAGGGGCCGCCGGCAGGACGCCGGGGCCCCTGTGATTCGGAACTGTAATATGAGAAGGAATCATTACCGGAAGTAGAGGCGTTTGCGCTCATACTTGGGTTCGTTGCTGACGTGGATGCCCAGGCGGCGGTAGAGGTTTTCGTCCACCTCACTGAGCACCACGGTGAAATGGGCGGCGCAGCGGCGCAGCTTTCCCAGCTGCTCCTGGGCCCGGGCGGCAATGGGATTGGTGAGGGCGCTGACGCACAGGGCGATGAGCACCTCGTCGCTGTGGAGCCGGGGATTCTTGTTGCCCAGGCTCTCCACCTTCAGCCGGCAGATAGGCTCCAGCACCTGGTTGCTGATGAGGTCCAGATCCTTGTCGATCCCCCCCAGGTGCTTCAGGGCATTGAGAAGGAGGGCGGCGGAGGCCCCCAGGAGATCGCTGGTCTTGCCGGTGATCACCGCGCCGTCGGGGAGGACCATGGCGCCGGCGGGGCCGCCGGTGGTCTCCTCCCGCTCCTTGGCCGCGGCCACGGCGGGAAAGATGTCGGGGGTAACGCCGGCCTGCTTCATGAGAAGCTCCAGCTTGAACACCAGCTCGTCATCGGCCTTGCCCTGGAGCCGATCGGTGAGGGCGGTGTAGTACCGCCGCAGAATCTCCATCCGGGAGGCCAGGCAGCAGGCGTCGTCGTCCACGATGCAGTTGCCCGCCATGTTCACCCCCATGTCCGTGGGGGATTTGTAGGGGCACTGGCCCAGAATATTTTCAAAAATGGTGCGCAGCACCGGGAAAATTTCCACATCCCGGTTGTAGTTGACGGTGGTCTCCCCATAGGCCTCCAGGTGGAAGGGGTCGATCATGTTCACGTCGTTGAGGTCGGCGGTGGCGGCCTCGTAGGCCAGGTTCACCGGATGCTTCAGCGGCAGATTCCAGATGGGGAAGGTCTCGAACTTGGCGTAGCCTGCCTGAATGCCCCGCTGGTTCTCGTGGTAGAGCTGGCTGAGGCAGGTGGCCATTTTGCCGCTGCCGGGGCCGGGGGCGGTGACCACCACCAGAGGGTGGGTGGTTTCGATATACTCGTTGCGGCCGTAGCCCTGGTCGCTGACGATCAGCTCCACGTTGTGGGGATAGCCGGCGATGGGGTAGTGGCGGTAGACCCGGATGCCCAGGGCGGTGAGGCGTTTGAGAAAGGCGTCGGCGGCGGATTGGCCGTTGTACTGGGTGACCACCACGCTGCCCACGTACAGGTCCATACCGCGGAAGATGTCGATGAGCCGCAGCACGTCCTCCTCGTAGGGGATGCCCAGATCCCCCCGGATCTTGTTTTTCTCAATGTCCGGGGCGCCGATGGCAATGACGATCTCCACGTCATCCTTCAGCTGCTGGAGCATGCGGATTTTGCTGTCGGGCTCGAACCCGGGCAGCACCCGGGAGGCGTGGTAGTCGTCGAAGAGCTTGCCGCCGAACTCCAGATACAACTTGCCGCCGAACTGGCCGATGCGCTGGCGGATATGGGCGGACTGGGTCTCGATATACTTCTGGTTGTCGAAGCCGATCCTGAACATGATAGACCTTCTTTCTCCTGAGGATTCTCCGGAAGGGCGAAATTTTCGCAAAAAATCGCCAGTGGGACCCGCCGAAAGCCCCGGAGTCCCACATCATCCCATTATCAATATGGTCCGATTATACAATATTTTATACCCTGCCGCAAGAGCAAAAAAATCCGCCGCGGAGCTGATTGCTCCGCGGCGGCGGGATTCCAGGTTATTCGATGCTGACGATATAGTAGTACACGGGCTGGCCTCCGGGGAGCATGGACAGCTCCGCATTGGGGCAGACCTCGGCAAAAATGGCCTCCGCGGCGGCGGCGTCCTCCTCGCTGACGTCCTCCCCGTAGAATACGGTGACAAACTCGGCGCTCATGTCGGCGGCCTCCTGGGCCAGCTTGCGCACCAGGACGGTGATGTCCTTGTCGGTGCCGAAGAGCTTGCCTCCCAGCAGGGCCAGATAGTCCCCCTCGCTGATGGCGAAGCCGTCGAAGTCGCTGTTTCGGGCGGCGTAGGTAATCTGAGCGGTGGCCACGTTCCGGCTGGCCTCGGTCATGGCGTTCAGGATGTCCTCCGGCTCCGCCTCCAGATCCACATTCATCATGGCGGTGATGCCCTGGGGGATGGTGGTGGTGGGCACCACTACCACCTGCTTCTCCGTCAGTCCCACGCACTGCTGGGCGGCCATGATGATGTTCTTGTTGTTGGGCAGCACGAACACCACCTCGGCGGGGGTGCGGTTGATCTCGTTGAGGATGCTCTCGGTGGAGGGGTTCATGGTCTGGCCCCCGGAGATGATGCCGTCCACCCCCAGGTCCCGGAACACGGCGGCGATGCCGTCGCCGGCGCAGACGGACAGGAAGCCGTATCGCTTTTCAGGCGCAGCCACGGCGCTCTCCGCCTCCATCTCCGCCTCCACGGCCTCCAGATCGTCCACGCTCTGGGCCTTTCGTCCGGCGGCCAGATCGTCGGCCTGGGTGCGCATGTTCTCGATCTTGGCCAGCTCCAGGGTGCCGTATTTCTGGGCTTCGGTGAGGGCGTCGCCGGGGATATTGGTGTGGACGTGGACCTTGAAGGCCTCGTCGTCCTCGCCGATGACCAGACTGTCTCCGATGCTGTCCAGGTATTTCCGCAGGGGCTCCAGGGACTTCTCCACCGTCTTGCGGACGATGAACACGGTGTCGAAAGCGAAGGTAATCTCGTCGGCGGAGAGAGTCTCGAAATCCGCCTTCTCCTGAGCGGGCTTCCCCTCATCCACCTCGGGCAGGGCCTCGCCCCGCATGGCGGCCAGCATACCCTCCAGAATTACCAGGTAGCCCTTTCCGCCCGCGTCCACCACGTTGGCTTTTTTCAGTACAGGGTTCATATCCGTCGTCTGGGCCAGGACCTCATAACCGGTCTTGATGGCCTCCTCCAATACGAATTCCGCGTCGTTGCGCTCCGCGGCGGCCTCCACCGCCCGCTTGGACGCCAGACGGGAGACGGTGAGAACGGTGCCCTCGGCGGGCTTCATCACCGCGCCGTAGGCGGCGGCCACGCCCTCCTGCATGGCGGCGGCGAAGCGCCGGCCGTCGGACTCCTCCTGGTTCTTCAGCCCCTTGGAGATACCCCGGAAGAGGAGGGAGAGGATGACGCCGGAATTGCCCCGGGCTCCCCGCAGAAGGGCGGAGGCGCAGACCTTGCTGGCCTGTCCCACGGTTTCGGGGGTCACCTTCCGCAGCTCCGCGGCGGCGGTGTTGATGGTCATGCTCATATTGGTGCCGGTGTCTCCGTCGGGCACGGGGAACACGTTGAGATCGTTGATGGCCTGCTTCTGTTGGGCGATGGCCGCCGCGCCGTGGAGGACCATCTGCTTAAATAGAATACCGTCAATGGTATGCTTCATAGCTCCTTCTCTCCTCCTTGGCTCACAGAACGATGGAGTCCACGCAGACGTCCACGTTCTTGACTTCCACCCCGGTGTATTTGTTGACCTTATAGCGGACCTCGCTCATGATGGAGCGGCAGGCGGCGGTGATGTTCACCCCGTGCTCCACAATGATGTGCAGCCGGATGGACACGGTGCCGTCCTCGTTGTAGATGACGCGCACGCCCTTGCTCATGGCCTCCTTGCGCAGCAGGTGGACCAGCCCGTCGGTCATGGAGCGGTAGGCCATACCCTTGACGCCAAAGCAGTTGGTAGCGGCATTGCCGGTGAGATTGGCCACGACGCTGCTGCTGATGCTGATGGTACCTTTCTCGTTGTTTAACTTGATCATATACAACATCCTTTCATCCGGATTGTCATAGTGTGGTCACTGATACATCATTATACATGAAAAGGATAGGGATAACAAGTAGGAAAAGAAAAAGTTACCCCCTCTGCCGAAAAAGTATTGAAAAAAGGGGGCGATTGCCATAGAATAAAGGGCAGAACGGACCGCGGGCTCCAAGCGCCGGCGGCGGAAGGAGAACCACCATGCGCGTGATCACGGGAACGGCCCGGGGCCGGCGGCTGAAGGAGCTGAGCGGGATGGAGACCCGCCCCACCACCGACCGGGTGAAGGAGGGCCTTTTCAATATTATACAATTTGATATCGAGGGACGGCAGGTGCTGGACCTCTTCGCCGGCACCGGACAGCTGGGCATCGAGGCCCTGAGCCGGGGCGCGGCCTCGGCGGTGTTTGTGGACCAGCGGCGGGACGCCGCGGCGCTGGTGCGGGAGAACCTGCAGCTCACCGGCCTCATGGACCGGGCCCAGGTGGTGAACGGGGAGTCCCTGGGCTATCTGGAGCGGTGCGGCAGGCAGTTCGACCTCATCTTTCTGGACCCGCCCTACGGCGTGGGCCTTCTGGAAAAAGCGGTGGAGGCCGTTGCGAGATTTGACATTCTTCGTCCCCATGGTATAATGGTGTGTGAGAGTTATGTCGACATGATTCTGCCGGAGACGGCGGCGCCCTACCGGCTTTACCGGACCTACCGGTACGGCCGGATCAAGCTGACGGTGTACCACCGGGAAGGAGAGGAGCAGGCGTGAGGACGGCCATCTGCCCGGGGAGCTTCGATCCCATTACGCTGGGCCACCTGGATCTCATCCGGAGGGCGGCGGCCCTTTTTGACCGGGTGATTGTCTGCGTCATGTCCAACGGCTCCAAGGACCGTGGGCTTTTTTCGCCGGAGCGGCGGCTCCGGCTGGCGCAGCTGGCGGTGGCGGACCTGCCCAATGTGGAGGCGGAGTTGTGGACGGGCCTTCTGGCGGAGTTCTGCGCCAAGCGGCAGGCCCAGGTGATTGTCAAGGGGGTCCGCAACGCCACGGATTTTGACTGGGAGTACCAGATGACCTGGATCAACCGGGGGCTGGGGAACGGCCCGGAGACGGTGCTGCTGCCGGCGGCGCCGGAGTACCTCTGGTTCAGCTCCACCATGGCCAGGGAGATGATCCGCTACGGCCAGGATCTCAGGAAGTATTTGCCCTCCGCGGTGGCGGAGGAGATCATAAAGGGGATAGAGGACTATGGCGAGCAATAACAGTCACAACGATGTACTGCATTTGATCGATATGTTATATGAGACGGTGGACGAGGCCAAGAGCGCAGCCTTCAGCAGCGACAAGTGCATCGTCTCCCGAAACGAGGTGCTGGACATGCTGGGGGAGCTGCGGGCCCAGCTGCCTGCGGAGCTGAAAAAGGCCCAGGAGTTGATCCGGGCCCGGGACGAGTATGTGGAGGCGGCCAAGCGGGAGGCGGACAACGTCCGGCGGAAGGCGGATCTGGACGCCAAGACCATCGTCAGCGAGAGCCGCATCACCCAGGCGGCCCGGGAGAAGGGCCACGAGATTGTCCGCCGGGCGGAGGAACGGGCCCACAACATGCTGCAGGTGACCAACGAGTACACCGAGGACGCCCTGCGCCGGACGGAGGAGGCCATCCAGATGGCCCTTCAGGAGATGCAGGAGGCCCGCAGCCGCTACCGCGCCGCCTCCAACGAGCGGATGCAGGACGCGAGGCGCCGCATGGAGGAGGAGCCCGGCGAGAGCGGAGAATAACAGCAGGGAGCATGAACAGCCCCCCATCGAAACGGCAGAACCTGACTGCCGTTTCGATGGGGGGCTGTTTTGCGCGGCGCGGGCCGTCCTATAGCCGCACCCGGAAGCGGATCACGCCCGCCTGGGGAGAGGAGGCGGTCATCTCTCCACGGTGCTGCTCGGCAATGGCCTTGGCAATGGAGAGGCCGATGCCAAAGCCGCTGCCGTAGGTGCGGGCCTTGTCCGAGCGGTAAAACCGGTCGAAGAGCCGGTGGAGCTCCATGGTTCCCACGGCGGCACAGCGGTTGTCCACCGTCAGGGTGGGATGCCGCCCGCCGGTCAGGGTCACCCGCACCCAGCTGCCGGCGTCGCTGTACTTCACCGCGTTGTCCAGCAAAATGGAGAGAAGCTGGCGGATGGCCCCCTCGTCCCCGGTGTATGCCACTGCCGGGGCGATCTCCGTGACGAGGGATTTCCCGGCCCGTTGGAGGGCGGGGGCGAAGGAGGCCGCCACCTCCGACGCCGCCTCGCTGAGAGAGAAGGGCCGCAGGTCCGGGGGACTGCGGTCCTCGTCCATCCGGGTCAGCAGCACCAGGCGGTTCACCAGCTCCGTCATCCGCTCCGTCTCCTCCCGCACGTCGCTGAGCCATTCGTTGGGGCCGTTTTCCGCCTCCAGAATGTCCAGATTGGTGCGGATCAGGGTCAGGGGAGTCTTCAGCTCGTGGTTGGCGTCGGTGATGAACTGCTTCTGCTTCTCATAGCTCTCCGCCGTGGGCCTCACCGCCCGCTTGGAGAAGAGAATCACCAGCAGCAGTACCACCAGACTTCCCCCCACGAACACCGAAGCGGCGGAGAGAAAGAACCGGCGGTTGCCCGCCCGGGCCTCCGTGCCGTTGATGAACACCACGGCGGAGCCCTCCTCCGTGTCGTAGACCTTGTAGCGGAAGGCGCCCAGCCAGCCCCGGGTCCGCCCGGAGGAGAGGGCCCGGGCGGCGTAGTCCGCCGCCTCCTCCTCGGTGACGCTGGCGATGGAGCGGACGTCCAGAGAGAGAACGCCGCCGCCGCCGTCAAAGCGGACAGTGAAGAACCGGGTGGTGAAGGGGGACTCCCGGTTGACGCCCTCCGGCGGCAGGAAAAGACCGTCCTCGTCGCCGAACTCTTCAAAATCGGGGAAGCGGCCGTCGAACTGGGAGACGATATCCGCCAGGGCGTCCAGGGAGGCGTCGGTCTGGAGGCTGGCGCCGACGTATACGGCGGTGAAGAGGAGGAGAAATACCAGACAGAAGGACAGCATGCAGATGCGGATAAACTTTTTTCGCAGCCGGTCGATCATACTGCCGCCTCCAGGGTGTAGCCCGCGCTGCGGACGAAGCGGATGGTGACGGGGGCCTCCAGGGCCGCCAGCTTCTTGCGGATGTTGGAGATGTGGACCCACACCACGCTGACGTCCACCTCGCTGTCCCAGCCCCACACATGGGCCATGAGGGCGTCGGAGGGGACGATGAAGCTGGGCCGCTCCATAAGCATCTCCATAATCTGGAACTCCCGGCCGCTGAGAGCCTGGCGCTTGTCCCCGCAGACCAGCTCATAGGTGGAGCGGTTGAGGATCAGCTCCCCCACCCGGAGGAGGTCCGGTGTGTAGGTGTCCTTCCGCCGCAGCATGGCCCGGACCCGGGCCAGGAGCTCCGCCGTGGAGAAGGGCTTGGGCAGATAGTCGTCCGCCCCGGCGTCCAGACCCTCCACCCGCTGACTGACCTCCGTCCGGGCGGTGAGGAAGAGGGCGGGGGTGGAGACGCCCCGGCTCCGCAGCCGCCGCAGCACCTCCACGCCGTCCAGGCCCGGCATCATGATGTCCAGCACCAGCCCGTCATAGGCCTCCGTCTCGGCGTAGGCCAGTGCGTCGGTGCCGTTGGAGACGGCGTCCACCGCATACTGGCGGCTCTCAAAGATGTGTTTCAGGGATTTCAGCAATTTCGGATCGTCCTCCGCAATCAAAAGGCGCATAGGCCGCCCTCCTCTGTGTTGTTTTGCTCCAGTATACTGCCCCAGGCTAAAAGAGAACTAAAGAAATCCGCCGCCTTTAGTCCGGCTTTAGGGCCGGAGATTAAGATAGGCGGGAAAACCACGGGCGCCGGTCCGCCTGGGGGAGGGAGGGGCGGACCGGGTCCGGGAAAAGGAAGGGGCACTATGATATCCGTATCACATCTGACCAAGCGATATGGGGACTTCACGGCGGTGGAGGATCTGTCCTTCACCATTGACGACGGCCACGTCTACGGCTTTTTGGGGCCCAACGGGGCGGGGAAGTCCACCACCATGAACATCATGACCGGCTGCCTGTCCGCCACGGCGGGAAAGGTGGAGATCGACGGCTGCGACATCTTTGAGGAGCCCAAAAAGGCCAAGAGCCGCATCGGCTATCTCCCGGAGCAGCCCCCCCTCTACATGAGCGAGAGCCCGTTGGAGTACCTCCGCTTTGTGGGGGAGGCCAAGGGCCTCCGGGGAGAGGCGCTCCAGGGGCAGATCCGGGACGTGGTGGAGCAGACCGGCATCGAGTCGGTACAGCGCCGGAGGATTTCCGATCTCTCCAAGGGCTACCGCCAGCGGGTGGGCATCGCCCAGGCTCTCCTGGGAAACCCCAGGGTCATCATCCTGGATGAGCCCACCGTGGGTCTCGATCCCATCCAGATCATCGAGATCCGGGACCTGATCCGCCGTTTGGGGGAGAGTCATACCGTGATCTTCAGCTCTCACATTCTCTCCGAGGTCCAGGCCATCTGCGACCAGATCCTCATCATCCATAAGGGGAGGCTGGTGGCCTTCGGCCGCCCGGCGGAGCTGGAGCGGCAGCTGCTGGCTCCGGAGGAGCTGCTGCTGACGGCGGAGGCCTCGCCGGAGGAGACCGCCGCCCTGCTGGGGGCCGTGCCGGGAATCACCTCCCTGGAGACCTCCCCCTGCCGGGAGGGCACCCGGGCTTCCCTCCGCTTTGCGGGGGGCGACCCCACGAACCTGTCCCGGTCCGTCTTTTTCGCTTTCGCCGGGGCGGGGAAGGCCCTTGTGGAGCTGACCCACAAGAAGGCCAGCCTGGAGGATCTCTTCCTCCAGCTGACGGAGGACACGCCGGAAGCGTTGGGTACGCCGGAGAAGCCGGCTGAAACGAAAGGAGGGGAAGCGGAATGACTGCGGTGCTCCGCCACGAGTGGAGGCTCTATTTCCACTCCCTTACCGCCTATGTCTTCGGGGCCTTTCTGCTGGCCTTCGTGGGCATCGGCGCGCTGATGTACAATATCCAGCAGGCCGTCAGCAGCTTTGAGCTGGTGCTCAGCTTCGGCTGCCTCATCTTCGTAGTGATCGTCCCCATCCTCACCATGCGCATCATCGCCGAGGAGCGCAAGCAGAAGACGGACCAGCTGCTCTACGCCCTGCCCATCACCACCACCCAGGTGGTGGTGGGGAAGTACCTGGCCCTCCTTACGGTGTACCTCATCCCCCTGGCGGTGATCTGCCTCTACCCCCTGATCTTCGCCCAGTACGGGGATGTGTACCTGCTGACGGCCTACGGCTCCCTTCTGGCCTTTTTCCTGCTGGGGGCCGCCTTCATTGCCGTGGGGGTCTTTCTCTCCTCTCTCACCGACAACCAGGGCTTTGCCGCCGGCATCGGCATTGCCGTCATTTTGTTCAACTACTATAGCGTCAGTCTGGCGGAGTACGTTTCCGCCTCCGCTCTGGGGACCCTGGCGGCCCTGGGCCTGCTGCTCATCGCCCTGGTGGGGATCATCCAGTATCTCACCAAGAATGACCGCCTGGGCTACTGGGTGGGAGCCGTGCTGCTGGCGGTGCTGGTGGTGTGCTACTTCACCGGCGGGGAGAGCTTTGAGAGCCTGCTTCCCAGCCTCATGACCACCCTCTCCCTCTTTGAGCGGTTCTACGCCTTTGTCAACGGGGTCTTCGACATGACCGCCGTGGTCTACTATCTGTCGGTGATCGTGTTCTTCCTGTTCTTATCCGTCCAGTCCCTGGAGAAACGGAGGTACAACTGATGAACAAGCCGGATCTGCAGAAGCTCCTGCACCAGACGGAGCAGAACCGCTCCGCCTTCCGGGGCGGCGGCTACGCCGTGGCCCTGACGGCGGTGGTGCTGGCTATCCTCATCGTGGTGAACCTCTTTGTCTCCGCCCTGCCCAGCACCTATACCCAGTATGATATCAGCGCCAGCAAGCTCTACTCCATCACCAGCAACACCAAGGTGGTGGTGAACGCCCTCCAGCAGGATGTGACCATCTACTGGATCGTCCAGTCCGGAGAGGAGGACGACGTGATCGAGAAGCTGCTGGACAAGTACGACAGCCTCTCCGACCGCATCTCCGTGGTGAAGAAGAACCCGGACGTGTACCCCACCTTCGCCCAGCAGTACACCGATGAGACGGTGATGAACAACAGCCTCATCGTGGAGAGCGGGGAGCGCAGCCGCTACATCCCCTACGATGACATCTACGTGGTGGAGGAGGACGTCTACTCCTACAGCTACAACGTCTCCTTTGACGGGGAGGGGGCCATCACCTCCGCCATCGACTATGTGGTCAGCGAGGAGTTTCCCCAGCTCTACCTCTTAGAAGGTCACGGGGAGTCGGAGCTGCCCACCACCTTTGCCGAGCAGGTGGAGAAGGAGAACGTGGAGACCACCTCCTTTTCCCTCCTCACCTCCGACGGCGTGCCGGAGGAGGCGGACTGCGTCATGATTTACGCCCCGGAGAGCGACATCTCGGAGGAGGAGAAGGAGATGCTCCAGGACTATCTGGAGGGGGGCGGCAGCCTCTTTGTGGCGGCGGGTCCCCTGGAGGAGGGGTCCCTCACCAATCTCTACAGTCTCCTCTCTGACTACGGCGTCACCGCCACGGAGGGCGTCGTGGTGGAGGAGGACCGGGACCACTACCTCTTCCAGTGGCCCTTCGTGCTGGCGGCAGACATGGCCTCCAGCGACATCACCGATCCCCTTATCGAGGAGAACTACCAGGTCCTCCTGCCCATCGCCATGGGCCTGACGGTGGAGGACAGCAGCAGCGCCACCGCTCTGCTCACCACCTCCGACACCGCTTTCAGCAAGGCGGACGGCTACGCTCTTACCACCTATGAAAAGGAGGAGGGGGACACCGACGGTCCCTTCGCCCTGGCGGTGTCTGTGGAAGCCGGGGAGGGGCAGATGATCTGGTTCTCTTCCTCCGACTTCCTGGAGAACAACTACAACGCCTACTCCTCCGGGGCCAATGGGGATCTGGCCATGAACGCGGTGGCCTCCCTTATCGGGGAGACCGACTCCATGGCCATCCGCAGCAAGTCCCTCAACTACAATTATCTCTCCATCACCGAGTCCGCCGCCTCCACCCTGAAGGTGCTGATGATCGGGGTCTTCCCGTTGGCGTACCTGGGACTGGGGATCTATCTCGTCGTGCGGAGAAGGAGGCTGCAGCATGAAGCGGTCTAAGCGATTGTTGGTCCTGCTGGGGGTCCTGGCAGTGGCCTGCGCCGCCACCCTGGTGGTGTGGCGCATGGAGGAGGAAAAGGAACAGATCAAGGTCAGCGGGGAGGTGGTGCTGGAGATCCCCGCCGACCAGGTGATTACCCTGTCCTGGGACTATGAGGATACCTCCCTGGCCTTCCACAAGGATGGGACCTGGCTCTACGACGGCGACGAGGCCTTCCCGGTGAGTGAGGAGGCGGTGGAGGCGCTTTTGGACCAGTTCTCCGCCTTCTCCGCCGCCTTTACCATCGAGGAGCCGGAGGATCTGGGCCAGTACGGCCTCTCCGATCCCCTCTGTACCATTGAAATCGCCACAGAGGAGGAGACCTATGAGATTCTCTTAGGGGACTACAGCGCCATGGATTCCCAGCGGTACGTCTCCACCGGGGACGGCAACGTCTATCTGGCGGCTACCGATCCCCTGGACGCCTACGACGTCACCCTGGAGGACATGATCCAGCATGACGACACCCCCTACTTTGACCAGATCAGCGCCATCCGCTTCACCGGGGCGGATGACTATGAGATCTTCTATGAGGAGGACAACACCGCCGCCTGGCGGGAGGAGGACGTGTACTTCACGGAGCAAGACGGGGCGGACCAACCCCTGGACGCCGCCCTGGTGGAGGACTACCTCCTCTCCATCACCAGCCTGGACCTCACCGACTACGTGACCTACAACGCCACGGAGGAGGAAATCGCCGCCTGCGGTCTGGACGACCCGGAGCTGACAGTGGCGGTGGATTACACCTCTGAGGACGAGGAGGGGGAGACGGTGTCCGACACCCTGACCCTCTCCATCAGCCGGGACCCGGAGGAGCTGGCGGCCCTGGCGGATCAGACGGAGGAGGAGACTGAGGACACAGAGGAAGAGGAGGAGATCACCGCCTACGCCCGGGTGGGGGACTCCCAGATCCTCTACCAGATCTCCGGCAGCGACTATGAGGCCCTCATGGCCGCCTCCTACGACGATCTCCGCCATCAGGAGATCCTGCCCGGGGACTTTGAGCATGTGACGGGCCTCACCGTGACCTTGGAAGGGGAGACCTATCCCATCACCAGCGAGGGCGACGGCGAGGATCGGGTCTTCTCCTACGGAGAGGAGGAGCTGGACGTGACCGAGCTTCAGAGCGCCCTGGAGGCCCTGACAGCGGAGGAGTTCACCGATGCGTCCCCCGCCGGGAAGGAGGAAATCCGGCTGACGGTGACCTTCGACCTGGAGAACCACCCCCAGGCGGAGATCGTGCTGTACCGCCAGGACGGCAGCACCTGTCTGGCGGAGGTGGACGGCCGGCCGGTGGCCCTGGTGGAGCGGCCGGCGGCGGTGGATCTTATCGAAGCGGTCAACGCCATCGTGCTGCAATAAGCGATCTTGCGGACAGATCAAAGAGGCGCGGCAAAAGCCGCGCCTCTCAGTCTGTCGAAAAAGCTCAGCTTAGGCTGGGCTTTTTTTAGATGAGATAAAATGGAGGAGGTGGTGAGAAAGATGCTGGAATGTGGAAAAATGGATTGTAATGTGATAGAGATGGTGGAACCGTTATACTGTGAAGACAACGGCAGGCCAAGCGTAGATTCCGTTGGAAATATACATGACAGTGATCCTCGCATTTGTGTCAACTGTCCCACCCGCCACCTGTGCATCCATTCCAAAGACTGTGTCAAAACGGTATAGCGGCATATCTGGAGGGATTATGAGGACTTAGCCGACGACGTCCGCTATACGCCAAAATACCAGAGGCTTTACAAGCAGCGGAAAGAAACCATTGAGCGGGTCTTTGCCGACGCCAAGGAAAAACATGCCATGCGTTATACCCAGTACAGAGGCTTGGCCCAGGTGTCCGACTGGGTGAAGCTTAAATTTGCTGCTATGAACCTAAAAAACTGGCCTGTTGGTTGTGGAAGGAGAAGCTTTCTCCAGTCACACCTGTACTTCTTTGGCCTCTATACGCCAGAAACCCGGCTTATGCTTGATGCATAAACCGGGTTTCTCGACAGACTGAGGCCGGGAGCGCTTTGCGCTCCCGGCCAACAAGCACCGGCCCGCTTTGTGGGTCGGAATTTTTTATAAGGGACCGGATTTTTCACTCTTTACTGTGCCGGGTAGTCAAAATGAAAAATCCAGAGAGAAACCCGCCCAGCGGCCGCGCCCGCTGAAACAGCAGCCGGCAGCCTGGTAAAAAGGGCTCTTCTCCCGTCTGACCAAACCGGGGAGAAACAGGAGCTTCATACTGTCCGCACTCGTCCAATGCCTTGCGCTATATCCGCAAATCCTTCCGGTGAAGCAATGTCTCTATACAAATCGAGCATAGGGCTTCCCCGCTTGGCCCGTATGCACGCTTGTCACTCATAACGGAGTACCTCCTGTCCGGAAAAACAGTCTGTGCAGTTCCTGCCGATTCGAAATGTGACACTTCTGATAGATGTTGGCAATATGGCGATAGACCGTAGTGACACTGATGCTGAGGCGCTGGCTGATAAGAGCCGGCGTGAGGCCATCTGTCAGGAGAGCTACAATCTCCGTCTCCCGCCGGGTGAGAAGATACGCCTGCTTGAAGGACTGCAGCGGAGCAGGCACGGCGTCCGCCCCCAGCAGTAGGTCAATGTGGTAGTTCTCCAGCAGCGGTTGGATCTTCTTGACCAGCGCGATTTCCTGATAGGTGAAAGGGATATCCTGCATCCGATCCAACACGATGATACTGCGAATGCAGTTTTCCCTGTCGCTGAGACCGATGCCCATGCTGTGGTAGAGCCGAAGGGAGCGCACATAGTCATCCACAAAGATATTTTTGTCCTCCGCCTGTTGCTCCAAATCATACCAGTAGTTTTGCGCATATACCTTCTCATTCTGCGACAGGCGCATCGGCTCTTTCAGTGAATATCTGCTGAGGACCAGATCATTTTCATAGTAGTACAGAAAGTCCTTCCACTGCCGCTCCTTGACACCAAAGAGCCGTGAATCGCAGATTTTTCCCGATGTGTCCAGAAACAGGACCCGGGCCTGGTCATAGGGCACCAGCTCAGAAATTTCTTTGACCAGCTGACTGCAAAAGTCGGACTGCGTGCGCTGGGCCCCACAGTGGAGCAAAATCCGATAAATCCGTTCTATCCGTTTTTTTGATGTATCCACAGACATAGCGTTTCATCCTCTAAAAAACACCAAAAGGCCGTTTGATATCTGCTATCTAAATACATAATTTTATGTATGCCAAAACATGGCGTTTTACATATTTTTATGTATTTTATTCTAATGCAGCCTTGTTAAAATGTAAATAGAAACATAAAAAAACGGCATGTACTTATACATTTTTACAAGGAGGGACAATATGGCAGAAACACAGCAGAGACAGATTGATCCGGAATCCCTGTCCCGCATGAATGCGGCAAAGGCGGCGCCCTTGCAGGATATTTTTGTAAACTGCATGAAGGGAAAAGTGGCTTTGGTCAGCGGAGGCGCCTCCGGTCTGGGTTACATGGTAGTAAGCCGGTTGTGCGAGGCCGGTGCGAAAGTAGTTATTGCTTCCCGTGGTGAGGCCAGAGCCAAACGGGCATTGGAGGATTTCAAGGGCAAGGGCTATGAAGTCAGTTGGGTGCAAACGGACGTATCCAAGGTAGCCTCTTGCTATGCGGCGGTGGATTACACCACGGCCACCTTCGGCGGACTGGATGTGCTGGTCACCTGCGCGGCGGGCTGGTCCAGCTACTCCTATTTGGATTTGCCGGAGGACGTGTATGACCGGGTTATGGATACGGATCTGAAGGGCAGCTATTTCCTGGGGCAGGCCGCCGCGCGCTATATGGTGGCCAATAAGATCAAGGGCAAAATTGTATTCATCTCCTCGGCAGCCCATTTGGGTGAAGGGCCCAAGGGGATCGGCATGAACAGCTACTACGCGGCGGCTAAGGCCGGCGTAGTAGCTATGACCAAGACCGTGTCCGGGGAGCTTCGGCAGTATGGTATCAACGTAAACTGCGTGGCTCCTGGCGGGATGCTCAGTGCCGGCGTATTTACTGAGGGTACAGAGGCTTTTTCCCTGTATGGGCCGGAGTACAAGGCAGTCCGCGACGCCCACGGGGCAGGCGCTCCGGACGCCACGCCGCTGGCTATGAATCCGGACGATGTGGCATTGGTGGTTTTCGCCATGTGTACGCCGATGGCCAACTTTATGCAGGGTGAGACCGTTGATGTGAACGGCGGCACCTTGATGATTACCCAGGAGAGGCCGTTCAGCTTCACAGTGGAGGGTTGTATCCCCGGTCCCAAAAAGGATTGACAGAACCTATAAAACCAATTGCCGGAAAAGGAGAAGAATTATGGCCGTAGAAGTAGACGTCAAAAAGAGTGACATCCCTATGTCCCCTGTGAAGAAGGGGCATACCACCGTTTGGCACCTTCAGAAGATGAAGGATAAGGGCAAGAAGATCTCCATGGTGGGCACCGCCTACCTGGACCCTGTGTTCACAATGATGTGTGAGAAGGCCGGCGTGGACCTGGTCCGCTACACCGCTCCCGGCGAGAACAGCGAAATGCGTGCACAGAATATCCACTGGTGGACTCGAATGCAGAAGAAGATGGCGCCCAACATCTGCTTGAATGCTGTTATGCAGACCCAGCAGTACGCCGACAAGACCATCGCCATTCAGGAGGCCGCCCGGCTGCTGGCGGATGGCGCAGACTGTGTCATGCCTATGGGCGTCACCAACGAGGTGCTGAAGGCCATGGCGGACAACAATATTGCTGTATTCGGTCATGTGGGCTGTCTCTCCGGTTGGCAGACCAACAATGTAGGCGGATACCGCCGCACGGGCGTCACTGCCGAGGACGCTATGAAGGTATTCCGCAAAGCATATGAGTACCAGGAGAACGGTATGGTCGGCATGACCATCGAGATGACCAGCCGGGAACTGACCAACGCTGTGGCCAAGCATCTGCGGATTCCTGTTGTGGCTGTGGCTGCCGGCGGCGCCGCGGATGGGTCTGAGATGGTTATCTTCGACCTCTTTGGGTTCATCCCGCCCCAGGCTATGTCCCAGCACGCCAAAACTTACGCCAATGTGATCGGCAGCTGCATTCAGGGCGCCTCCGCCTTTAACGAAGAGGTCAAAAACGGCATCTATCCTCCCGCGGACAACGGCTGGAGCATGGACGAGAAAGAGCTGGATAAATTCATGAACCTGCTGGAGCAGCAGTACTAATTGATAAATTTCTCCCTGAGGCAACTATTCTTTCCAATCTCTGTGCCTGGAAAGAATAGTTGCCGTTTGTATTTAAAAGCACACAAAAGCAAAATAAATCCGCTGAAATCGCAAGATTTCAGCGGATTTCTGGTTGCGGCGGCAGGACTCGAGCCTGCGACCTCCGGGTTATGAGACGCGGCTCCGTGATGCTTTCCGCTCCATAGGGCACGATTTGCCCCTTTCTGCTCCGGATAAGTGGAATGTTGCACACCGACTGTCCCATTGTTTCCGTTCGCTCTGGACCTCGTCTGGGTCACGGTTTGGGTCAGGCGGAAACTGCCTCGTCAAAAAATCCTCGCACCGGCTGGGGATGAAGTTCCTTCTTCGCCAGTTCCCGCTCATAGTTGACACGGGTAATCTC
>CALXDC010000014.1 GCA_944386975.1 uncultured Oscillospiraceae bacterium | reverse complement strand
CTTCGCCATTGTGGCGGCGGAGCTGGTGCGGCTGATTATGGCCCTGGGCGAGTCGGTGATCGACGTCAGCCGCCTCAAGGACGGGGACAACGTGGCCCTGATGAAAAGCGACAATACCTGGCGCTTCAGCCTGTCGGGCCAGTTGGACAACATTGCCTCCGGCACGGTAGGGGAGCTCTCCTCGGGAAGCTTCTCTTCCGGCGGCGGAAACGACGGCGACGACGAGGGCGTCACCCTGGGATACAAGGACTATCTGCGGCTGTTTCTGCTGCTGGTGGACGGCAATACCCTGGCCCAGCGGACGGCGAAGCTCATCGAGCTGAACGTCACCAACAAGCGGGAGAATTTCGGCAGCCTGGGCAGCCGGGAGGAGCGGGAGCAGGCCATGAGCAGCGCCCAGCTGTTCCGGATGGACAACGCCATCACCGATTTCAGCATCACCACCAGCGTGGAGCTGAAGATGCTGTTCTTGTCCATGCCCTTCGCCCAGCAGGGGGTCAACGGCGTGGTGCCGCCGGGGACGCTGCCGGTGAGCGTGACAGACTATAGGGGGTACTGAGCCGTGGCGAGAGACGAGCGGGGCTATATTGTGGTGGAGACCATCGGCAGCTTTCTGCTGTTTGTGCTGGCCATCACCTCCATTCTGAGTCTGATCAACATTGTGGCGATCCAGGCCAGAATCCACTACGCCATCACCCAGACAGCCCAGACAGTGTCCATGTACTGCTATGTACTGGACGTCACCGGCATGTCCGACGCCATTGTGGCCTCCGCCGGCAAGGCGGAGGAGGTCCAGGTGGAGGCGGACACCTTCAAAGACAACCTCAACGGCCTGCTGAACGGGCTGGAGGGGCTGGACCCCGACCAGGTGGGCGCCCACGGGGAGGCGGCTCTCAATCAGGTGGAGGGCTGGGCCGACCAGGTCGCCGCCGACCCCAAGCAGTCCCTGCAGCTGCTGCTGAACTACGGGCTGCAGGAGGGAAGCAGCGCTGTCTTTGAGCAGATGGTCCGCCCCCTAGTGGGCCGGTATCTGGCCAACGGCGGCATGTCCGGCGACGAGTATCTGAAGACCTTTTACGTGTCCGACGGGCTGGACGGACTGGACTTTTACGACTTCAGCCTCTTCTCCCTGGGCTCCAGCGGCGCCAACGACAGCCAGCTGCTCACCGCCGACGGGGATGTGAAGATCGTGGTGGAGTACGACGTGGACTACACCTTCGGCGCGCTGCTGATGCCCACGGGAACGCCCAAGCTTCACGTCACCCAGGAGGTGCTGACCAAGGCCTGGCTGGGCGGCAAGGGAGAGGGGTACACGCCATGAAGCGAGAGTGGAAAACCTGGCTGCCCTACATCGGGATTCCGGTCCTCTGCGGCGGGCTGGTCCTGGTGCAGCGGGGCAGGCTGGACGGGGCGGAGCTGCTGCTTCGGGCGCTGCTGCTTGTGTTCGGCTATGTGGCGGCGGCAGGCGATCTGAAAAACAAGCGGGTCCCCAACCGCCTGGTGGCGGTGATGGCCGGCGCCTGGGTGCTGGTTATTGTGCCCCAGCTGCTGCTGCGGACGGAGGAGACGTTGTTTCTGGCCTTCAGCGGTATGGTGGGCTTTCTGCTGGCGGGCTTCATTTTCCTGGCCGTATATCTCATCAGCCGCAAAGGGCTGGGGGGCGGCGATGTGAAGTTGATGGCCGTGTCGGGGCTATATCTGGGCTTCGGCGGCGTACTGCCCACTATGTTGTACGGGTCCGTGCTGGCGGCCCTGACGGCCCTGGCGCTGATCGCACTGAAAAAGATTACCGTCAAAGATTCCATTCCCCTGGTTCCTTTCCTGTACGTCGGCATGGTGCTGACCTTGTTTATCCGATAGGAGGTATCCTCTGGTGAAACGCACAAAACGCGTTCTGCTGGGCGCTGGATGCGCACTGCTGCTGGCTCTGTCCTGGTTGGTGGCGGTCACGGCGGAATCCGACGCCCAGAAGCAGGCGAAATTATTGGAGCAGGCCGCGGCCTACACCGCGGATGAGATCTACGTCCGGGCCATCCCCCTGCTGGAGGAGGCGGCGGGCTATGAGGACAAGTACACCCTGGCGGCGGAGGAGGCTCTGAAGGACGCCTATCTGCACATGATGGACCAGAGCGGCTATCCGAGGAAGTATACAAACCTGCTGGACAAGCAGATGGCCCGCAAGGATGCGGACCCGGCGGTGTTCCTGGAGGCGGCGGAATATTACCTCGGCATCAACAAGTATTCGGACGCCTTTACCGTGCTGCGCAGCGGCATTGAGAAGACCGGCAGCCCGGAGGTGACGGCTCTCTATGAGGATACGCGGTACCAGTACCGGCTCAACCGCTCCACCTATCAGGACGCCACCGCCACCTGCAACGGGGCCATCCAGGTGATGCTGGACGGCTACTGGGGGCTGGCCAACGCAGGCGGGGAGCTGGTGGTGCCCTGTGAGTACAAGAAGATCAGCACCTTCAGCGGCGGACAGGCGGTGGCCTGGGAGGCCGGGGAGCTGATCGGCGTGGATCAGGACGGAAATCGGGTGGCCCTGTTCCACGGGGATGCTTCGGATTTCACCAACTATGGCGACAACCGTCTGGGCCTTCTCATTGACGGCGTGTGGACCCTGGCGGATGGAAACTTCAACACCGGCGGGGTTCCCCTTCAGGAGCTGGGCATGTTTTCCAACGGCGCCGCGGCGGCCAAGGTGGACGGCAAGTGGGGCGTTCTCCAGGCCGACGGGGAAACTTGGCTGATTCAGCCGGAGTATGACGGAATCGCCATGGACCAGTTGGGCCGCTGCTACGCCCAGGAGGCGGTGTTCGTCCAGAAGGACGGTCGGATGCTTCTGATCGTGGACGGCGAACAGGTGGGAGAGGGCTACGAGGACGCCCGCCCCTTCGCCGACGGCTGGGCCGCCGTGAAACAGGGCGGCAAGTGGGGCTTTATCGATACCGAGGGCGCAGTGCGCATCGACTTCCAGTTTGACGACGCGTTGTCCTTCGGCCAGCATCTTGCCGCAGTCAAAGTGGGAGACCTGTGGGGCTACGTCAGCCTGCAGGGCGAGGTGGTGATCGAGCCGGCCTTCCTGGAGGCGGGCAGCTTCTATGAGGGCAGCGCCCCTGTGAAAACCGGCGACGGCTGGCAGTTTATCACCCTTCTGGAGTTCAAGAAAGGAGCCGCAGGGATATGATATACGACATTGAATCCAAAAACGATCTGTCCGGGCTCATGCTCGTGGTCCGCTTTCCAGAGGAGGAGGTGGACCGGAAGGCCCTGTATACCATTCAGGCAGACCGGCCGGATTTCCTGGTGCCCTTCCGGTACCGGAGCGTGGACGGTATGGCGGAGTGTACCTATGAGCTGGGTAGTCGCAGCAAGCTGCAGTACCGCTTCGGCGTCCATACGCCCCGGGAGTACCTGCGGTTCTGGAGCCAGATTCTCCAGCCTCTGCTGGACTGCGGCGACTGGTTTTTAAAGCCCTTCTCCTTTGTGCTGGATCCTCAGTATCTTTACGCAGACCGGGACGGCGCGGTGAGCTATCTCTACGTTCCCTCCCGGCAGGACTGCGTGACTTTTGATGCGCTGCGGGAAATGGCGGTGGAGCTCTCCCGAAAGAACTCGGTGTCCGACCCGGCCATGGAGAACAAGGTGCTCCGGGCCATTATGCAGGATTTCCAGCCCAAGGCGTTTCTGCAGATGCTGCGGCAGATGCAGCCTGGGGAGGCTGTGGCGGAGGAGGCGGCGGAGGTCCGCAGGAATTCGCCCCCGCCGGCGTATCAGCCCCCTGCTCCCCAGCCGGTTCCGACTCCCGCGCCGGCGGCTCCGGTCTTTCAGAGCCCTCCGCCTTTCCAGGCACAGCCGGTGCAGCCGCCTGTTCAGCCGCCCCGCCAGACGCCTCCCCCTCCGGTACCACAGGCCGGCGGAATGGACGATATCGTCATCCAGCTGAACCCCGGAGGAGACGGTGGAAAGGGAAAGAAGGAGAAAAAAGAGAAAAAGCCGCTGTTCGGCGGCAAGAAGGAAAAGCCGGAGAAGAAGGGACTCTTTGGAAAAAAGGAGCCCCAGCAGAAGGAAATTTTCCTGGGCGCGGCGGCTGAGGGCTTCTCCGCTACGCGCCCCCTGGACATGCCCCATCAGATGCCCCCCCAGATGGCTCCTCCGCCCCAGTACGGCGGAATGCCTCAGGCCGCACCGGTCTGGGCCCCCGGCACCGAGGACTGCGAGATCACCCAGCTGATGGACCAGGAGGGCGGAAAGGTCTGCCTGCGTCTGGTGGGCGAGGCAGGGCTGCCCCGGGAGATTCTCATTGACATCCAGCCCGGACAGGCTTTCACCATCGGGCGGTTTGACGTGTCGGTGGGACACCGCCAGTCCGATTTTGAATTTGACAAAAAGACCAAGGCGGTGAGCCGCCGCCATGCCGCCATAGAGCGCGGGGGAGACGGCAGCTACGCAGTGGTGGACTTGACCTCCAGTGCCGGTACCTTTGTAGACGGCCAGAAGCTGACCCCCAACGTACCCCATCCCCTGCGTCGGGGAAGCCGGGTCTCCTTTGGAACAGGCGGCGCGGACTACATCTGGGAGGAGTAAGCCATGAGCGGAAGCGAGCTTTTGTTCTATGGCGGAATCGGTGTGATGGCGGCGGCGGCCCTTCTGGGCGTTGTGGCTGTCGTTGGCTTCCGGATCTCCGGCAGGCGCCTGCGGGCCCGGCTGGAGAAGGAATTCGGCAAGCGCCGCCATTGAGCCGGTAAGGAGAAGTTATGTCGCAGATTATCGCATCAACCTATGAAATCCTGCAGGAGATCGGCTCGGGGGGCGGCGGCGTCGTCTATCTCGGGCGGCATCTCCGTCTTGGCAAGTGGGTGGTGCTGAAGGCGGACAAGCGGACCATCACCGCCAAGCCGGAGGTCCTCCGCCGGGAAGTGGACGCCCTGAAAAACCTGAGCCACACCTATATCCCTCAGGTCTATGACTTCGTCACCGAGGGCGAGACGGTTTACACCGTCATGGACTACATCGAGGGGGAGAGCCTGGACAAGGCATTGAAGCGGGGGGAGCGATTCCCCCAGGCCCAGGTGGTGGAGTGGGCCTGCCAGCTGCTGGAGGCCCTGTGCTACCTCCACAGCCGTCCGCCCCACGGCATTCTCCACAGCGATATCAAGCCCTCCAATATCATGCGCACCCCACAAAACGACATCCGCCTCATCGACTTCAACATTGCCTTGGCGCTGGGGGAGGAGGGGGCTGTCCGGGTGGGCTTCAGCCGGGGCTACGCCTCGCCGGAGCACTACGGCATGGATTACGCCGGGATGGGGGCCACGGAGCGGGACGAGGACGACGTGCTCACCCGGGTCTCCGAGCCGGAGGGGCCGGAGACGGTGATGCCCTCCGTGCCCGTCTCCTCCCGGGGGAGTACCGGCTCCGGAAAGCGGACCGTGCTGCTGGACGTGCGCTCGGATATCTATAGTCTGGGGGCCACCCTGTACCATTTGTTCACCGGCAGGCGGCCTGCCCAGGACGCCCGGGAGGTGCTGCCCATCTCCGACCAGGAGGTGAGCCCCGCCGTGGCGGCCATCATCCGCAAGGCCATGGATCCGGACCCCAACCGCCGCTGGCAGACGGCGGCGGAAATGCTCCGGGCCTTCGAGCACCTCCACGACGAGGACCCGCGGATGAAGCGCCACCGGCGGCGCTGCCGGGTCACGGCGGCGCTGCTGGCGCTGGTGTTTCTGGCCGGCGGCTTCACCGCCTTTGTGGGCCTCAAGCAGATGGAGCGGCTGCAAAACGCCTATGCCCTGGCGGAGTACTCTGCCAACGCCCTCCGGGAGGGGGACGTGGACGGGGCCCTCTCCTACGCCCTGGCGGCCATCCCCACCGAGGGCAGTATTTTCGATCCCCCCCAGACGGCCCAGGCCCAGCGGGCCCTGACCAACGCCCTGGGGGTCTACGACCTGACCGACGGCTTCAAGGCCCACCGGCTGCTGGCGCTGCCCAGCGAGCCCATCAAGGCGGCGCTCTCCCCCTCGGGGACCCGGGCGGCGGCGCTGACCAGCGGCCTTGTAACGGTGTTCGATACGGACACCGGCGAGACCCTGGCGGAGCTCCCGGCGGAGCAGTCCGCCCTGGCGGACGTGGTGTTTGTGGATGAGAACACCCTGTTGTACGCCGGAGAGGGGGCCATCCGGTGCTACGATCTGGCGGAGGGAGCGGAGCGGTGGAGCGGCAAGGCGGCCACTACCATCACCCTCTCGGGAGACCGGTCCCTTGCGGCGGCGGTGTATAAGGATGAGAACGTGGCCGCCGTCTACGACGTGAAGACCGGGGAGGCCCTGCGGGCGGTCTCCTTCCAGGACAAGCACCAGAGTGTGCTGCCTAACGATGTGTTCGCCGACCCGGAGGACAATCTCCTGGCCCTGGACGCCTCGGGGAACTGGCTGGCCGCCAGCTTTTCCGACGGCTCCCTCCAGGTGTTCGACCTGCGGGACAGCGAGAACGTGGTGGAGCTCTACGAGGCCTCCGACTACACCCATTTTGAGGGGGGCTTCTACGGCCAGTATCTGGCCTTCTCCGCCACCAGCTCGGAGGAGTCGGTTTTTGCGGTCATCGACCTGGAGGCCATGGCCCAGACCGGCGGTTTCCTCTCCCAGCTGCCCTTCCATGTGCAGGCGGACGAGACCGGCGTGTATGTGGGCACGGAGAACATCCTGGTGAGGATTCACCCGGTGACGGGGGAACAGGCGGAGGTGGCCTACACCGACGCGGACATCACCGCCTTTGCCCGGACGGCGGACCACACCCTCACCGCCACGGCGGACGGGGCCTACTGCGTGTTTGACAGCGGCGCGCGGCTGCTGGAGAAGGTAGAGGAGGGCGGTCCCTGGGACTTTGTGCAGGCGGCGGGGGACTTTATTCTGGTGGCCAACCGGGACACCCCCTCCCTGCGGATTCTCCGGCTGGAGGACCACCCGGAGGCCCAGCTGGCCTCCTATGACCCCGGCGACCTCCACGACGAGGCCCGGGTCAGCGCCGACGGCAGCACGGTGATGCTGTTCCGTTACGACGGCTTCCGGCTTTACGACACGGCCGGGACGCTGCTGGCGGAGACGGCCCTGCCCGACGCGGAGCAGGTGTACGACCAGCAGTACCGCCGGGATGAGAGCGGCAGCTATCTGGAGGTCTTTTACAACGACGGGACCATCCGCCGCTACTCGGCCATAGACGGCAGCCTGCTCTCCGAGACGGCCGGGGAGGCGCCGGATGGGACGTTGTACGAGGAGTTTTTCACCGACGCGTACCGGATTACCTCGCCCCTCCACGGCACGCCGGAGGTCTACGACCGGGAGAGTGGGGAGCTGGTGTGCACGCTGGAGCCTGACGCCTATCTTACCTATGTCACCCAGGTGGGGGACAAGATCATCACGGAATACATCTCCGCCCAGGGGCAGCGCTACGGCCTGTTGCTGGACGAAAACTGCGAGACGCTGGCGGATCTGCCGGAGCTGTGCGACGTTTTGGCGGACGGGACGCTGGTGTTTGACGACATGCGGGGAAATCTGCGGCAGAGCCGCATTTATTCCATGCAGGAGCTGCTGGCTCTTGTAGATCATTAAAAGGAGGGAACCCAAATGCAAAAACTACGGCGAGGACTGGCATTGCTGCTGACGGCATTGATGCTGGTCACTCTGCTGCCGGCCACAGCGTTGGCAGCGGAGACGGGGGGACAGGAAGTCATGTCCCTGACGGAGCAGTCCGCTTCCACGGCGGAAACCTCCGCCTATTCTTCGGCGGCGGCACGCGCAACCACCGTCGTCGACCGTGACTTCAACCTGATGCCCATGGAGGTAGACTATCAAGTTAGCTTCGACCTTTATGGGTATCTACCCGAGGAGCTGGCGAAGATGCCGCTGTCCACGATCCTGACGGCAGGAAGTATCTCCCCGAAGGAAGGGGACAAAGTGGTTCTGATTCAGGACGGCGTATCCACGATCCTGGAGCAGGACGCCACGGTGGATCTCACAAAGGGCTGGAACGGCTGGGATAATATCCATCTGCAGCTGATTGTCGGCGACGGGGATCAGCTGAATCCCGCTGAGAATACGGGATATGATGTGACCATAGATGCTTCCGCGGAAGACAGCCTGTTTGACGGGACAAAGGTATATCCCGTGGAAGAGTCTGCCGCAGCACTTGCTGTGAACGATGTCTACTATATGCCGGACTACAGTTACGATGAAAACGGGCAGCCGATCGGAGTGACGGAGATCTCTGTCCGTACAGATGCGGGCTGGGACGGCAGTGAGACCAAGGTGCAGCTGGGACTGGGCGATTCCTGGAAGGATTTATCCATGGAGGTCTATACCGGGTATTACCGCACCCAGGCGGAGCTGGATGCTGCAGTTGCGGCTGGGAACTCCACCAAGGTCGATGCCGGCGGTTACCAGGCGGATTATTCGAATTGGCGTGCGGTGAGCTTGACTGCTGTCTTTTCCCGCAGCAGCGGCGTGGTGGCGGTCCGGCCCATGTATGTCTACCTTTATGTGCCGAGCGACCATGTTTCCGAGTCTGGCCTCATGAACAATCGAGGAAGTTCTGTATATAGAACTTCCAGTTCCTATACAGATGACACGCTGGGGATCAGAGTGCGGGAATATAGACTTTCTTCCGGGAATCCGGTAGATAGTACCTACTACTTCCGCCTGTGGTATTATCAAAATAATACTTCCGTTGAGAATCCTGAAGCGTACGTGTACTCCTGTGTAGGCAACTTCAACACGCTGGCCGAGGCCCAGGCGTCGGGCGCTGAGGATATCACGTCGGAACTGTTCAGCAGTCTGGGATATGACGCGAATTATAGCGGTGACGGAGTGATTTTCAGCGTCTTCAAGAGGGACGACGGCACGGTCATGTACCAGAGAAAGATCGTGGCGCTACCCTATGTGGAAGAGGAAAAGGTGGCGAGTGAGCCGGCTCCCAATGAAGAAAAGGATACATATTTCCGTGTCGAAGATGCCACTGTGGTAAAGAAGTACAGTGCGGAGGATGCGGCGACTGCAGGCACGGCTACCTACACGATCACTTGCGACACCTGGGTGATGCCGGGTGATGTGGACGGCTACTACTACGGCTATCCCGGGGCGGATGTGAACTACGGCTGCCAGACCTTGTTCCTGCTGGATGCAGATGGAGATAAGGCGATTGCGGCTGACGAGGACGGCACGGTCACGCTCCTCCCGGAATTCTTCCAAGGCGAGGGCGTGACGGTCTATGCCGGACATAACGGCAGCAGCGGTACAGAGCAGAAGAACGGGGAAACCACTGTCACGACTCCTTGGGGCGAGGCGGTGCAGTACTCCGCGGCGGCCGCTAACGGAAAGGCCCTGAAAAACTACTGGGTGACCTTCGTGACCCAAGAGGAAGGGCCCAAGCTCTATGTCAACGCCGCCAATGTGAATAAGGATGAGGAGACCGGAAACTCGGTCCGTCAGGTCTATCTGGACAGCGCCCACGACTACTACCATGATGTGTTCATTTCCAATATCGGCGATAAGGCTCTCAGCGGACTGTCCGTAAGTCTGGAAGGCGCCGAGAACGTGCAGCTGGACGAGTACTGGACCGTCCGGGCGGACTCTGTTGGGACGCTGGATGTCTTTGACACCACGAATCGGATGGAGAACATCGCCCGGATCCGTCTGGTGGCCAAGCGGGACGAGAACGGCAACGTCGTGACCGGTACGGTCAGCGGCACCCTGGTCATCAAGGCGACTATGGGAACGGAGACTACCGAAGACGACCAGGAAATCCGCATCAAGCTGGAGGGCTCCGCCGGTGTGGAGAGGATCGTCACCGACACTCTCGTGGGCGGCGTCAAGTACGTGCCCTACGCCAGCGTGATCCAGACCAGCGCTATGGGTTCCTCCAACGCGGTGCAGTTTACGCTCCTCTCCGGCACCAACAGTATGCCCGAGGGCGTTACGTTGTACGAAAACGGCAAGATCTACGGCGTTCCCATGGAGTACGGCACCTTTACCTTCACGGTGGAGGCCTACTTTACCCAGAGCGGGAACCGTGAAACCAAGACGTTCACGCTGCAGATTCTGGACAACACCAACGAAAACGTGTGGAACGCCACCGACGAGGGCTACCAGCTGCTGGACAGCGTGCCGGAGGTGCTGGAGAGCTACACCGACCAGGTGTTCCGCTCTAACGGTGCATTTAACCAGTTCTGCAAGTTCTTCCTGGACGGCCAGGAGCTGGTGCGGGGAGAGGACTTTGATGCGGAGGAAGGCAGTACCAAGATCACCATCCGCGCCCAGACCTTCCGGGATGCCGGTACCGGTACCCACACCATCGCCGCCGAGTTCCGTACGGATAAGAGCGATACCAACACGGTGAAGAAGGCCGCTCAGAACTACACCGTTCCCGGCGGCAGCAGCGGCGGCGGTGGCGGCGGCAATATGTCCAGCGTCAATCCCCCCAAGCCCTCTGTGAAGCCGGGTACAGATGATACTCAGGACACCGACGGCATTTTCCGGGATGTCAGCGTCAACGATTGGTTCTATGCCGATGTGGATTGGGCCTATCAGGAGAAGCTGATGATCGGTGTCAGCGAGGATCTCTATGCGCCCGACAAGGCCATCACCTCCGCCATGGTGGTGACGGTGCTGGCCCGTCTGGACGGCGTGGATCTCACGGCCTACGAGGGTGCGAAGTATCCTCAGATCGAGGCCGGTCAGTGGTACACCTCCGCTGCCAACTGGGCCATGGAGATGCAGCTGCTGGAGGGCGAGAGCTTTGATGTCAATGCCCCTGTGGCAAGAGGCGATTTCGCCGAGATGCTGGTGAAGTACCTCCGGCACGCCGGGATCGACTGCACCCTGCCCGAGAATCTGACGGCCTTCGCCGACGCGGATCTGATGACCGAGGCGGAGAACGATGCCTTCCAGGTATTGTATGACTTCGGCATCTTCAAGGGCGTGGGCGGTTACCGTATGGATCCGCAGGGCTCCACCACCCGGGCCCAGCTGGCTGCTCTGCTGCACCGGCTGTCTGTGTTCGTGGAGAACCAGAAGTAACCCCATGAGCGAAAGATCTCCTTTATGAGAGACGAGAAGCCGCCGGCCATTGGCCGGCGGCTTCCGCTTTCCCGGAGAGGGACCGGGACGGTGTGTTGTTGGCGGTCTGAAAATCGGCAGGATCCGGAATTTCCGGATCCTGCCGATTTTTTGCGCCGTGGGGTTACTTGGTCTTCTTCTCCTCCGTTTTGCCGCTAGTTTCGCCTTTGGAGAGGATTTCGTAGGCAGTGCGCTTGTTGATATAACCGGTAATCTGGCTGACGGCCCCCATAGAAATCACCGCGCCCAGGATGCAAAGAGCACTGCGCACCGTCCCGCTGGCCAGAAAGGCGGACACCCCAGCCAGCGCGATGCCCAGCAGCGCCACCACAAAGCTGATGCGGACGCCGGGATCCTTGAGAAAAGCGCCGAGATGGAACTCCTCCGGGACGATGGGAGCAGTCTGGAAGGTACCGTTGATGCTGCGCCAGCGGGGCTGCTCCTCCTGTGGGGCGGAGGGACGGTCTTCATAGGTGGATGGTTTCATGGGAACGCCTCCTTTACAAGTCTGACAGATTCTGACGGGTGAAAATATTCTTCCGGTATAGCCGCAGGATGCGAATGGAGAGCAGAATGTGCTCCATCTCCTCGGTGTCGTCGTAGTCGATGCCGGTCAGCGCACGGATTTTCTCCAACCGGTACATCAGCGTGTTGCGGTGGATAAACAGCTCCTCGGCAATTTTCCCGATGTTCTTCTCACAGGTGAGATAGGCGGCCAGGGTGTCCAGGTAGCAGGTGCCGTTTGCTTCGTCCTCCTGGCTCAGCTGCAGCACGGCGGAGTGGCACAGCATGGACAGGGGGGAGTACTCCATGGCAAACTTTACAATGTAATCAATGGCAAATTTTTCATATTGGTAAATCCAGGCGGTGGGAGCGATGCGGCGGCCCAGTTCGATGGCCGCCCGTACCTGCCGGTAGCCCATGGTGATGTCAGAGAAGGAGTGGAGCATGCTGCTGACGCCGCATTTGACCACCGAGTCCCGGATGATGGCGATGAGGGCGGGGAAATCCTTCATGTGGATGCTGTCCTGTACCCGCACCACCGTTACCTGCAGGTCCTCCACAGGTACCGTGCGGCAATTGTGGAAGATGTTCTGCATCCGCATGGGGAAATAGGTGCTCTGCAGTACATCGCTGGTGTCGGCAAAGCCGAAGACAAAGTATTTGCTGGACGGGTCCCAGTCCACCAGCTGCAGCCGGGAGGCGATGAACTCCTGGCTATAGGTGTTTTTCAGCAGCATGGACTGAAGGAAGCGGTCGAAGAGATCTTTGGCCTGAAGCTGCTGTGTCACCTCCCGCCGGAATCGCGGCGTCAGCTTCAGCCCCAGATGGTTGATGAAAAAGAGCTGGGACTTGGTGATGGGAGTGAAAATCTCGTGGACGCAGATGGTGGAGAGAAAGGTATTGTCATCCCACATATTCATCAGGGCAAAATTGTGAAAAAACCTGTTGGAATCATAGTAGTAGGCCTGATTGTGGGGGTATTTCTTCTCTCCCATGTCCAGAAGAGCCGTGGTGCGGACCTCGGGCGTCCAGTAGCCGGCGGAGGTGAGATTGATCCAGTCGGTGTCGTCGGGCAGGGGATGGAGGCCCCGGGAGTCGGCGATGATGATGTAGTCGTGGTCGTAGAGGATGATGGGATTCTGGATAAAGGGAAAGCAGAGATCCAGATACTCACGGTAGGGCGCCTGACGGCTGTTGCACTCGGTCAGCGCCAGATCCAGCCGGCTGCAGCGGTCGCACAAGGACTGCAAGCGGTTGAAAAAGGCAAAGAAGGATTCCCCGCTGCAGCAGAGTACACTGTTTTTGATTTGAAACTGATCTGCTGAACCGGAGCAGAAGAGAACGGCGGGGGGCAGAAACCCGTGGCCCTTGCTGAACAGGAAGTAGTCTCCCATGAACTCTTCCTGCACTACGTAGAGACAGTTGGGCTCATAGACCGCATCGCCGGAAAATAAACGGACACCGTCGCATAGCGCTCCATCGTCGTCAAAGGCGCCGGAGATCTGCGTACAGGTTTGAGACAACTCATCCAAAAACAAATAGAGTGGCAATTGCATGGCTGCACCTCCTGGGGTGTGTGAAAATCTTCCAATGGCGGCAGCGGCAGAACCACAAAATGTGACAATCCGCTGCTGCCCCAGGGGGACTATATTGAAAATGTGCTAATCCCCCGACCTGCGGGCTTGTGAAAAATTCATAATGAAAAATTCACATTTAGTTCAGAAAAACTTAGGGAATAATTGCGGATGATTTTTGCCTCAAAATGTTTTATTATGGCGATACAGTCAAAAAAAGAAAAAATGAAGTAAAATACGGTACTATATTACCACGCATATTCGTAAAATACAAGAGGCAAACAGAAAGAATATATATGTAGAAAACAGTCAATTTAATGCGATAAGAAATCCAAAAGAAAACCAACTGCCAAAATTATGCATAATTTTAGCGCGGCGGAGAGAGGGGAGATGGGAGCGCAGCAGGAGCAGCAGAAGAGGCAAAACGCTTGTAGAGAATGGAGGAGAGCCTGTGAACAAGAAGCCTTTAAGCAGAACATTGAAGACCTGGTTTGGTATCGGCGACTTTATGTATTCCCTTTCCGTCAGCTTCAAAACTTACTACTGGACGTATTTCCTCACCACGGTGATTGCCCTGCCTCTGGGGGCGGTGGGCGTCATGAACACGATCATCAATGTGTTCGACTTTGTGATGGCCTTCTGCTGGGGCGCTTTTATTGACGCCATGCGCCCGGGCAAATACGGCCGGTACCGCACCATGATCCTGGTCATGGCGCCGCTGATTGTCATTTCCCACGCCTTCCAGTGGTTTGCGCCGACCCTCTATACCTTCGGGTTCAGCGCCACCGTGGCGGTGGTGGCCACCTGTATCTGCTTTGGTATTTACATCGTATTTTTCAACTTTGCCTGGTGCGCCAACGTCTCCCTCATCGGCGTGTGCGCCTCCACAGAGCAGGAGCGCTCCCACCTGTCCGGCATGCGCAACGCCTGGAACAAGGCCTGCGGCATTGTGGTCTCCTACATCGCCGTGTTTTTGATCGGCCTGTTCTCCCACCCTGTGATCGGCTACGCCGGTGCGGCCACGCTGATGGGCGCTCTGACCATCCCGGGCTACTGGCTCCACTTTGCCATGACCAAGGGCTACGAGCCCACCAGAGCCGAGCTGGAGGCCACCGCCCGGAAGAAGACGGAGGAGAGCCGGAAGGCAAACCGTATCACCTTCCGTCAGATTCTCCAGGTCATCTCCTCCAATATTCAGCTTCTGTGGGTGCTGATTCTCAACTCCTGCACCCAGCTGTCTCTGTTTGTTTTCTCCTACATGGCGGTATATCTCTTCGAGATGAGCCTGGGGCGGCCGGATTTGAGCGCCTTCTATCTGACGATTACCAACTTTGCCGGCGTGGTGGCCTCTCTGCTGGCCAACGTTATCGCCCGCCGCTTCCCCATCAAGCGGATTGTCCAGGCAGGCCTCATCGTCTGCGCTGTGGCGGTCTTCGGCGCCTGGTACTTTGCCACCGCCGGAGACGCGGTGCTCTTCACGGCGGCCATGGTGGTGGTGCAGTTTGCCCTGGCCCTGGCTACGCCCGGTATCATTACCTTCTATTCCAACTGCGCGGTGTACTCTGAGTGGAAGACCGGCATCAACTGCACCGGCACCATTATGGGCCTGACCGGCGTGCCGGTCAAAATCTCCCTGACGGTGGTGGGCATCCTGGTTCCCGCGGTGCTGAACGCCTCCGGCTATGTGGCGGAGCAGCCGATCACTGACACCATCCGCCGCGCCCTGACCAACGCCTACGCCCTGATCCCTCTGGGCCTGTTTATCGTCGCCCTGCTGCTGGTGACCTTCTTCTATCGTTTGACCCAGGAGAAGGTGGATGGTTATGCCAAGGAGATCGCGGAGAGAAAGGCGCAGTAACACACCGCTTCATCAATTGGACTGAAAGAAAGGAGCACGGATATGTATTCTGAAAGTGAACGCCGCAGAATTCTGGAGAGCCTGAAGCTGACCCCCAAGGACAATTTCCTGCGGGTGCTGAAGGGCGAGATCCCGGAGAGCGTCCCTCTGCACAACATGGGCTTTACCGGCTACAACGGCGAGGCCACCATCCGCATTGTGGGACCCTCCCTGTTTGACGAGACTCACCTTACCCCTGCTCCCAATGGGCGGTATGATATCTGGGGTGTGAAATATGTGGCCAGTGAGTCCGCCGGTTTCGGTTGTATCCCCGAGCCCAACAACTTCCTGTTGGATCTGGACGACATTGAGCACTGGCATGATGTGATCAAGGCGCCCGCCATGCCGGAGAACCTGGACTGGGATATGCTGGCGAAGAAGGACTGGGAGGCCTCCGGGATTGACCACCGGCAGTCGGCGGCCATGGGCATCATCGGTCTGATGCCCTTCCAGCAGCTGGTAGCCTTTATGGGATTTGAGAACACCTTCATCGCGCTGGTGGAGGAGCCGGAGATCTGTGAGGAGATCCTCAATTACATGGCGGACCTCTACTATCCCATCTGCGTGGCGGCCTCCGAGCACTATACCATGGACTGCGTCTATCTGCTGGACGATACCGCCAGTGCCCAGCGGCCCTTCATCTCCCTGGAGATGTATCGGAAGTTCCTTCTGCCCATTTATAAGCGCCTGTCCAAGCCCTTCACGGAGAAGGGAATCCCGGTGCAGTTCCACAACTGCGGCAAGTGCGAGGTGTTCTTCGACGATCTGGTGAGTTTCGGCGTACGGGTGACAGACCCGGCCCAGACCGGAAACGACCTGCTGGCGGCCAAGAAGAAGTATGGCCGGAATCTTGTCCTGGCGGGGTGCTGGGACTGGGCGCCTCCGGTCAACTGGCCCAACGTGGACGAGGAGGAGATCCGGGCTGTGGTGCGCAAGTGCGTGGATACTTACGCGCCGGACGGCGGCTATATGGGCCGGGCAGGCGCCCTGGGCGTTCCCGGTGACGAGGATATCGCCCGGGTCAACGGCTGGATGGGCGAGGAGATCTATTGGTACACCAGAGGCTATTACAACCGGTAGCATCCGGGACATGACCGCCGGTCGTGCCCTACGCCTGGGCACGGCCGGCGGAGACGGCAGAGAGAGGGGGATTGCATGACAAAACTGCTGATTATTGGCGGATTTTTGGGGTCGGGCAAGACCAGCGTCATTCTGCAGCTGGCCAAGTATCTGGTGGGAGAGGACCCGGAGGCCCGCGCCAAGGTGGTCATTCTGGAGAATGAAATCGGAAGCGTCAGCATTGACGACCGAACTCTGGCCAGCACGGGATGGAGCGTGGAACCCATGTTCTCCGGCTGCGTCTGCTGCACCATGGCCGGTGAGCTGGTGGTGAATCTCCACGCCCTTATGACGCGATATGCACCGGAGTGGATCATCCTGGAGACCACCGGAATGGCCTACCCCAACAATGTGAAGAAAGCCCTCAGTGAGTCCATGCCGGAGCTGGAGTGCTCCATTGTCTGCCTGGCGGACGCCAAGCGCTGGAAGAGAATGCAGCGGGTGGAGCAGCTGGCGGAGTTTTCCCAGGAGCAGATGGAGGGCGCCGGGGCCGTGCTGGTGAACAAGTCGGATTTGGTGACAGAGGAGATCTTGAACGAGGTGGACGCCTCTATCCACACCTACAACGCCGACGCTGCAATTTTCCACGTGTCGGCGCTGCAGGGAATTCCCGATACAGTGTGGCGTCAGATCTTTGGGAAGGGAGGAGACGTCCATGGAGGAGCGTGAGAAGCGGCCGGAGGAGAGAGCGGACGGACAGGAAGCCCTGTGCCGGGATCCCCATTGCGCCTGCCACCATGACCATGAGCACGGGCATCATCACGACCACGAACATCACGACCATGAACATCATGATCACGAGCATCATCATGATCATGAGCATGAGCATGACCACCATCAGGAGGCCATCTCGGTGATGGCTCACCCGCCGGCGGTGGTGGGAACGGTACGCTGTCGGATTGCCTTACAATGGGAGGATGCCGTGGCGGAGGCGGAGTGCCGGATGCGGGCGGCGGCGGACCGGGTTCTGGCGGACGGCGGTTTCATCGGACACATCAAGGCCATTGTGGAGGAGGACAGCCGGAAATGCCGGATTTCCATCACCGGGGAGGAGGAAGCCGACAGGCAGTGGCTGGACCCGGACGGCATCTGCGGCGGTGACTGTGTGTTCATTGTGTTCGGACTCACTTGCCAACAGCTGAAAGAGATCCTTCAGGATACGTTTTCAGACCTTATCCTATAGCGGCAGATACGGAGGGACGGTTATGAACTTCTGGAAGCAATACAAGCATATTCTCATTGCCCTGGTTTTACTGCTCTGCGTGAAATTTCTGGTCCCCGCAGCCAACGGGCTGACGGAGGTCGGGGTGAATGTTTTGGCGGTTCTGCTGCCGATTTTGTACCTGTGGCTGACCGTTGGCACCGACTGGGTCAGCCTGTTGGCGCTGGCGGCCATTATTATGACCGGCGTGCTGTCCGCCACGGACACCTATGCGGCCTCTATGGGAAGTTCCACCATCATCGTGGTGGTGACCTGCATGGCACTGAACAAGGTGCTCTCGGACACCGGTGTGATCAAAAAGATTGCCTACTGGTTTTTGACGAGAGATCTGGTGCGGGACAGACCCTACGCCTTCATGGCCATGTTTTTCCTGGCGGCCACGCTGCTGGGGCTGGTGCTGGAGTGCGCCACCCTCGGCATCATCTTCATCACTCTGGCGGTGGAGATCTGCGACGAGATTGGATATAAGAAGGGAGATCCCTTCTATACCGCGCTGATTATCGGTATCTTCTGGATCAGCAATATCACCAACGCCGCCACGCCCATCTGCCACGCGGTTCCGCTGATCATGATCGGGACGGCGGCGGCCTCCGGCATCACCATTTCCTACACCCAGTGGATGACCCTGGGCCTGCCCTTCGCACTGGTGATGTATTTGCTGCTGCTGCTGGTCATCTGCGTCATCTGGAAGCCTGAGGCGTCCAAGTATAAGAACTACGATTTGGACGCCGCCCGGAAGCGGAAGATCCCTCTGGACCGTAGGGGCGTCATCTCGGTGGTGATCTTTATTCTGGTAGTGCTGGCATGGATCGTGCCGGAGGTTTTCTCCTCTCTGCTCCCCGCAGGGATGACGGCTGCGCTGAAGGCCTGGGGCAACACGGTGCCCGCCATCATCGCGGTGTGCCTGCTGTGCGTGATCCGGGTGGAGGGAAAGCCCATCAGCAAATTCTCTGAAATTGCCACAGCCGCCCCCATGACCCTGCTGATTTTCATTGGCGCCGTGGTGGTGCTGGGCAGCGCCGTCAGCTCCGCCGACACCGGAATCTCTCTGGCTCTCAGTAATGTGCTGGCGCCTATGACGTCGGCCCTGTCTCCGGCAGTGATGGTGGGAATCGGCGTGCTGCTGTGCCTGATCATGACGAACTTCGTGTCCAACGTGGTGTCCATGCTGCTCTTCTTCGGCCTGGTCATTCCGGTGATCACCGGCGCCGGCGTCAGCCTGGTGGGCGTTTCCGTGATCATCTGCCTGGTGGCCAACTTTGCCTCCCTGGTGCCCTCTGCGGCGGTGACGGCGCCCCTCTTCTTCGGGCCGCAGCACATCACGGTACAGAACACGCTGAAGTGGAATCTGTTGATGATTCTCCTGACCTTCCTGGTCTGCATGGCGTTGCTCTACCCTCTCGGCAACGCAGTCCTGCCTTAAGACGCAGGCGGCACAGTTCGGGAAGAAAATTTACAAGAAGGCCCGCCGCTTTTGCGGCGGGCCTTCTTGCGTCCGGATTCGCGGTTCCGGACTTTTCACCGAACTCCCGCTGTGTTATAATCTGAATACATCATCCTCCTCCTGGGGTGCGGGAGGAGACGGGAGGGATGCTTGTGGAACACGCAGCGTATTACGAGGGAGATATGCTGGCCTATTTCAGCGGAAAACCTCTGGAACTGGCGCTATATCAGCGGCTATACGATGAAATGGACCGGGAACTGCCGGAGAGTACGGTGAAGGTGCAAAAAAGCCAGATCAGCTTCTATGACCGCCATCTCTTTGCTGCCGCATCCATTCCGGTGCGCCGGAAGAAGACCTGGCCTGAGCACTGTCTGCTGGTGACCTTCGGGCTGTCCTGCCGCCTGGAGGATCCACGGATTGCCGTGGCGGTGGAGCCCTATCCCAACCGGTGGACCCACCACGTGGTGGTATCCCGGGAGGAGGAAGTTGACGGACAGCTGCTGGGCTGGCTCCGGGAGGCCCGGGATTTTGCCCGGTGCAAATAAAGCGGCGCGGCTGGAGCACATCGTCTCCGGCCGCGCTTTTGGTTGAGGGGCATCTCAGTTGATCCGGGTGAGGTTGGCGGTTTCCCGGTAGATTCGTGTGATCTCCTGAAGGGCGTCGGGATGGGGAAAGTCGTGGTGGTAGAGAAGGTTGGTCTCCCGGATCATGCTCAGGTTCTCGATGGGCAGTACCGTCAGCTTCCCCTTCCGCCACTCGTCCATACAGGCGCTGCGGGCCAGAATGGATACCCCCAGATCCTTACGGATCAAGTCTTTGATGGTGGCGATGTTGTCCACCTCCAGCACCACATTGAAGTCGGTGATGGAGAGGTTCAGACTTACCAGATGGGATTCGAAAAGGGTCCGGGTGGCGGAGGTAGCGGGACGCAGAATCATCTTCTCCCGCCTCAGGTCGTCCAGCGTCACCAGCCCCTTGTGGGACAAAGGATTGTTGTTGGAGATGACGCATACCAGATAGTCCGTGTCCAGCAGGAGGGCGTTGATTCCCGGCTCCTGGAGCCGGCCCTCCACAATGGCCAGATCCAGCTGAAAATTGGATAGCATATCATAGAGATTATTTATGGTATCCGTAATGATTGATATACTGACGCCACTGTTACTATTGCCGTATTTGGCCAGAACCTCGGCAATCAGATTGCTTTCGGCGGTGTGGGTGATTCCCACCCGCAAGGTTGTCATCTGCCGGGAACGGTCCTCGATTTTTTGCTGCATCCGCTGGTAGAGCGCCTGAATCCGGGTGGCGTATCGGACCACAATCTCGCCGTCCGGCGTCAATTGCAGCGCCCCCTTGCTCCTGCGGTAGAAAATTTTGACCTGCAGGTCCTTCTCCAGCTGGTTGATATGGTGGCTGACGGCGGGCTGGGTGAGAGACAGGGCCTCCGCCGCCCGGGTGAAGCTGCCCTTTTCATAGACCGTCAGCAGAGTTTCCAGCTTCGGATCCAACATGCCGCTTCCTCCTCTCTGCTTGATAGATAAAAAATACTTATGTAATACTAAATAAAGATGATTTGCATTTATGATAGACACAGTTTATCATACCACCGTGCAAAGCGCAAGCGCAATCATGGAAGCAGGAGGAAGAGAAGATGTTGGTTTCGTTATATGCCGGTCTCAGCGGAGAGGCCCAGGTGCTGCTGTGCCTGGGGGTGATGCTGCTCAGCGGCTTTCTGGCGGCCCGCCTGGCCCGGCTGATGGGGATGCCCGGCGCCAGCGGCTATCTGGTGGCGGGGGTACTGATCGGGCCCTGGGCGCTGGGGGCGGTGCCGGATCAGGTGCTGCCGGATATGGATATTCTCAGCGACATCGCACTGGCCTTCATGGCCTTTGGGGTGGGCAGTTTCTTCCGGAAGGAGACGCTGCGAAAGCGCGGCGGCCCGGTGGTGCTCGTCGCCCTGATGGAGTCCTTTGCCGCGGGGGCGCTGGTAGCGGCTGCAATGGCCTGGGGCTTCCATTTGGGGACGGAGGCATCCTTGCTGCTGGGCGCGGTGGCGATGGCGGCCTCTCCCGCCGGAGCCGCGGCCATCCTGCGGCCCTATGAGGGGGATCAGGACTTTCTGGGCACGCTGCTCCAGGCGGCGGCGGTGGACGGCGTGGTGAGCCTGGCCCTCTTCTCCGTCATTGCGGCGGCGGTCCACGCGGTGGAGATCGGGGAGACCTCCTCCATTGGAGCGGCGCTGGCGGTGGTGTGCCATCTGGCGCTGGTGTTCCTGGCGATTCTGATGGCGCTTGTGCTCAGCCGCCGTCCGGCCCGCCCCAGCGGGGGAGAGAGCCGGGCCATCCTGGCGGCGGCCTTTCTGTTGGTGCTCAGCGGGCTGTGCACTGTGCTGGACCTGTCGCCCCTTCTCAGCTGCATGGTATTCGGGGCAGTCTATGTGGAGATGTCCCGGGATCGGGAGTTGTACCTGCAGCTGTATGTGTTCGCCACGCCGGTGATGCTGCTGTTTTTTGTGGCGGAGGGGATCCGGCTGGATCTCAGAGTGCTGGCGGGGGCTGCCGGCGTGGCGGCGGGGTATCTCCTGCTGCGGATCGCGGGCAAATGCGCCGGTGCGTGGCTGGGCTGCGCGGCAGCGGGGATCAGGACCAGGCTCCGGGCCCCTCTGGGGGCGGCGCTGATGCCTCAGGCAGGGGTGGCGGTGGGCCTTGGCAGCGTGGCCCAGCGAATTTTGCCCGAACGGGTGGGGGCGGTGGTCATGAGCGTGGTGGTGGCCGCCTCTGTGATCTATGAGCTGACCGGCCCCGCCTGTGCTCGGGCAGCGCTGCGGAGGGCCGGGGTGATCCGCCGCCGGGAGGAAGAACCGCCAAAGCCGAAAAGGGTGGACCCGTCGGTGCGGGACAGCCGGACCGGAGGCTCCGGTCGCAGCCCCATCATCAACAAGGTGCTGCTGCCCTACCGGGGCGGCGGCAAGGAGCGATAGGGAAAAAATAACGCCGCCGCGGAGGAATTACTCCTTTGCGGCGGCGTACTTTTTTGGAAAAGCCCTCCGGGGAGGATTTTCCGGTGAGGCTGGTTTTATTTCATGAGGCTGCACACCAGGTCGGTGTAAGCGGAGGGGTCCTCCAGAGGAAGGTCCGCAATGAGCAGGGCCTGGCAGTAGAGCAGCTCCGCATACTTCTTGGCCAGCTCCTTGTCGCTGTCCACCGCCCGCTTCAAAGCGGCGTAGGCCTCGCTGTCGGCGTTCAGCTCCAGCACCCGCTGGGCGGACATGCCGGCCATCAGCTCCCCGCCGTTGCGCTTGAAGTATTTCTCCATCTCCAGGGACATGGGCCCCTCGGCGGTCATGCAGACGGGGTGGCTCTTGAGGATCTTGGAGATTCGGGCCTCGGCAATCCGGTCCCCCAGAGTCTCCTTCAGGAAGGCCAGCACGTCCTTGGCCTCCTCGGCCTTCTCCTCGGCCGCCTTCTTCTCCTCCTCCGTCTCGGGCAGGGCGTCCTCGTCGTTGATGCTCTTGAGGGTCTTGCCGTCGTACTCACGGATGGTCTGCATGCAGAACTCGTCCACATCCTCGGTGAGGTAGAGAATCTCATAGCCCTTGTCCAGAATCCGCTCCGCCTGGGGCAGCTTGCTCAGCTTCCCGGCGTCCTCGCCCACGGCGTAGTAGATGAAGGTCTGGTCCTCCTTCATCCGCTCCTTGTAGGCTGCCAGGGTGGTGGGCTTGTCGTCGTGGGAGGAGGGGAACAGCAGCAGGTCGAGAAGCAGGTCCTTGTGGGCGCCGTACTCGCCCACCACGCCGTACTTGATCTGGCGGCCGAAGGCGGTCCAGAACTGCCGGTACTTCTCCTCATCCTCCTTCTGCAGCCGCAGCAGCTCCGCCTTGATCTTCTTCTCCAGGTTGGTGGAGATCACCTTCAGCTGGCGGGTGTGCTGCAGAAGCTCACGGGAGATGTTGAGGCTCACATCCGGGGTGTCCACCACACCCTTCACAAAGCGGAAGTGCTCCGGCAGGAGGTCGCCGCACTTGTCCATGATCAGCACGCCGCTGGAATAGAGCTGCAGCCCCTTCTCATATTCCCGGGTGTAGAAGTCGTAGGGGGTGTGACCGGGGATGAACAGCAGGGCCTTGTAGCTGACGAGTCCCTCAGCGTCCACCTTGATGGTGGCCAGGGGAGGCTGGTAGTCGCCGAACTTGTCCTGATAAAACCGGTCGTATTCCTCCTGGGTCACGTCCTTCTTGGGGCGCTGCCACAGGGGCACCATGGAGTTGAGGGTATCCGTCTCCGTGTAGGTCTCCCACTCCGGCTTGTAGTCCTCGGGGGCGTCGGCGGGCTTCTCCTTCATCCGCTCCTTCTCCACCTCCATGGTGATGGGATAGCGGATGTAATCGCTGTACTTCTTCACCAGACGCTGGATGCGGCTTTGCTCCAGATACTGGCTGAACTGCTCCTCTTCGCCGTCGGGCTTGATGTGGAGGATGATGTCGGTGCCCACGGTCTCCTTCTCACAGGGCTCGATGGTGTAGCCGTCGGCGCCGGAGGACTGCCACCGCCAGGCGGTGTCGCCGCCGTAGGGCTTGGTGATGACAGTGATCTCGTCGGCCACCATGAAGGCGGAGTAAAAGCCCACGCCGAACTGGCCGATGATGTCGGTGTCGCCGTTCTCGCCCTCCTCTCCGTGGGCCTTGGCCATCTCCTCCTTGAACTGGAGGGAGCCGCTGCGGGCGATGACGCCCAGATTGCTCTCCAGCTCCTCCTCCGTCATGCCGATGCCGTTGTCGCTGACAGTGAGGGTCCGGGCGTCCTTGTCCACGGAGAGGTGAATCTTGAAGTCGCTGCGGTTCATCCCCACGCCGTCGTCGGTAAGGGCCTTGTAGGCCAGCTTGTCCACCGCGTCGGAGGCGTTGGACAGAAGCTCCCGGAGGAAGATCTCCTTGTGGGTGTAGATGGAGTTGATCATCAGATCCAAAATCCGCTTGGATTCCGTCTGAAATTCCTTTTTCGCCATAAAATGGCCTCCCTTTATATCGTAAATTTTTTTGAAAACAAGATGTTAGCACTCAATGCTTCTGAGTGCTAAACTATCTTAACGCAGCGGAGGGAAAAATGCAAGGGGGTTCATAAAAATGTTACAAATAGGGGCCGAAGTTTACAGGAAATTTCCTTGTAGGGGCCGGGGCGGCGTGGTAAGATAAGAAAAAATGCGTGGGCTCCGGGGACGGAGCCGCACAGAAGAAAGGTGGCATGGCATGGAAGCGCTGCGGGAGAAAAAGGGATTCATCTGCGATATGGACGGCGTGATCTACCACGGGAACCGGCTTTTGCCGGGGGTAAAGGAATTTGTGGACTGGCTATACCGGGAGGGCAAGCAGTTTTTGTTCCTCACCAACTCCAGCGAGCGCTCCCCCCGGGAGCTGCAGCAGAAGCTGGCCCGGATGGGGCTGGAGGTGGACGAGAGCCACTTCTACACCAGCGCTCTGGCCACGGCCCGGTTTCTCAGTACCCAGGCTCCGGGCTGCACGGCCTACGTCATCGGCGCGCCGGGACTCTTCAACGCCCTCTACGACGCAGGGATTACCATGAACGACGTGAATCCCGACTATGTGGTGCTGGGGGAGACCCAGACCTACAACTACGACAACATCGTCAAGGCGGTGCAGCTGGTGCGCCAGGGGGCCCGGCTCATCGGCACCAACCCGGATATGACCGGCCCCAGTGAAAACGGCATCGTCCCCGCCTGCCGGGCCTTTGTGGCTCCCATTGAGCTGGCTGCGGGGAAGAGCGCCTATTTTGTGGGCAAGCCCAACCCCCTGATGATGCGGACGGGCCTTCGGATGCTGGGGGTCCACTCCGACGAGGCGGTGATGATCGGAGACCGGATGGACACGGACATGATCGCCGGCATCGAGACGGGCCTGGACACGGCCCTGGTCCTCTCCGGCGTCACCTCCCGGGAGGAGATCGAAGCCTTTCCCTACCGACCCCGGCTGGTGCTGAATGGGGTGGGGGATATTCCGCCGGGGGAGTGAGGAGCGAGCGGCTTCCCGGAGAAGAAGTATCGATGAAAAAGCTGCGGAGCGCTGTCTTAAGGACGGCGCTCCGCAGTTTTTTTACAGGGAGGCGGGAGTTTTTTCCAGCAGCTTGCGGACGCCCTGGAGCACCACCACCACGCCCAGGGCCAGGATCAAAACGGCGAACACCAGCTGAACCCCGGCCCCCCAGGCGGTGAGCACGCTGGCTCCATCCACCGTCACCGTCATGCCGGAGACCCACCGGTAGGTTCCGTCGGCAATGCCCCGGGCCAGCTTTCCGATGGTGATGGCCAGGGCGGAGAAGGTCACCGCCGCCATGGTGAACAGGGGCACCCACAGCATGAAGCTGCGGCGCTTGGTGCGCTTGAGGAACACCGCGCAGGCCAGGAAGGCCAGGGCGGAGAGGAGCTGGTTGGAGGCGCCGAAGAGGGGCCAGATGGAGTCGTAGCCCACCTGGGTGAGGAAGTAGGCCAGCACCAGGGTGAGAATGGTGGCGAAGTACTTGTTGGTGAGCAGCCGCCGGATGGGGCCGATGTCCTCATCCCGGATAGACTCGTCCAGGAAGAGCTCCTGGAAGGAGAGACGGCCCACCCGGGCCACAGAGTCCAGGGAGGTGAGGGCGAAGGCGGACACCGACAGGTTGATGAGGGTGAACACCACGTCCCGGGGCAGGCCCAGCACCGTCAGAAAGTTGGTGACGCCGCCGGCAAAGATCTGGGTGGGGGTGGTGTAGCCCAGGGCGGCGGTCTCCGCGGAGGAGGCGAAGGAGGCCACGGCGATGAGGGCGATCACCGCCAGCATGGACTCCATCAGCATGGCCCCGAAGGACACCGGCAGCATGCTCCGCTCATTTCTGATCTGCTTGGAGGCGGTGCCCGAGGACACCAGGGAGTGGAAGCCGGACACCGCGCCGCAGGCGATGGTGACGAAGAGGAAGGGAAAGAGGGTCTGGCCCCCGACGGCGAAGCCGGAGAAGGCGGGCAGGTTCACCGGGGGCCGGGCGGCCAGGACGCCGATCACCGCCGCCGCGATCATGGCGATGAGGAGGTAGCTGTTCAGATAGTCCCGGGGCTGCAGCAGGGCCCAGATGGGGGCCACCGAGGCGATGAGCACGTAGAGGAAGATCAGCAGGTGCCAGCTGTTCAGCCCGATGTACAGAGGAAAGCGGAGGCCCAGGGCGATGGCGCACACCAGCATCACCAGGGCGATGGCGGTGTTGGTCCACTTATTCAGCCTGCCGAAGCGGAGCAGGCACCCAAGGGCCACCGCCTCCACAATGAAAATCAGGGACGTGGTGGCCACAGAGCCGTTGGCGGGGACGGGGACCGCAGCGCCGCCGGCGGCAATCTGGTAGCCGTTGAAGGTGCCGGCCACGATGTCCACGAAGGCGGCTACCACCAGAATGGAGAAGAGCCAGCAGAAGAGAAGGAACAGCTTCTTCCCCGTTTTGCCGATGTAGGTCTCGATGATGTAGCCGATGGTACGGCCCTTGTTCTTCACCGAGGCGTACATGGAGGCGAAGTCCTGGACCGCGCCGAAGAACACGCCGCCCAGCAGAATCCACAACAGCACCGGCACCCAGCCGAACACCGACGCCTGAATGGGCCCGTTGATGGCGGCGGCTCCGGCGATGGAGGCGAACTGGTGGCCGAATACCACGTTGGTATCGGCGGGGACATAGTCCACCCCGTCCTGCAGCTCGTAGGCCGGGGTCTTGGCGTTGGGGTCGACACCCCAGGTTCTGGCCAGATAGCGGCCGTAGAGCAGATAGGCCGCCAGCAGCACGATGATGGCGATGAGCAGGATCAAAAGACCGTTCATAAAAAAGGAACCTCCTTGCGCGGGCGTTCCCGCGCCTTGTTTAAAGCAGTACCTTCAGGCGGTTTTCGCCGTCGGCATATGTGTAGCGGCACGCCTTGGAAAAACCCCGTACCAGCCGGAGGGAGAGGGGGTCCCCCTCCATCAGCGGGTCGAAGGGCGGGCCGCCCCAGACAAAGTCCATGGTAAGGGCGTCCGTCTCCCCGGCGTACTCGGTGAACACCTGGAGACGGTAGTCCACCGGGCTGCGGGGGATGATGTTGGCGGCGCAGATTTCCTCGAAGGTCCGGCAGAGGCTGTCGGTCTGCCGCTGGGACAGCTGGTGCTGCTCTCCGAAGCGGCGGAGGGACTCTGTCATGGCGATAAAGTCGTAGCTGGGGGAGGTGATGGTGAAGTGGAGCACCTTCAGCCGCTGGACGAAGGCGCGGGTACGCCGCCGGCGGGGGTCGTCGAAAATCTGCTCCGGCGGCCCCTCCTCGTAGACCTCGCCCCGGTCCATGTAGAACACCCGGGTGGACACGTCCCTGGCGAACTTCATCTCATGGGTGACGATCACCATGGTGAGCCCACGGGCGGCCAGCCGCCGCATGACGGCCAGCACCTCCCCCACCATGGCGGGGTCCAGGGCGCTGGTGGGCTCGTCGAAGAGAATGGCCTCCGGCTCCATGGCCAGGGCCCGGGCGATGGCCACCCGCTGCCGCTGGCCGCCGGAGAGTTCGTCGGGGAAGCGGAGTCCCCGTTCCCCCATACCCACCATCCGAAGCAGGGCCATGCCCTGCCGGTAGGCCTCCTGCCGGGGCACCTTCCGCAGCAGCACCGGGGCCAGCATCACGTTTTCGATCACCGTCAGGTGGGGGAAGAGGTGGAAGGACTGGAACACCATGCCCACCCGCCGCCGCAGGGCTCTCAGGTCGGTTCCCTTTGCCCCCAGGGACCGGCCCAGCACGGTGACCGTGCCGCCGGTGGGGGTCTCCAGGCCGTTGAGGCAGCGGAGAAAGGTGGATTTGCCGGTGCCCGATGGCCCGATGATGGTGATGACCTCCCCCCGGCGAATTTCTGCGTTTACGTCCTTCAGAGGGGTGGCGTCGGGGTAGGCTTTTTGCAGATGCTCCGCCCGGATGAGGACCTCTCCGGCCTCTCCGGGCGCAAAAGAGGGGAGTTCCCCATCCGGGCAGGGCTCCGCCGCGAACCGGGGCGTCCGCCGCCGACGGGGGTCCATGGCCCGCTCCAGCCGCCCCACCCCCCAGATCAGAAGGGCGGAGAGGGCGAAGTAGAGGACGGCGGTGGCCAGCAGGGGGAAGAAGGCCTCATAGGTGCGGCTGCGGATAATGTCCCCCGCCTTGGTGAGATCCTCGATGGAGATATAGCCCACGATGGAGGTGAGCTTCAGCATGGCGGAGAGCTCCCCTTTGTAGAGGGGCATGGCGTGGCGGAGAGCCTGGGGCAAGATCACGTGGAGAAAGGCTCCGGCCCGTCCAAAGCCCAGGGCCGCCGCCGCCTCCCACTGGCCGCCGTCCACCGCCCGGACGCCGCTGGTGAGCAGCTGGGAGACGGTGACGGCGAAGAGAAGGGAGAAGGCGATGACGCCCACCAGCACCGGGCGGATGTCCGACGAGGCGAAGACCAGAAAGTAGAGGATCATCAGTACCACCAGGCTGGGAAGGCCCTGGAGGAGAGAGCAGAAGCCCCGGAGGAGGAGGCGCACAAGCCGGAGGGGGCAGGCGAGCAGGAGGTAGAGTCCAAAGCCCAGGGCTGTGCCCGCCAGGGCCGCCAGAAGGGTGATTTCCACGGTGACCAGCAGGCCGCTGAGGATCAGCTGCCACCGGTTTTCTCGGAGGAAGGTCCGCTCAAAGCTGTCGGAGAGCCCGGACCAGAAACCGCCCCCGCCGCCCTCCGCGGCCACCACTATCACGGTCTCCACCTGGGTGTAGGGCTGGGAGAAGCCGATAACCTCCTGCTTCTCCGGGGTGACGAAGAGGTCGGCGGCGATGTAGTCCGTCTTTCCCGACACACAGGAGGCGGTGAGGCCGTTCCAGTCGTAGAGCTCGAAGGTCACCGAGGCGTTGCACCACAGGGCGAAGCGGCGCATCAGCTCCACGTCGAAGCCGGTGACGGTGTTGTCCTGGTAAAAGGTGTAGGGCTCCGCCAGGCCGGAGGTGCCCACGGTCATGGAGAAGTCCGGGGCCTCCGCCTGGGGGATGTCCGGCATGGTGTAGTCGTGGCCGGTGAGCCACCGGTCCTCCATCTCCGAGAGGCCCCCCTCCTCCTCCATCTCACTGAGAAAGGCGTCGATCTTCCCCTTGGCGTCGGGAATCTCCGTCAGTGGGCTGATGCCCACCGCCACCAGTCCCGGCTCTCCTACGGCTCCGTCGCTGTGGAGGGTCAGGCCCTCCAGGCCGGAGGCCACGGCGCTGTCATAGGTGGTGCGCTCCACGGCGAAGGCGTCGGCCTTGCCGGTCTGGACGGCCAGAAAGCCGTCGGAGGCGCTGTTGATGTAGATAAACTGGGCGTCGGGGTAGGCCGCCTTGGCGGCGGTCTCCGGCACGGCCCCCACCGGTACGGCAATGGTGACGGCGGGGTCGTTGAGGGAAAAGTCCGTCTCCCCGGCGGCCAGGGCGGCGGGGGAGAGGACCGCCAGCACCAGGGCCAGCAGCGTCAGGGCGCGGGGCGGGGCGGAAGGGACATGGGGCATGGGAAAATCCTCCTGGGTTGCAGACTGGGACGGCCTCACCACCGCTTTTCCAGGGTGAGCACGTTGAAGCCGTCGGCGTAGAGATAGGAGATCTGGTCCATCATCTTCTTCACCATGAAGATGCCCATACCGCCGATCTCCCGCTCCTCCGGGGGGAGGGTCACGTCGGGATCCGGGGCCTGGGTGGGATCGTAGGGCCGTCCATTGTCGGAGAAACGGAGGCGGAGGAACCCTTCCCCCGCTTCCCGGCCCAGGGTGACGGCGGTGGCTCCGCTATAGCGGACGATGTTGGAGAAGATCTCATCCACCGCCACGCAGACCTGGGACACCACCCGCTCCGGGGCGTTCTGGTCCTGGAGGGCCTCCCGGAAGAAGGCGGTGGCCGCCTCCAGGCTCTCCGCCTCCGGCTTCACCCGGATCTTGTGCATCCGGTCCTCCAGCCGCCCCATCTCCAGGGCCAGCATGGTGATGTCGTCAAACTGGGGGGCGTCCCCCACAAAGGCGTCGATATCGGAACGGAGGGTCCGCAGAAGACCCTCACAGTCCGCCTCCGGACTGCGGTTGAGGGCGGAGAGCATCCGGTCGGTGCCGTAGAGCTGGTTCTGCGCGTCGGTGGCCTCGGCCACGCCGTCGGTGTAGACGAAGAGGGCGTCCCCTGGGGCCAGATTCAGCTCGTACTCCCGGTACTTGGCGTTCTCCATCCCCGCCAGGACAAAGCCGTGCTTGTCCCGGAAGAGCTCGAACTGCCCGCCGCTGCGGCGAATGGCGGGGTACTCGTGGCCCGCGTTGGCGCAGAGCATTCTGCCGGTGGAGATCTCCAGAATCCCCAGCCACACGGTAACGAACATCTCCGCGTCGTTGTTCTCGCACAGCTGGTTGTTCACCTTCTCCAAGACCGCCTTGGGGGAGAGCCCCGTCTGGGCGGAGTTTTTCAGAAGGGTCTTGGCGATGACCATGAACATAGCCGCCGGCACCCCCTTGCCGGACACGTCCGCCATCACCAGGGCCAGGTGGTCGTCGTCCACCAGGAAGAAGTCGTAGAAGTCGCCCCCCACCTCTTTGGCGGGCTCCATGGCGGCGAAGATGCTGAACTCCTCCCGCTGGGGGAAGGGGGGGAAGATGCAGGGGAGCATGGAGGCCTGGATGTTCCGGGCCACGTCCAGCTCCGCGCCGATGCGCTCCCGCTCGGCGGTGACCTGGGTGAGGTCGGCGATGTAGGTGTTGATCTCCTGCTCCATCTGGCGGATGGAGGCGGAGAGATTCTCGATCTCGTCGCCGGTTTTGATCTGGAGAAGAGAAATGGCGGAGTCGCCGCCGTTTTTCTGCTTGTCGGAGACGAAGGAGCCGGTGGCGGCGGCCAACAGGTTGATGGGCCGCACTACCGCCCGGCTGAAGAGAAAGGTGAGGAGGAGAATCAGCACCACCGTTACCGCCGCCAGCACCGCTCCCAGCCGCAGCAGGAAGGCCTCCCGGTCTGCCATCACCTCGTTCATGGAGAAGTCCACGAAGGCGTGGGCTACCACATGGCCGTCCCCATCGGTGATGGCCGCGGCGGAGGAGGACAGCCAGCCGAACTCCTCGTAGTTGGTGATGTAGGGGGGGAAGTCGTAGACACCCTGCTCCATGAGAGCCAGGTTTTCCGGCTCGATGTCCCCGCAGGTGCCGGGGGGGCAGGCGTCCTCGGTGGCGTCGGCGTCGATGATATAGATACCCTGGCCGGTCTGGGTGTCCATGAAGGCCACGTACATCCACAAAACCCCGTTGTCCTCCTTCAGGGCGCTGAGGGTGTCGAAGGTCTCCTGAAAGGCGGGATCCTGGGCGATCTCGTCAAAGGCGGCGTAGTAGGCCGTCCAGTCCGCCTGGGTGAAGGCGGCAAAGTCCGGGGGAGTGGTCTCATCGGGGCAGAAGCTCCGGTAGATCTCCAACGTCCGCTCCGCCAGGTTCGCCACCGCATCGGCGTCCACCATGGAGGCGGCGGACCTGGCGGTGTTGGTGGTGAGGGTGGCGTAGTGCTCCTCCATGGAGCGGGAGTAGACATTGTAGCTGACAAGGCCGGTGACCCCGGCCACCACCAGGGCCATGACCAGCACCGCCAGCACCACTTTCGTTCGAAGAGAGAATTTCATATTTGCACCTCAAATCCGGACCACCAGGGTATTGAAGCCCTGATACTGCCGGTAGAAGAAGGATTTGGCCTGCTTTTTCACCACCAGCATCCCCATGGCGTCCATGTCGAAGGAGCCGTCCTCCTTCGCCCGCTCCGTTTCCAGGGAGAAGGGGTTGAAGAAGGAGGCGTTGTCCCGGAGATGGAGCTCGAAGGCGCCGTCGGGGCAGGCGATGAGGGTGATTTGGATGTAACCGTCGGTCATGCGGTCGAAGGCGTTCTGGATGATGGCCACGGTGATCTCCTCCACGGCCATGCACACCAGATACTGCTGCCGGGGGGAGGCCCCCCAGCTCTCGCAGAATTCCTCCAGCTGGGCGGCCAGGGCCCCCAGGTCCTCGGTGCGGCTGCGGATGAGCCGGTGGAGGATCCGCTCCTGGGGGAAGGTCCCCTCCGCCGCCGGGCGGAGGAAGCGCCAGAGGAGGAAGAGGCCCAGGGAGAGAATTTCTGTCACGGGAAAGACCCACCAGAGAGCCGCCGGACGGAGGAGGGCCAGCAGGGCGGCGGCGGGCAGCAGCACCGCGCAGCCCCGGAGGGTAGCGATGACGAAGGCCTCCCGCTCCCGCTCCACCGACTGGTAGTAGGCCTCCAGCAGCACGCTGACCCCGGCAAAGGCGCTGGAGAGGCAGTAGAGCCGCAGGGCTCCGGCCCCCACTTGGGCGGCCTCCGCCGTCCCAAGGCCGAAGGCGGCGCAGACCATCTGGGGGAAGAGGCTCACCAGCAGGGCGGCGGCGAGGCCCCAGCCAAGGCCCCACAGAAGGGCCAGGCGGAGGGACTGCCGGACCGCCGGCTGGTTCTTCTCCCCGTGGAAGGTGCTTGCCAGGGGCTGCAGAGCCTTGGCGGCGGCGTCGTAGAGATACAAAATGAGGTAGGAGGCGTTTTGCACCATGTCGAATACCGCCATCCCTACCTCCCCGGCGGCGGCCATGAGGGTGTGGGAGGCCAGGAGGAAGAAGATCAGCTGATAGCCGTACTGGACGGAGGAGGAGAAGCCGGTGCCAAAACAGGAGAAGGCCTCCCGGAAGCTCGGGCGGCAGAGCCCCAGGCGGAGGGCTTCCTTTTTGGAGAGAAGCCCCGGCAGGTACACCAGCACCGCCGCCGCCGACCCCGCCAGGGTGGCGAGAGCCGCCCCGGTGGTGCCCATGTCCAGCACCAGCACCAGAAGGAGGTTCAGTCCCACGTCGGTGAAGGTGCCCGCCAGGAAGCCTGCCCCCGCCCGCCGCTCCTGCCCAGCGCTGCGGAGGTAGTAGTTGAGAATGTAGTTGAGGAAGAAGAGAGGGGCCCCGGCGGCGATGAGGCGGACGTAGGCCATGGTCTGGCCGTAGAGTTCCGCCTCCGCCCCGGCGGCGCCCAGAAGGCGCAGTACGGCGGCGGGGAAGAGGTTCACCGCCGCCGCCAGGAGAAGGGCGGTGAGAATGCCGGCGGCCAGCACCTGGCGGAAGCTCTGAAGGGCCTCCGCCTCCTTTCCCGCCCCCATGAGCTGGGCGTAGCGGACGCTGCCGCCGATGCCGAAGCCGTGCATGAAGAGGTTGAGGACCATGAAGAGGGGCAGGGTCATGCCGATGGCGGCAAGGCCCGTGGCCCCCATGCTGCGGCCCACCACCAACGCGTCGGCCATATCCGACAGGGCCAGGCCGAAGCTGGCGCAGAGGGAGGGGAGGAAGAGCCGCCGAAACATCTTGGCGGTAAAAATGTCACGGCTCATAGGCATCGGGCCTCCCAGATCTCATGTTTCCTCTCCGGCAGGAAGTGCTCCTTCATGTCCCGCAGACCGGGCAGCCCCAGATCCTCCTCCAGGTTGCACCAGCGGAAATGAGGGGGAAGGGCGGCAAAGAGCTCCCGGAGGGTGTAGTAGGTGAGGCCCTGGACCCCGGCGGCGCACTTGCCCACATTGGCGTCGAAGGTGTCCTCCGTGAGGGGGAAGCCCATCATGAAGGCGGCGGGGTGGTCGGAGAGGTACACCACCACCCCCTGGAGTCCCAGCTCCCGCCGATGGATAAGGGCCTCCGCTACCAGGGTGCGGTCGTCCCGGCCCACGCCGGGGTTCTGCTCCGCCCACAGGGCGGCCACCCGCAGCACGTCCTCCGCCGTGTCGTCGCCGAGGGGGGCGGTGCGGGGGAAGAGGTCCCGGCGGATCTTGTGGAGGCGGCGGCGGATGTGGTGGAACCGCCCCCCCTCCAGGTTCACATGGACCGCCCGATCGTAGAGGTACTCGTCGGCGTCATACCGGCGGCGGAGAGCGAAGCGGCCGGGGCACCGGTCCTCCAGCCAGGCGGCGTCCTCTCCCCGGAGGTAGAGAAGAATGAGGTCCGGCTTCGCCATCCGCCGCTCCAGAAAGGCCGATTTGGCCCCCTCGCCGCCGCAGGGAAAGAACCAGGCGTTCTCCCCGTATCCGGCGCAGCGGACGGAGAAAAGGTCCTCCTCCAGAAAAAGACGCAGGTCCATCGCCTCCCGCCACAGGTAGAGAGAGGGGAAGGCGTGGGCGGAGAGGGCGTGGCCATAACGGGCGCGAATCTCCTCGATTCGGTCCCGATGGGCAATGGTGATCTCAGACATAAGGTTCCAGCTCCCTTACGGATTTGGCCAGAATGGCGCCGCCTCGGACGGGGAAGGGGCTCTCCGCCCCCGGCAGGGCCCGGCCGCCGATGAGCTCGAAGCGGCGGTTGCCGGATCGGTAGACGCACTCATAGCCGTAGAAGGCCCGCAGCACCCGGTCCGCCGTCTCCACCGGCATCTCCGGCGTGACGGTCCAGTCCGCCTCCGTGGGGCAGGGCCAGTAGGTTCCCTCCACCTGGGGCCGGGCGGCCGCCAAAAGCCGGGGCAGCTCCCGGATGAGGCGGGACACCAGACCGGGTACCGCCGCCTCCGTCTTCGCCATGTAGTCCGCCAGGGTGTCGGCGGGGGAGAGGGGGAAGGAGGCATCCAGGAGGATGTCCCCGGCGTCGAAGTCCCGGGCCATTTTGTGCAGCACCACGCCCCCCTCCGCCTCGCCCTGCAGCAGCATGTGGGGCATGGGCCAGGCGCCCCGGAATCGGGGCAGGGGGGCGGGGTGGATGTTCACCATGGGGAAGCGGTCCGTCACCGGCGCCTTGTGGTAGTAACCCCCGCACAGCAGCAGCTGGCAGCCCTGGGCCGCCAGCTGTGCAAGGTCGCGCTTTGTGATGGGAGCCAGGGTGGCGGGGATGCCTCGGTCCCGGGCTGAGGAGAGGACGGCGGTGTTGAACTCGGTGACGTTGTCCGTCTCACAGGAGAAGAGGCGGAGGACTTCGCAGCCCTCTGCCAGCGCCGCATCCAGGGCGCAGTGCAGCAGGTCGATGCCGAGATAGGCGATCTTCATGGGTTACTCGATGGTGAGAAAATCGCTGAAGCCGGTGACTTCAAAGACCTCCATGATGGTCGGGTTCACATGGCGGATTACCATGGTCCCCTGCTTCTTCATCACCTTCTGGGCGGACAGCAGTACCCGGAGCCCGGCGGAGGAGATATACTCCAGCCCTTCGAAGTCCAGGGTCAGGGCGGTGACGCCGCTGAGGGCATCCTTCAGCGCAGCCTCCAGCTGGGGGGCTGTGTTGGTGTCCAGTCGTCCCTGAAGGGACAGGGTCAGGGCGGTTCCCGCCGCCTCTTTGGTAATGGTCATGGGAAAGACCTCCTTCAATATCAGAATCAGAAAACAGGGGGAAACGATCACTCGTACAGGGCGTCCACCCGGGGGAGAAGCTCCGTCAGCCGGGTAAGGCACAGCTCAATCCAGGCCCGGCTCTCCGGGTTGTCCCGGCCGCCACGGCGCAGGGAGCGGCGCAGCAGCCGCAGGTAGCAGATGATCCTGGCCCGGTCCCCGGTTCGCGCCGCCAGGGCCTCGTCCCCGCTGGCGTATCGCAGCAGCGTTTTCTCCCAGATGCTGGTGGTGACGGCATAAGGCAGCTTCAAAAAGGCCTCCGGCACCGTGGGATCCAGCTCTCCGAAGCCTACGAAGGCCATGTACATGGACCCCAGCTCGAAGATGGGATGGCCAACGCACAGGGTGTCCATGTCGAGGATCAGTACTTCGTCGTTCTGCATGACGATGTTGTTGGTGTGGAAATCCCCGTGGAGCATGGTGTCCGTGTCGGGGATGGCGTTTACCATGGCCTCCACCTTGGCCCCCAGGGCCTCCGGCAGCTCCTTTTTGGCATAGAGGACGCAGCTGTCGGCAAAGCTCCGGATGCTGGGGAGGTCCCCCTCCTTCACATGGGTGGCGTGGATCTTCTGCATCAGATCCACATAGAGGCCCACATAGTGGTCCATGTCCTGGGGGTTTGCGGCAATGAGCTTGGAGAAGGAGCGGGAGTTGAGCAGCTCGAAGACAGAGCCAAAGCTGTCTCCCACCCGGACCACGTCGTAGGGGATGGCGGTGGGGATGCCCAGGACGAAGGCCTTCCGGGCCAGCTCCCGCTCCCGCTGCACGTCGGGCAGGCAGTCCTGGCTGCGGTAGACCTTCACCACCGTGTCCTGGTCGATGCGGTAGACGGTGCCGTTGGCCCCCCGGCCAATGACCTCGCAGCCCTCGATGGAGATGGTGCGGTAGGCCTTCTCCACCGGCATCATCTCCGTAAAGCCGGTCATGTCCAGAATCTCGTACACCTCCGCCGAGGCGTTCACCAGCTTCAGCTCCGGCTCCAGCTTTCGAAGGCGCAGCACGATCCGCAGCCCGGCGCTGGAGATATAGGTGAGGTCCTTGAGATCCAGCACCATGGCCTCGTGGGGCTCCCGGTCCCGGATGGCCATGAGCTCCGCCTCCGCAGCGGGGGCGTTGGAGGAGTCAATGTGGCCGGTGAGAGCCACGGTCAGGGCGCCGTGTTCCAAAATTGCTTCCATAGTGGGGTCCTCCTTCTTATTCCTCTTCCCAGCGGTCCGGGGTTCCGAAAACCTCCGCAAACCGCTGCTGATATTCTGCAAAGGCCGGCGTGTCCCCCAGCCGGGGGGCCAGCACGGCGGCGATGGCGGCGTAGTACCAGCGGTGCTGGGCAGGGTCGTGCTGATGGAAATCCAGCCACACCGCCTTCCCCTTCTGCCGGCAGGCCCGGGAGAGGGAGCGAAGGTTGGAGAGCTTGTCCCCCAGCACGAGAATGGCGGCTCCCGGGTCCTCCTCCGTCCGCAGCCGGGCGATGGTTTCCTCCTTGCGCACCCGCCAGGTGTCGCCGGGGGGCAGCTCCCGCCGCTTGTTCTCCGTCTCCGCCGCCACCAGAGCGGCCACCCGGGGGCCGAACCGGGAGAGGAGCTCCTCCGGTTTCACTCCGGCGTCCTCCACCGTGTCGTGGAGCACGGCGGCGGCCAGCACCTCCTCATCGTCGGTGAGGGTGGCGGCAATGGCCGCCGCCTCCATGGCGTGGAGCACCGCGGGACTGCCGTCCCCCTTCCGCCGTTCCCCGTCGTGGGCCGCGGCGGCAAACTGGATGGCCCTGGTCAAAAGGTCCATGGTCTCTCCTCCCTCATCCGATCTGCTTTTTGATCCGCAGGATGTTCCGGCCGTCCCGGTACTCGTAGGACACATCATCCATGGTCTTTTTTACCAGGAAGATGCCGAGGCCCCCCTCCTCCCGCTCTTCCAGGGGGAGACCTAAGGCCGGGTCCTCCCGGGTCAGCGGATCGTAGGGGACGCCGTGGTCCATAAAGGTGACTACCACCGCCATAGGTGATCCGGTGACCTCCACCTGGACGGTGGCGGGGCCGGTGGCAGGGTGGTAGGCATACCGGGCGATGTTGCTGAAAAGCTCGTCGATGGCCGCGTCGATCTGGTATTGGATCCACGCCGGGCAGCGGAGAACCTTCAGCTCCCTGTTGACAAAATCGGTGACGGCGTCGATATTTTCCAGTGTGGCTTCGATGGTCAGTTCTTTCATATCCGTTCCTCTTTCGGGTTTGTCACACCAGGCGCAGGCGCTGGGCGGCGGATTTGGCCTCGCTGCGGCGCTGGACGTTCAGCTTCTGTAATATATGGCTCACATGGACCTTTACCGTGGCCACCTTGATGCCCAGCAGGCTGCTGATCTCCGCATTGCTCTTGTCGGCGCAGATGAGCCGCAGCACCTGCAGCTCCGCCGGGGACAGGGGACCCCGCATCTCCCGCCGGGGGCGGAGGAAGTCGGGGTAGCAGGCCGCCTGATTCCGGAGAGCGGCGGAGAGGGCTTTGGCGAAGGTCCCGTCCCCGGTGGGGGGACAGGCCTCCAGCAGGGGCAGGGCCGCAGCGCCGTACTGGGAGATGGGGCGAAGGAAGCGGAAGGATTCCGCCGTCTCCAGGGACTTTGTCCAGTCCTGCCGCCACTGGTCCTCCCCCAGACGAAATCGGGCGATGGCGGAAAGAATGCCCAGGTGGATGCCGTCCAGATACCGGCGGCAGGCCTGGCAGTAAGGAATCAGGGGAGCCAGGGTCAGAAGGGTGGCCTCCTCCTCCCCCAAAGCCAGCTCCGCCATGGCCTGGGTCAGATATTGGTAGCGTTTCATCACCCTGAGCCGCTGGGGGTCCCGGGGAGCCTTCTCCCGGTACCACCGGTCCACGGCAGCGTCGTCCCCCAGCCGCAGATCCACCCGGCAGAGCATGGCGTCCAGATTGGGGAGAAACCGGGTCTCCCCGGCAGCGGTGAAGCGGTCCCGCAGGGTGGTGAGAGTCAGCCGGGCATCGGCGGCCCGGCCCGCGTCCACCTGGGTCCGGGCCAAAAGGCCTACCACGGCGAACTCGATGTCCGGGGTGCCGCTGCGGCGGATCCGCTCCAGGTTGGACATGAGGGAGAGAACCCGGTCCTTCACGTTTTCTCCCTTTTCATATTTACTCTCGGCAATGGCGCAGTCGGCCAGACATACCCCGTCCCGACCCAGTACCGTCTCCACCGCAAGGCGGAGGGTGGCGTAGAGAAGGTCGTCTTTTTTGCTCCAGGGGGAGAAGTCCTTGCCGCCGTTCATAAGGCTGGGCAGGGCGCTGGTAACAGAGAAGGGAGGCAGGCGGATCTCCCGCCGGGTGAGGAGCTGAAAGACCTTGGAAAAGGTGTCGGGCATGCTCTCCGCGGTGCGCTGGGGCAGGGCCAGGTCCAGCCAGGCCAGCCGCCCCCGGGCCTCCCGGGCCGCCGCATCGGTCCGCCGCCGGCCCTCGGCAAAGTCCCGCAGGGCCTGATACCACTTCTCAGAGCCCTCGTAGTCCATACAGATGGCGCACAGCATGCTCATGGCCTGCATCAGGGCCGGGGAGGAGAGAATCTCCTTCTCCGGAAGGGCACGATAGTAGGGCTCCATCTCGTCGTAGTGCCCCATGCCCGGGTGGAGCTCCGCATTTTTGGTCAGCAGCTCCGACACCTTATCCATGGCGCCGCTCCGGGAGTAGCACGCCAGGGCCCTCCGGTAGTCCTCGTTGAGCTCGTAGTACAATCCGCCCCGATGAAACAGAGCCCGGCGCTGGTCCTCACTATAGGTCTGTTCCAGCTCCCAGAGGAGGAAACGGCGGAAAATGGGCCAGAAACGGTAGGTGTCCAGCCGCTCCTGGAGCAGAGCGGAGGTCTCTCGCTGGAGCCGCCCCAGCAGCTCGCCCGCCCGGCTGCTGCCGCTGACCATTCGTCCCAGCTCTGGGGTAAAAGTCTCAAAGGGGGCCAGCTCCAGCAGAAGGCGCTGGAGCGGCAGGTCCAGCCGCCGCAGCACCGCCTCCTCAAAATAGAGGAACAGGTCCCGGCGGACCTGGTCGGAGGTGGAGGAATTGTAGCTCTCTCCCCGGGCCAGCCGCTGCCCCAACAGGGCCGCTGCCAGAGGGCAGCCCCGGGTCTCCTCCTGAATGGCGGTGAGCTGCCGGTCAGACACCTCCGCCCCAAAGGCCTGGAGCAGCCGCCCGGTGCTCTCCCGGTCAAAGGCCAGATCCCAGGGGCCCAGCACCGTCAGCACTCCGGCAATCTGAAAGGGGGCCAGATAGCTGGGCAGTTCTCCCCGGGTCAGCAGCAGAAAGCGCCGCCGGGGATTTTCACGGATCAGGTTGCACAGGGCGTCCTGGTCCTCCTCCTGGGTGAGATACTGGAGGTCATCCACCACCAGGGTGGTCCAGCCGTCCCTCCGGGACGGCAGGGCGAAGCCGGGCTGGTCGGCGGAGAGAAAGCAAACCTTGCCGCCCTCGGTGAGACCCCGGGCGGTGGTGGTCTTGCCGAAGCCGCAGGGAGCGCTGAACAGCGTCACCCGCCCCCGGGCCATAGCTGCCTCAAACTGCTCGACCAACGACGGCTTGAGGATGACCGCTTGTTCCATACCTTCCCTCCTGACACCCTCTCCTGAGAACGGAAAATCCCTGGCGTCACGCCTGCGACGCCAGGGATGGTTCGCTTGTGTCTCAGATCATTTCGCGTCACCAGGGGCCGCCCTTCCAGAAGGCCCAAATTTTTACTTATTTTATCAAAGGAAATGGCGATTGTAAATACATCTAAAGTATTACTGAAAGAGGAAACTTTTGACAGCAGTTGGAAAACACACCGCCGCAGCGGCGGGGAATTGCACGAAACGATGCAACATCTCGAACTGGCACGCCATGGTGAAGCGGCGGAGCGGAGAAACCGCCTCGCCGTGGGAATTCTGGTGGGAAATGGAAATTTTTATGTTGAGGTGATGCGTGCATGATCGTGTTTATGGACTGGAAAATTCACATGGAGGGGTACTGCGTGGTGCACCAGTACGACAATCTCACCAGGGAGATCAGGGTGGCGGGGACACCCCCTGATTGGACCTGGGATTTACTGGTGCAGGCGGGCGATGCGGAGGATGTGATCAGTCTTCAGCCGGTGGAGGGAGGCATAGGCGTGACACTGACGGAGGACATGCTGTCCCGATCCGGCTACTACGTCCTGCAGCTGCGGGGGACCCGGGGCGAGCTGGTGCGGCATACCAACGTCCTCTATACCTATGTGCCCAGCAGTCTGGCGGGAGAGGGGGAGTGGCCTGGGGCGCCCTCGGAGTTCCGACAGGCCGAGGCCAACCTCCGGGAGCTGAATGCCCACCCGCCGGTCCCGGGAGAGACAGGAGTCTGGATGATCTGGAGCCTGGAGGCCGGAGCCTATCAGGAGAGCAAGCTGCCGCTCCCTACGGGGCCTGCCGGGCCTGAGGGACCTATGGGCCCTCAGGGTGAAAAGGGGGAGAAGGGAGATCCCGGCGAACCAGGCCCCCAAGGGGAGAAGGGAGAGCCCTTCACCTACGCCGACTTTACCGAGGAGCAGCTGGAGAGTCTGCGGGGGCCTCAGGGCCTCCAAGGTCCCCAGGGAGAGCGGGGCGAGCCGGGGGAGGCCGGTCCCCAGGGTCCCCAGGGGGAGCGGGGGCCCCAGGGGGCGGAAGGGCTCCAGGGCCCGGCGGGCCCCCAAGGGGAGAAAGGAGAACCCTTTACCTACGCCGATTTTACCGAGGAGCAGCTGGAGGGCCTGCGCGGTCCCCAAGGACCTCAAGGCCCTCAAGGCCCCCAGGGGGAGCGGGGAGAAACCGGCGCCCAGGGGCCTCAGGGTTCTCAGGGTCCGCAGGGGGAGCAGGGGCCGGAGGGTCCCCAGGGGCCCCAAGGAGAGAAGGGGGAACCCTTTACCTACGCTGATTTCACCGCGGAGCAGCTGGAGAGTTTGCGCGGTCCCCAGGGGCCTCAAGGACCCCAGGGAGAACAGGGCGAGCGAGGGGAGACCGGCGCCCAGGGGCCCCAGGGGGAGCAAGGGCCGGCGGGGGCGGAAGGTCCCCAGGGCCCGGCGGGAGCCGACGGTCAGAGCGCCTACGCCGCGGCGGCAGCCGGGGGATACGCCGGTACAGAGGCGGCGTTTCAGTCGGCCCTTGCCGGGATTGCCGCCAGCGCGGTGGTGTTCACCGCCGCCTCCTGGACGGCCGGAGCATCCGGATACACACTCACCATCCAGAAGGCGGCGCACGGGCGGAAGAGCGGCGACTTTGTCTATGTCATCTGGCAGTTGGTGAACGGGAAGTATGTACGGAACACCTGGAGCCTTCTGACGGCAGATCTCCGCTACGAGGCCTCCGCCGGGACCGTGGTGGTGGAGAGCGCCGCCGCCTTTGCAGGGAAAATTCTGTTTCTGGGATAAAAAAGGGCGGAATACATAGGATGTACGAAGAACAGAAATATCTCGGATGGGGAGAGGAGGACGGAGAATGAGACGATGGGGAAGAGCGGTTCTGTCCATGCTCCTGTGGACCTGGGGCGGGACCATGTATTTTCTTCTGGAGGTGGCCTATAAGACCGCCTCCGGCAGGCCGGAGGCCATCTCCTGGACCATGCTGGTGCTGGCCATCTTCCTGTGCGTTCCGGTGGAGCGCTGCGGCGCGGAGCTCCCCTGGCGCACGCCTCTGTGGCTGCAGGCGCTGGGCTGCGCCGCCGCCGTCACCGCCGCCGAGCTGGCGGCGGGGCTGATCCTCAACGTGTGGCTGAAACTGGGGGTGTGGGACTACTCCCATCTCCCCTTCCACCTGTGGGGGCAGATTTGTCCGGCCTATTTCCTCCTCTGGTGGGTGCTGTGCCTGCTGTTTATCCCGGTTTTCGATTGGCTGCGCTACGCTGTGGAGGGCGGCGATACGCCCCATTACCGGATATAAGGAGGGCGTGGGAGATCCGGGGTCACCGGATCTCCCACGCCCTCCTGGTCATCTGCAGGTAGTGCTGGTACAAAACGCCGAAACGGCGGGTATAGTTGGGGTTCCACGGCTTTTCCTTCCCGCAGAAGTGGAGAATGGCTGTGTGGGCCATGACCCACTGCAGGTCGCAGACGCCTCCGCTGCACAGCAGATAGCTGCGGTAGTTGCGGGCGTCGTAATTCCACACCAGATCATTCAGGGGGAGGATCTGTTCGCTGAACAGGGCGTTCAGAACATCCTGATCCGGCAGCACCAGCTCCTTGCGGTGCAGCGCCACATAGCGGAACACTGCCTGGGGTTCGATGGCGCGCCTCCCGGCGTTCAGATCCATCAGCAGCACGCCGGAGTTGTAATAGTCCCGCTCCGTGCCCAGCCGCAGCTGGTTGACGCCGCTTACCAGGGCGGCCTTTCCCGTGTGCGCCGCAGCGGCGAAGAGATTTCCCGCCAGATCGGTTTCCCACAGGGGGCGGAGGGGGTTGATGACCAGGGTGTCCGGGTCCAGGTAGAGCACCCGTTGAACCGATTCCGGCAGCAGGTGGGAGGCCAGAAGCCGGTAGTACATCTCCTTGGGGTATTGCCGGGTGACAGGGGCGCCCTGAAACAACGCGTCATCCACCCGGACAGGGGAAAAGGAGTATCCGTATTCCTCACATTGCCGCCGGACGGCGGAGAGGGCCTTCTCCGGAATGCTGCTGTGGAGCAGGTGGAGGGAAAAGATTTCTCCCGGGTTGTTGAGGGACAGGGAGGTGAGCAGCACTTGGAGCTGGGGCAGGTAGTTTTGATCCAACGTTGTCAGAAGCAGAATCGGTTCCATTGGTGCGTCTCCTCTCTCAAAACCGGGTACCCAGGCGGCTTGCCGCCAGCACCACACTGTCGATGCCCAGCAGGATCAGATAGGCGCCGGCGAAGCAGCGGATGGTGGTCAGGGTGAACAGGGGGTTGAAGAGCATCAGAACGCCCAGAACCAATCCAATGAGATTGACGGTCAAAATGAAATAAAAAATGCCGCTGCCTGCGATAAAGCGAATGTGGTTGAGATGGGTCATCCGGGAGATGCAGTGGGCGATGAACCAGATGGGGAACAGGACGGTCAGCACCAGCACCCCTGCCTGGGGATACACCACCAGAACAATGCCGGACATGATGCTCAGGATTCCGGAGATCAAGGAGAGAATGGGGCCGAAGCCGGTGAACCGCTCCACCCGGATATACAGAATCATATCCGCTACGCCCATCACCACAGCGGCGACGCCATAGGCGCACACCAGACTGTTTAATGCGAGGTCCGGCTTCACAAAGGCCAGGACGCCCAGTACAATCAGAATGATGCCGATTGCCAGCTCCAGCCAGCCAAATCCAGAGCGCCTTCTCATTTCTCTTCCCCTCCTGTCAGGATTTCCATAAACTCCTCGCCGGTGATGGTTTCCTTTTCATAGAGGAATTTGGCCAGCGCATCCAGTTTCTCCCGGTTGTCCTCCAAAATCTTTTTCGCCTTCTCGTGCTGGGCCTTTACCAGCTCCACCACCTTCCGGTCGATCTCCTTCTGGGTTTCCGGGGAGCAGGTCAGGGAGGCGTCACCTCCCAAATATTGGTTCTGCACCGTCTCCATGGCCACCATGTCAAAGTCCTCACTCATGCCATAGCGGGTGATCATGGCCCGGGCCAGCTTGGTGGCCTGTTCGATGTCATTGGAGGCTCCGGTGGTAATCTGGCCGAAGGCCACCTCCTCCGCCGCCCGGCCGCCGGTGTAGGTGGCGATCTTGTTCTCGATCTCCTCCTGGGTCATCAGGTATTTGTCCCCGGTTTCCACCTGCATGGTGTAGCCCAGGGCTCCGGAGGTTCGGGGGATGATGGTGATTTTCTGCACTGGGGCGGAGTTGGTCTGCCGGGCCGCCACCAGGGCGTGGCCGATTTCGTGGTAGGCTACCACCTTCTTCTCTCGGTCGGAGAGAACGGCGTTTTTCTTCTGATATCCGGCGATGACCACCTCAATGCTCTCCTCCAAATCGGCCTCGGTGACGATGATGCGGCCGCCGCGCACCGCCCGGAGAGCCGCCTCGTTGATGATGTTGGCCAGCTCCGCTCCTGAGGCCCCGGCGGCCATGCGGGCGATGGTGCGGAAGTCCACGTCCTCCGCCGTCTTGATCTTCTTGGCATGGACCTTCAAAATGGCCTCCCGGCCCGCAAGGTCCGGAAGCTCCACCGGCACCCGCCGGTCAAACCGGCCGGGCCGGGTGAGGGCCGGGTCGAGACTCTCCGGCCGGTTGGTGGCTGCCAGGATGATGACGCCGGTGTTCTCCTCAAAGCCGTCCATCTCGGTGAGCAGTTGGTTGAGGGTCTGCTCCCGCTCATCGTTGCCGCCGTAGCCGCCACCGGAGTTGCGCTTTTGCCCGATGGCGTCGATCTCGTCGATGAAGACGATGCAGGGGGCCTTCTCCTTGGCCTGCTTGAAGAGATCCCGGACCTTGGAGGCCCCCATGCCCACGAACATTTCCACAAACTCCGAGCCGGAGATGGAGAAGAAGGGCACGCCGGCCTCACCGGCCACCGCCTTGGCCAACATGGTTTTGCCGGTGCCCGGAGGGCCCACCAGCAGGATGCCCTTGGGCATGGAGGCTCCGGCCTCCGTGTATTTCTGAGGGCTGTGGAGGTAATCCACAATCTCCTGGAGGCTCTCCTTGGCCTCGTCCTCACCGGCTACGTCGGAAAACCGGATGCCCTTGGTGGACTGAACATACACCTTGGCGCTGCTCTTGCCCATGCCGAAGGACAGAGAGTTTTTGCCGCCGGCCTGCTCCATCAGCTTTTTATTCATGTATTGCCCCAGCCCCACAAAGATGAGAATGGGCAGCACGAAGGTCAGCAGAAAGCTCCAGATGGGGGAGGCGGGCTCCTCTACCACCCGCTCGAATTTGGCCCCGGCGCTATGGAGCCGCTCCGTCAGGGTAGGGTCCTCCATGGGGCCGGTCTGGTAGACATGGGTCCCCTCCTTGTCGGTGAAGAGGATCCGGGTGTCCTCCACCTGCACCGCGCCCACGTCCTCCTCCTCGATCATATCCATGAAGGTGCCGTAGTCCACCTCCACCACCTGGCTGCGCGACAGCATGGGGGTGACCAGGATGTTGAAGAGAAGGATAATCAGCAGCACGATGCTATAGTAGTAGATCAGGGGCTTTTTGGGCGATTTGACTTCTTTCATTTAAAAAACCTCCGTTTCTTCCTCCGTGTTTTCTTGCAGGTCAATGGCAGACAGCGCCGCGATCAGCGCGTACTGCATTGCCTGGACGGCAAAGTCCACGGCGTACTCGGCATACAGGGCGGCCGCCTCCACCCGGTCCTCCAGACCACTGTTTTCCTCCGAATGCAGAAAGCGTGTGAGCTGTCCGTTTTCCAGCAGGCGTTCCATTTTTCGGTTGCTCTCCAGCTGGGCCTTTGCCAGCTCCGCCACCGCCGGGGAGCGGCTCTCTTCGATGCGCTGCCGCAGCTGCAGGCCGCTGCGGCGGTATTCCTCCCTGGCCTTCTGCAGCTCCTGCCGGACCTTGGCGGGATCCCCTTGTCCGCAGACGCCGATCCGGTCCGTTGTTTTGCGGTACTGCCGCTCCATCTCCTGGAGCTTGCCCATAAAGAGCTGCTGTTGCGCGTTCATGCAGAACAATCCCTTCTTTCTTGCCAAATCCGCGGCATTATCGCTGGTTTTTCTACCTTCTGTGATAGTTATATCAGGGAAACATTCTATATGCCACTTCCAGATTTGGATTTCTGGCCTTACAAAACCGGGGAACTGTCAAAAAGCGGATCGTTCCCCGATTTTGTAAAGGGAGGCCGGAAGGGCGGCTCTGCAGCCGAAATTCCGGTAAAACGCGGCGGGGCGGACATCATTCCGATGTCCGCCCCGCCGCTGTGCATGGAATAAGAGAGAAGGTCGCGGGATCTGCCGGGGGAGCGAACCCCGCCAGATCCTGTGAAAAAGGAATGGGCGTCTCCGCTCTGCATGCAGACGCGCCTCAATTCAACATGTAGCAAATTCCGTTCCAGGCTGGCGGAACGGTGGCTATATTTTTTCCGAGCAGCGGAATTTTTCACTTTTTTATAAAAAACGCCGGAGCTTTTGTACAAAAAGACATAAAAATAGGAGATGTTGGCGGAGGCTTTTCCGCAAAATTATTGAGGTTCCAGCCGTACCAGCGGGAGATGAAACATGAAACGGAACAGATGAACCAAAAGAAACAGAAGAGTGAAACGCCGACGTTTCAATCTGCGAATTGAGCTGCTGCCAAAGCCTGCCTCCGCTGGCAGCTGCTGCCGGGAGAGGCGGCAGTTTTCCGCCGCCGGAGGCGGCTGGAACGGCCTGGCTTACCAAAGTCCCCTTTTTTTGCAGCGGCGTCTCCGGCGAAAAACAGGGGACAGTAAGGGTTGCCGCCGAAAAAAAGAAAACGCGGCAGGTTTTGAGAGGGGGGATTCAATGGATGAAAGAAAAAAAGAGAAACGGACCATGGAGAGCCCGGGCGGCGGCGGCGCTGCTGGGGCTGGCGCTGTGCTTCAGCATGGGCGGCACAGTACAGGGCGCGTCGGGCGCCGGTACGGGTAGTATGCCCAAAACCCTGATTCCAATCGGCCATACGGTGGGAATCAAGCTCTTTTCTGAGGGCGTGCTGGTGGTAGGCCTGTCCGAGCTGGAGACGGCAAAGGGCACCGCCGCCCCCGCCAAGGACTGCGGGCTGAAGGTCGGCGACTTCATCTTGGAGGCAGACGGGGCGGAGGTGGAGAGTACGGAGCACTTTCAGAGCCTGATGGCCGCCGCCGGCGGAGCGGAGACCTGTCTGACGGTGAAACGAAACGGCAAGACGCTCACCCTGGAGGCTGCGGCGGTCCAGTGCAGCGACGGCGCCTGGCGGCTGGGAGCCTGGGTTCGGGATAGCCTGGCGGGCATCGGTACCATGACCTTCTATGACCCGGCCAGCGGCGTCTTTGCCACCCTTGGCCACGGCATCAACGATGTGGACACCGGTCAGCTGATGACTCTGGACGTGGGTTCCATCATGGGCTCCACGGTAAAGGCGGTGCAGAAGGGACAGTCCGGCCAGCCGGGAGAGCTGCGAGGGGACTTTGACATGAGCGGCGATTTGGGGAATCTCTACGCCAACACCGTCTGCGGCGTGTTCGGCACCATGGAGACATGTCCTCTGGCGGAGGAAAGTCAGGCGGTGGAGGTGGCCCGGGCGGATCAGGTGCGGAAGGGCAGCGCGGAGATTCTGGCCAATGTCAGCGGCGACCGGGTGGAGCGCTACCAGGTGGAAATCACCAAGATCTGTGCCGGTTCTGGGGATACGCAGAATTTCGTCGTGCAGGTGACCGATCCCAGGCTGCTGGAGGCCACCGGCGGGATCGTTCAGGGGATGAGCGGCAGCCCCATTCTGCAGGACGGACGCCTCATCGGCGCCGTGACCCATGTGATGGTGGACGATCCAACCAGCGGATACGGTATATTTATTGAAAACATGCTCAGCGCCGCGGGCCTGACGGCTTGAGACCTTTTTTGACGCGCTGCCGCAAAATAGAGCGGCAGCGCTCTTTTTCTACACCTTTCGGCAGGACTGGATTCGACAAAAATGGGAAATTTTGGGATTTTTGTCGAACTTTTGTGGATGATTTTCCATGTTTCTTGCGGGATTCGACTTGAAAATCCTGTCCCATTATGCTAATTTATTGGTAAGGTCACATGAAGCTTCACGAATTCGTCTAAATACCCCTTTAAGGAGGGAAGACGGGCCAAATTTGTTATTTTGGGAAAAGGAAAGTGGGAAAATGGAGAATCGGATCAAAGTCATCATCGCGGACGGAAACGAGGAGTACCGCACGCAGCTGGCGGAGACGGTGGAGGAATCGGGAGATTTCCAGGTGGTGGGCCAGGCCGGGGACGGGCAGACCGCTCTGGAGCTGGTCCGGCAGACCGGGGCGGAACTGCTGCTGCTGGAGCTGGTGATGCCGGGGCTGGACGGCCTGGGCGTGCTCACCAAGCTCAAGGAGATGGAGCGGGCGCCCCAGGTGATTGCCATGTCTGCCTTCTGCAGTCAACAGACTGTGGCCATGGCGGGGATGCTGGGCGCCGCCTACTTTATGGCGAAGCCCTGCGAGGAGGAGGCGCTGCTGGAGCGGATGCGGGCGGTGGCGTCTTTGACGGAGGAGGAGCAGGAGGACCACGCCCCGGGGCTTGAAAGCCTGGTGACCTCTATCATCCACGAGGTAGGGGTCCCGGCGCACATCAAGGGATATCAGTATGTGCGCGAGGCCATTATGATCGCCGTGGAGGATATGGAGGTCATCAACTCCGTGACGAAGGTGCTCTATCCGGAGGTGGCCAAGCGGTACGGCACCACTCCGTCACGGGTGGAGCGGGCCATCCGCCACGCCATTGAGGTGGCCTGGGATCGGGGGGACCTGGAGACGCTGCAGCGCTTTTTCGGCTACACCGTCTCCAACACCAAGGGGAAGCCCACCAATTCCGAATTCATCGCCATGATCAGCGACCGGATCCGGCTGCAGCTGAAGGTGAAGCGCTGAGCGGAAACCGCCGAGAGAAAAGAGAAGGAAGATCCCACTGCAGCATCAAAAAGAAAGAAAAACCCAAAAGAGGGGATGGAGAACCGCTTGACGCAGTGTGCTCCATCCCCTCTTCCTTTACCGCTGGCCCCAGACGGGGGCGGGGTGAAATTCCACGAATTTCAGAGAGTAGATGTCTCCCGAGACATACCGGTCCCGGTCGGGCTGATAGAGGACGATGTAGTCGTTGCCCACGGTGTGGAGGATGCCCTGCCACACCACGGACTCCTGGGCGCCCACCAGGAAGGTGGCCACCACAAAGCTGCCGAGGTTGCGGCTGAGAAGGCTCTTGATGGAGCCCTGATAGGCCTCAGCGTTGGTCATGGGGTTTTCCGTGGCGTCGGGGGAGAGAGGGTTGGTCATGTCAAGGGCGGCGGGGGAGATAGAGGCTTCCGCCGCCGGAGGGTGGAGCGCGCCGCACCGTTCCCGGGCGGTGAGTACACCGAATTCCTGCATCATGGATCAGATCTCCTTCCAAAAAATGCTCAGGTTTGGTAGTAGGCGTCGGTGGGATTATAGAAGCAGTGATCTCCGATGCGGATGTGCCAGTAGCCCACATCGGAGGGGAAGCGGGAGCGGCAGTTGGGGCCGAAGGGGTTGTAGAACCACAGGGCGTCGGCCACCTCCGGCAGCCGCCCCCCGGCGATGGCCCAGTCGGCGATCTCATAGTGGATGGCCTGGGGGCGCATGTTGTAGATGTTCTGGGGGTTGTAGGCGCCGTTCTCCGTTTCGCTGGCGCAGACGAACTGGTAGGGCTGAAAGATGATGTTGCGGATACTGCCCTGGCCCACCCGGGCGTACTCGCCGCCCTTGGCGTTGACCCGGTTCATCACCACGCTGGCTACCGCTTTCATGCCCCGCTCGCCCTCGCCGCCCGCTTCACATTCAATGAGCCTCGCAAGAAGCTCCCGATCAGAATAAGCCATAGTTTCTCACACTCCTGCTCGCTTCATTCTATGCTGCTGTGGGCAATTGGTGCTGGACAACCGGGAGTGGGTGTGGTATGCTGATGCCCGAATGAAAGTTTCCATGGGAAAGGAGTATATGATACAATGACATACAAGTTTCGTCCCCGGGGCGTCTGTTCTCAGGAGATGCGGGTAACGCTGGAGGATGGGATCATCCAGAATGTGGAGATCATCGGGGGCTGCAGCGGCAATCTCCAGGGGATCTCCCGGCTCATCCAGGGTATGCCGGCGGAGGAGGCCATCCGGCGGATGAAGGGCATCCGCTGCGGGTTCAAGGACACCTCCTGCCCGGATCAGCTGTCCATCGCCCTCACCGAGGCGCTGCAAAAGGCGTGAAAAAACATCTGCGGAGCACGGCTCTGCAGATGTTTTTTTATCCATCCCGTGGGAGGAGGAATTTTCGTCCCCTCGGTTGCCGGGACTGGCGCTGTTTTGCCCTCTGAGGAGAGGCTTTGTCGTTTTTGTCGGCATCCGACGGTGTTTCGAATGGTGTTCTGCCTCCAGCGGCCTACTTTTGTCGCTGAACAAAAGTAGGCAAAAATCAGCTTAGAACCTACGGTTCTAAGGACTCCCTTACCTCCTTGTACTGGAAATCCTGATGCCCTGGCGGAATTGCCTGCCCCTGACGCAGCAAGGGGGTGACAGTGTTCCCCTCCTTCCGCGCGACCGCGCGCTGCCATGGTGGTTGTTGCTGTCTCTGCATGCCCACACCAGCAGACTTGCCAACGCCGCAACCATTCATTTGCGGGAAAAGTAGTAGACGTAACGACTATCGTCTACCCAACAGATCAGCGCACCGAAGCGCGGCGCAGAAGCAGAAGATGACCGAAAGCGGCATCACTCGGAACAATTACCGATCAAACTCTTCTCTGGCCACCAAATTTTGAAAAGCGGTAGACGGACCAGCCTAAATAATTACCAAGGGAGCGCGCTGAAGCGCGGAAGGCGGGGGATCTGTCACCCCCTTACACCCGTCAGCAGAGAAAATTACCAGAACCACGGAACAGATTTCCAACAATAGGTGCAAGGGAATTCTTAAAACCGTAGGTTTTAAGCGGACTTTTGCCTACTTTTCTTCCGTGAGAAAAGTAGGCCGCCGGAGGCAGAACACCATTCAGTACACCATCGGGTGCCGACAAAAACGGCAGAGCCCCTCGTCAGAGGGGCAAAAAAGAGCCAGGACCCGGCCGGAGGGTCAAAAAAGAACGGCCCGCTGCGGGGAGCGCATCCCGCAGCGAGTCGTATCTTTTTCACGAACTTACTCGTTGGTGTAGTTGTCGAAATAACCCTGGATGTGGATGATGGGGGTGCCCTTGTCGCCGCTGCCGCTGGTGAGGTCGCAGAGGGACCCAATGAGATCGGTGAGGCGGCGGGGAGTGGTGCCCTGGGCGGCCATCTTGCCCACCAGGCTGCTGCCGTCCTTCTTCTGGATCTCGCCCTTGATGGCCTCACGCAGCGCCTCGCCGCTGAGGTCGGCAAAGTCGTTATCCGCCAGATACTTCAGCTTCAGCTCGTTGGGGGTGCCCTCCAGACCGGCGGTGTAGGCCGGGGAGACCACGGGGTCCGCCAGCTCCCAGATCTTGCCCACGGGATCCTTGAAGGCGCCGTCGCCGTAGACCATCACCTCCACGTGCTTGCCGGTGGCATCCAAAAGCCGCTTCTGGATGTCTTCCACCAGACCCTGGCAGTCCCGGGGGAACAGCTTCACCTTGTCCTCCGTGGACTTGTTGGAACCCAGCAGACCGTACTTCCCATTGTAACCGCTGCCGTCCACGCTGGAGGTGAGGATGTCATCCAGACCCAGCACCACCTGGGCCCCGGCAGCCTTCAAAAGGCGCTTGGACCGCTGGCGGGTGTGGATGTCGCAGGTGAG
>CALXDC010000013.1 GCA_944386975.1 uncultured Oscillospiraceae bacterium | reverse complement strand
GCAGACCACAGGGATCATCTCCACGGCCACGGTGGCCTGGCGGATGGCCTTGCGGATCTTGTCGGTGGGGATCTCCTTGCCTTCCAGGTACATCTCCATGATCTCATCGTCGAACATAGAGACTGCGTCCAAAAGCTTTTCGCGGTACTCCTCTGCCAGCTCCATCATGTCATCGGGAATCGGCTCCACCCGCATGTCCTTGCCCAGCTCGTCGTAGTAGATGTCCGCGTTCATCTCCACCAGGTCGATGATGCCGCGGAAATCGGCCTCCTTGCCGATGGGCAGCTGGATGGGAACGGCGTTGCACTTGAGACGCTCGTCAATCATGCGCAGGACGTTGTAGAAGTCCGCGCCCATGATGTCCATCTTGTTGACGTAGATCATGCGGGGCACGTGATAGTGGTCCGCCTGACGCCACACGGTCTCAGACTGGGGCTCCACGCCGCCCTTGGCACACATGACGGTCACAGAGCCGTCCAGCACGCGCAGGGAGCGCTCCACCTCCACGGTGAAGTCCACGTGACCCGGGGTATCAATGATGTTGATTCGGGTCTGGGGGAACTGCTTCTTGGTACCGGCCCAGTAGCAGGTGGTAGCGGCGGAGGTGATGGTGATACCACGCTCCTGCTCCTGCTCCATCCAGTCCATGGTGGCAGTACCATCATGGGTCTCACCGATCTTGTAGTTCACGCCGGTATAATACAGGATTCGCTCCGTCGTGGTGGTCTTTCCTGCATCGATGTGAGCCATAATGCCGATGTTTCTTGTGTTTTCCAGAGATACCTTTCTCGGCATAGTCGTTTCTCCTTGCTTAAATTCAGACAGTTACCAACGGAAGTGGGCGAACGCCTTGTTGGACTCGGCCATCTTGTGGGTATCCTCGCGCTTCTTCACGGCGGAGCCGGTGTTGTTGGCGGCGTCCATGATCTCAGCGGCCAGGCGCTCAGCCATGGTGCGCTCGCTGCGGGCGCGGGAATAGGTGGTCAGCCAACGCAGACCCAGGGTCTGCCGGCGAACGGGACGCACATCCATAGGCACCTGATAGGTGGCGCCGCCCACACGGCGGGCCTTGACCTCCAGGCTGGGCATGATGTTCTCCATGGCGGTGGTGAACACCTCCAGGGGATCGTTGCCGGTCTTCTCCTTGACAATGTCAAAGGCGCCGTACACGACCTTCTGCGCCACGCCCTTCTTGCCGTCCAGCATGATGCTGTTGACAAGCTTGGTCACCAGAACGCTATTGTACATAGGATCCGGCAAAATTTCTCTCTTGGGAACGTTACCTCTTCTGGGCACTTTGCTTCCCTCCTTCATTAAAATTTATGAATTCATAGGTACTCTCTGCGCAGTGCGCAGCGTATTGCCTGCCAAAGAGGCAACCACAGTTTTATATGGTAAAAAACTATGTCAACCTATTCGGCAAAGCGGGGTTCGATGCGCTCTTACTTGGCCTTGGGACGCTTGGCGCCGTACTTGGAGCGGGCCTGCATCCGGCCGTTGACGCCCTGGGTGTCCAGAGTGCCGCGGATGATGTGGTAACGCACACCAGGCAGGTCCTTCACACGGCCGCCGCGGATCATGACCACGGAGTGCTCCTGCAGGCTGTGGCCCACGCCGGGAATGTAGGCGGTGACCTCGTAGCCGTTGGTCAGGCGCACACGAGCGATCTTACGCAGTGCGGAGTTGGGCTTCTTGGGGGTGGAGGTACGAACAGCGGTGCACACGCCGCGCTTCTGAGGAGAAGGCAGGTCGGTCTCCTTGTTCTTCAGGGTGTTCAGGCCGTGCTGCATGGCAGGGCTGTTGGACTTGTAGGTCACCTGATCTCTACCCTTGCGAACCAACTGGTTAAAAGTAGGCATAGTTTTCTCCTTTCTGAAAAATAGTTGCGGGAGCAATCGCTCCCTTTATTTTTGACAGGATACCGAAAAAATATCCCGGCAAAAACCGCAGAAATTTATTGGCGCAGAACGGCCACCACAGCGGCGCCTACCTGGATGCCGGCGGCTTTCCCCAGCTCCTCCATGGTGAAGCCCTCCTCCGTCTCGATCCCCTGCTGACCGCACAGCTCCATCAGGGGCCGGGTCAAAGCGGGGTCGGCGTCGGCGGCCAGAAGAACCCGGACGGCCCTTCCCTCCCGGATGGCCCTGCGGGACTGCTTGACGCCCACCACCTTCGGTTGGTTCAAAAGCTCTCGCAGCACAGGGACTCCCTCCGTTTTGGCGCACCAAAATTCGCAGAATACACATATCCACGCAATTTGAGATTATAGCATACCTCCTCTTCGCCGTCAAGCCTTTGTTTTTTTCAAAAATCTTCCTTTCTCTTCCGGTCCTTTTATGCAAATTTGGCAAGAGGACATTATATAAAGGTATCCGCCCCCTCCCTTTCCTGCCGCCGGAGGGCCTTCCCCTGTCTTTTCTGGAAGTTTCAAAATTATTTTGTAAAAAAAGAGGGATTTTGAAAACGGCGGCGTATATACTAATAGCCGTATTTTCGAAGCGGCCCACGGATCACTTGGAAAGGAGGCGGCCATGGCCTTTTCCCAGCAGTTTCTGGACGAGCTCACCGCACGCAGCGACATCGTGGACGTGGTGTCCACCTACGTCCAGCTTACCCGCAAGGGCAGCAACTACTTCGGCCTCTGCCCCTTCCACAGCGAGAAGACCGGCTCCTTCTCCGTCTCGCCGGACAAGCAGATCTATTACTGCTTCGGCTGCAAGAAGGGCGGCGGCGTCATCAACTTCATCATGGAGGAGGAGAACCTGTCCTTCCGGGACGCGGTGGCCTTTCTGGCCAAGCGGGCCAATCTGGAGCTGCCTGAGGAGGAGGACGGGGACAAGGAGGCCGGGCGAAGGCGGCAGCGGCTTCTGGATCTCAACCGGTCGGCGGCCCAGTTTTACTACGAGACCCTCCACTCCCCCCAGGGAGCTGCGGTGGCGGAATACCTCCAGCGCCGAAAGATTTCCCGGCGCACCGCCACCAACTTCGGTCTCGGCGCCTCTGTCGACAGCTGGGACAGCCTCCTCACCGCCATGCTGCAAAAGGGCTTTACCAAGGCGGAGCTGCTGGCGGCGGGGCTGGTGGTCCAGAACCGGCAGGGCCGGCTCTACGACAAGTTCCGCAACCGCCTCATGTTCCCCGTCATCGACGTGCGGGGGGACGTGGTGGCCTTCGGCGGCCGGGTGTTGGACAAGAGCGAACCCAAATATATGAACACCTCGGAGACCATGGTGTATAGCAAGCGGCGGGTCCTCTACGGCATGAATCTGGCCAAAAAGACCAAGCGGAGCAACATCATTCTCTGCGAGGGCAACATCGACGTCATCACCCTCCATCAGGCGGGGTTCGACAACGCGGTGGCCTCCATGGGCACCGCCCTCACCACCGAACAGATCCGCCTGCTCAGCCGGTACACCAAGGAACTGGTGCTCTGCTACGACAACGACGATGCGGGCAAGGCCGCCACCCAGAAGGCCATCGACCTTCTGAACAACTCGGAGTTTTCCGTGAAGGTGCTGCAGCTGCCCCGGCGTCTGGTGGACGGGCAGTATGTGAAGCAGGACGTGGACGACTTCATCAAGTTCCAGGGCCGGGAGGCCTTTGAGGCCCTTCTCACCGGCAGTGAGAACCACATTGAGTTCCGCATGGACGCGGTGGCCGCCAAATACGACCTCACCGACGACCGCCAGCGGGTGGCCTACGCCGAAGAGATCAGCAGCGTCATTGCCTCTCTCTCCAGTGCCGTGGAGCGGGAGGTCTACGCCGGGAGGGCGGCGGAGCGGGCGGGGCTGTCCAAGGAGGCCATGGAGCTGGAGGTGAAGCGGGCCTTCAAGAAAAGGGCGGGCCAGGAGCGGCGGCAGCAGGAGCGGGCCAGTCTGAACCCTGCCGCCCAGCTGCAGCCCAAGGACCGCTCCAGCCGGTACACCGACGTCCGCTCGGCCATGGCCGAGGAGGGGGTGCTGCGGCTGCTCACCCGGGACGACAGTCTCTTTGCCCTCTGCCCCCAGCTGCAGCCGGAGGAATTTTCCTCCTCCCTGCTGGGTAAAATCTACTCCATCCTGCTGCGCTGCCATCAGGAGGGGAGCCAGCCCAGTCCGGCCCTCTTGTCCCAGGAGCTGGAGCGGGAGGAGATGGACCACTTCACCGGCCTTCTCCAGAAGCCGGAGTCCATGGCCAACAGCCGTCAGGCCCTGGCCGACTACATACGCATCATACAAGATTCCTGCCGGGCGCGGTCCGGGGCGCAGGAGTGCGACCCCCTGTTGGCGGCCCAGGAGAAATACAAAGCAAAAAAGGGTTACGGAGGAAAGCAACAATGAGTAAAGATTTCGAACACGTTGACGTCAACGATCTGGTGCAGGACACCCCTCTCGAGGAGCTGCCCGAGGTGGATCTCAAGCCCGTCAAGCGTGGTTCCAAGCGGGATAAGAGCGAGGGCGGCGAGAAGCGGGTCCTGCAGAAGCTGGACGAGAAGCTGGTGGCCCCCCTGTCCGCGGCTGCGATCCTCAACGCCAACGAGAAGGTGATGGACCTCTTCGCCCGGGGCAAGAAGCGGGGAAAGGTGGACTCCACAGAGATGATGGAGGTGCTGGATGAGCTGGATCTGGACAGCGACCAGATGGAGCACATCTACGACTCCCTGGAGGCTCTCGGCATCGAGATCGGCGCCGAGGAGGACCTGCTGCCGGAGCTGCCCGACGATCTGGAGCCCCCCATGGAGGAGATCAGCGGCATCGAGGAGGAGGAGCTGGTAGACCCCAACACCCTGGTGGACAGCTTCTCCATCGACGACCCCGTCCGCATGTACCTTAAGGAAATCGGCAAGGTGCCCCTGCTGGCCCCCGATGAGGAGATCAAGCTGGCCACCGCCATGACCGACGGCAACAACGCCGCCGAGACGCTGAAGATGGCGGAGCAGGACGGCATGGAGCTGCCGGAGGAGACGAAAAAGGAGCTGAATGCCAAGGTCCGTTCCGGCGAGCGGGCCAAGCAGAAGCTGGCGGAGGCCAACCTCCGTCTGGTGGTGTCCATCGCCAAGCGGTACGTAGGCCGGGGCATGCTGTTTTTGGATCTGATTCAGGAGGGCAACCTGGGTCTCATCAAGGCCGTGGAGAAGTTCGACTATACCAAGGGATACAAGTTCTCCACCTACGCCACCTGGTGGATTCGTCAGGCCATCACCCGAGCCATCGCCGACCAGGCCCGGACCATCCGCATCCCGGTGCACATGGTGGAAACCATCAACAAGGTGATCCGGGTCAGCCGCCAGCTCCTCCAGGAGCTGGGCCACGACCCCTCCCCGGAGGAGATCTCCGCGGAGATGGGCATGCCGGTGGAGAAGGTCCGGGAGATTTTGAAGATTGCCCAGGAGCCTGTCAGTCTGGAGACTCCCATCGGCGAGGAGGAGGACAGCCATCTGGGCGACTTCATCCCCGACGAGGGGGCCAGCGAGCCCAGCGAGGCCGCCAGCTTCACCCTTTTGAAGGAGCAGCTGGTGGATGTGCTCTCCACCCTCACCCCCCGTGAGGAGAAGGTGCTGAAGCTGCGCTTCGGCATTGAGGACGGCCGCAGCCGCACCCTGGAAGAGGTGGGCAAGGAGTTCAACGTCACCCGTGAGCGCATCCGTCAGATCGAGGCCAAGGCCCTGCGGAAGCTGCGCCACCCCTCCCGCTCCAAGAAGCTGAAGGACTTCCTCAACTGAGATCTTACCGCGCCGGAGGCTGCCGCCCCCGGCGCGGCTTTTTCCCGGACGGTCCGGCCCTACCCCAACAGCCCGCCCCCGGGATTGACAAATCCCAAGAACTTTTGCTATACTAATTTTGTATTGGCTGAGATCCCACGGTCTTTTCGCCGTCTGCACGGGGCGTTCTCTCCCAAAGTCCGCTCCGCCACCCCGAGAAGAAAGGAATTCTCTATGAAAATCGCTCTGATCGTTCTGGCCGCTCTGGTGGTGGCGCCGCTGCACATGCGGCTGAGCTGTCCCCGCCGGACGGAGCGCTGGTATCTGGGCAGCGTGGTCCCGCTGCTCTTCGCCGCCGGTACCCTGGCTGTGTGCCGCTACCGGAGCCTTCCCCTCTCCTTTGAGACCCTCCGCCTGCCTCTTCTGGCTATGGTGGTGCTGCTGCTTTTGTGGGGCAAGGGCTTCTCCATCAACCGGAAGAATCGCCGGGCCCGGGCACATAGCCAGGAGAGTTGAAAAAACCGATGCAGATGTCCTCTGCATCGGCTCTTTTTTTGCTCTCTGACGAAGATGCTTTCCTTTTGTCTGTGGCTGACGGTGTACTGTCAGAAAGGAAAATCTCTTTGTCAGCAGAGAAAAAAAGGGGGCCACCGCGGCGCGTGTCCTGCGCCGCAGCGGCCCCTTTTCTCACTTTCTCCGCAAAACTTTGCCCTGGTCCATGGCGGCAAATTCTCCCGCCTCCACAGCGGGGATACCGCTTACCAGCACATAGTCCATGCCCTCGGCGTACCGGTCCGGATTCCGGTAGTCCCCGCCCTCATGGACGGCCCTGGGATCGAAGACGCAGAGATCGGCGTCCATCCCCAAAGCAATGGTACCCTTCCCACGGAGGCCCAGGGCCGCCGCGGGAACAGAGGTCATCTTCGCCACCGCCTCCTCCAGCGTCAGCACTCCGTCCTGCTCCACGAACTTCTCAATCATCCGGGCAAAGGTACCGCAGACCCGGGGATGGCGCTTGCCCTCGGTGGGATAGGTACTGTCGGAGATCACCGCAGCGTGGCCGTCCCGGAGAATCCGGCCGATGTCGCTGTCGGCGGTAATGAAGTCGATCATGGTGATGGCGCAGTGCTCGCTGACCAGCAGATCGTAGGCGCAGGTGAAGGGATCCTTCCCCTGGGCCTCGGCAATGGCGGCGATGCTCATGCCCTCATAGGGACGGTTCTCCGGGCGGCTGAGGGTGGAGCAGAGGATGTTCTCCCACCCCACCATCCCGGCGATGTTGTCAAAGTCCGTGCCGTGCCGGATCCGCTCTGTCAGAATCTCTCGCTGCCGGGGATCCCGCAGCCGATTTGTCACCGCCTCGGTGCCGCCGGTGAGAAAGTCGTGGGGCAGAATGTGAATCAGCTGGGTGGACCCCGCCGTATAGGGATACACGTCGCAGCTCACGTCCACTCCCGCCGCCCGGGCCTCCTCCATCCGCTCCAGAGCACGGGGAATCAGCCGGTCCCAGTTGCGCCGGCCCATGGCCTTCAGGTGGCTGATGTGGACCGGCGTCTCCAGACGGCGGCCCACCTCCAGCATCTCCTCCAGAGCCGCCAGCACCTGATCCCCCTCCTCCCGCATGTGGACGGTGATGGGAAGGCCGCTGCCCCTCAGCGGTTCCAGCGCCCGCACCAGCTGGTCTGTGGTATAGAAACACTCCGGCGCGTAGCCGAGCCCCAGGGACACCCCGAAGGCCCCCTCCTCCACGGACTGCAGCAGCAGCCGGTGGATGCGCTCATATTCGTTGTCGTCTATCTGTTCCTTGCTATACCCTGCCGCCGCGGCCCGGATGGTCCCGGCGCCCGCCAGCATGCCGATGTGGATAGGCAGAGCAATCCTCTCCGCCGCGTCAAGATAGGCCCCCAGGCTGTCTGCGGGAACCTCCTCCCCGGCGGGACCGGTGATGGGACGGAGATAGTCCTGAATCTCCCCCTGGAAGGGCCCGGCGATGGGCGCAGCAGAGAGGCCGCAGTTGCCGCTTACGATGGTGGTCAGCCCCTGCTTCAGCTCCAGGCGGCCGAAGTCCTGCCGGAAGACGGCGTAGTCGGCGTGGCGGTGGATGTCGATGAATCCCGGCGTCACCGCCCTGCCCGCCGCGTCGATGACCTTGGCCGCGTCGGAGAGGTTCCGCCCCACGGCGGCAATCCTCCCGTCCGCAATTCCTACATCCGCCTCGTAGGCGGGAGCGCCGGTGCCGTCGATCACACGGCCATTTCGGATCAGCAAATCAAACATGGTCCTCACCCCTTTGGCCCGATTGTACCACAGGGGCGAAAAAAGTCAACGGTCCAGCTGGGCCTCAATCCGCGCCCACTCCCGGCGGGCCAGGGCCTCCACTCCGTCGAAGTCCACATAGGGGTGGTATACTGCCTCCAGCAGATCGTGGCTGGCCTTGGCCTGGGCCAGAGCCTCCATGCCCTCCTCCGTGAGAGCCCGGCTCATCCGGCGGCCGAAACGGATGCGCGCCCGGCTCTGGCGCTGGGGAGCCAGCAGGGCGTCCAGATGGAGACGGCGGTAGGGCGTTTCCGGGAAGGACCCCTCCTCTGTGAGAAAGCAAAGTCCCGCCTCCGGGAGAATCAGATGGCGCAGCCGCCGGGGATGCTCCGGGTCCGGGCAGCGGATGGCGTCATAGCCCCGTATTGCCGCCTCCTCGGCAATGCGCTGCAGCATCATATCCCCCAGCCCCCAGGTGTCCAGCAGCAGATAGGCCCGAGGAGCCAGGGCCAGGGCGGCGTCGTAGCGGCAGAGCGCACCCTTACAGGTCTTTCCTCCCAAAAACCGCTCCCGGCAGGTCCCTGTGCCGCCTCCCTGTTTCCGCAGCTCCCGCCGGAGGATGCCGTCGGTCCGCTTGAGGAGCTTCTCCCGGTCCCAGCCGGGGAGGACCTGCTCCCGCAGCTCCTCCGCCACCTCCTCCGCCGCCCGGAACGCCCGGTAGGCCCGGCGGTAGGCGGCGGAACAGGCGGCGGTATGCTCCTCCACCTCTCCCCGCCTGGTTTTCAGCGCGTCTACGTCGTAAAACCGTCCCAGGTCCACATACCGGTCCGCCGCCGCCGGGAACCTGGGCTCCACCACATGGGTATTGTCCCTTTAGGACACCTCACAGGGCTTCGGCGGGGCCCCACATTTCTTAGAATTTCCAGTGTATTTTGACCTCTTGCCGGCCTGTTTCTGGGTCCTGCTCACCAATCTCGATTTTCTCGATCAGCATCACCGCCAGCTCCCGGGGAAGGGTCTTCAGCTCCAGCAACTCCCGAGCCTTGGCCATGACCTCTTCTTGATTGCGGGGCTGCTCCTGCCCGGAGAGTTCCTGATCAATCTGGGCCAGCCGCCGCTCCAGGCGGCTTTTTTCCGCCAGAAAATCCTGGTTCAGCTCCACGAACTGTCCTTCACTGAGCACGCCGGAAATCTTATCCAGGTACAGGTTTTTCAGGGCCGTGCTCCGCTTCTCCAACTGGGCGCTCAGGGTGCGCTGTTCCAGCAGCAGGGCCTCCCGGTGGTCGTCCTTTGGCGGCGGGAGTTCCAGATCCTCTAAATGGTAGTACGCCCCGATGTAGTCCCGGATGCGTTGGGAGACCAGCTCCATCAGTCGGTCCAGCCGGATGGAGTGGCGGGTACACAGCTTCTGCGTCCCGCTGTCGGCGTAGAGCTTGCAGCGCAGATAATACACCCGTCCTTTCCCCTTTTTCCCGTTGGAAGTCTTGCTCATGGTGCTGCCGCAGTCCATGCACTTCACAAGGCCTGCCAGAGGGTGCACCATGCCGGTACCGTCCTCCCGAGAGCGGATGTCCAGATTCCGCTGGACGGTCTCAAAGGTCTCCCGGTCGATGATGGCCTCGTGGGTGCCCTCCACCCGGAACCAGCGGTCCCGGGGCATGACAATGATGGCCTTGGATTTGTAACTGGCCTTTTTGGTCCGGCCCTGCACCATGACGCCGGTGTAGATCTCATTGCGGAGGATCCGCCATACGGTATTCTTGTTCCAGAGTCCGAAATCCTGCTTGCAGAAGTGATTGCTGTCCCAGCCCCGCTCCGCCTTGTACCGGGTGGGATTGACCACCCCCAGATCGTTGAGCATGTGGGCGATACTCTGCTTGCCGTGGCCCTCCAGGGACCAGCGGAAGATCTGCCGCACCACCTCCGCCGCCTCCGGGTCCACCAGGAGATGACCCTTGTTGTCCGGGTCCTTCCGGTAGCCGTAGATGGGAAAGCCGCCGATGTACTGCCCCTGCCGCCGCTTCATGTCAAAGACCATGCGGATGTTCTCCGACAGGTCCTCCAAATACCACTCGTTGATGAGTCCATTGATCTGGCGGGCTTTTTTGTTGCCCTTGATCTCCGTGTCAGCGTTGTCTGCCACGGCGATGAAGCGGATTCCCCAGATGGGAAACAGGCCGTGGATGTACTTTTCCACCAGTTCCATGTCCCGGGTAAACCGGGACTGGCTCTTGCAGAGGAGGATCTGAAACTTCTTTTCCTGGGCCGCCCGGATCATCCGGTTGAAGTCAGGCCGCAGGCTGTCGGCGCCGGAGTAGTCCTCATCGCAATAGATGTGGTAGATGTCCCATCCCCGATCCACGGCGTAGTGGATCAGCAGGGACTTCTGGTTCTGGATACTCTCGGATTCCTTTTGCTGCTTGTCTTCGTCCTCCTTACTCAGTCGTGTATAGATCGCACAAAGAATATGTCACACCTCCTAAAAGGCGTAACTGCTCAGTTACATCTTAACACTGAGAGCAGCTATGCGGCAAGAAATTATTTGAAATCCCTACGCCGCAAAAAACGTAACGTAGGGATCATTTGGTGAGTTCTTTTGTGAGCCAGGCAGTGATGGTTTGTTGGATAATGGCGATAGTTAAATCCTCGGGATTTGACTGCCGTTGCTCTGCTAGGATAAATATTGATTCTTTCACAAGAAACACCTCCAAGAAATTTTATGAATGTACGATTTTGGATATGAAAAAACAGATGCCGATGCATCTGCTCAGTTTATGATTATACCTACCATCTAACGCAAATATGTTTGTTGTCTTCATATCCTATATATGGTATACTAAATACAAAAATCCACTAAATTTGGGGTTAATGGGGATTCATTTATTTGCAAAAAGCGAGGTACCCGTATGTCCATCATTGAAAAATTTGTTGGTGTAGTTACAGATAGAATCTTAACTTCCAAAGCAGAGAATGCTACTGCAGCCTTTATTGATAGTAATTTCGTTGACAAAAGTCTTGAAGAAAGCATTGTAACAGAGCTTTTAGAAACCTATGGAACTGAACCATTTTATAATGATTTTGATGGATATATTACAAAAAATAACGTTATTAAAAACGTAATAGCATCGGTCAGGGGAACCGGCTGTCTGCAACCCAATTCTAGAACCAGATTTGTTCGAGAAAATGAAAAATACTTTTTATCGCAATACCCAAAATATAGGCAAAAACCTGTTCAACATTCTCAAGTATGCAGAATATTTGAGAAAATTTTTGATGCTGTATCCCTAAAAATTAACACTCTTAATCCTCACTCTGACATAGGAAAATTACAAAGTACCCTAACTCAATTCGAGAACGAAAGTGAATTTCGTGATAATCGAAATTATGCGATTTCGATGGAAAATACAAAAAAGCTAGATCTCATATGTCAACAACTATCTTCTCAACAGAGCGTCGCCGATACCACCAAGCAAGAACTTGTTGACTGCTCTAAGGAAGTCACCGCATTTACAGAAGAAATCAAGAAAATTGAAACAGAGTACCAGCAAAAGGATCTTATGGATGAGGCATTATTGAGATATTACGAATTGCTTCAATCTATTGCTACCAAATTACGAAATCAACCAGAAGATCAAATCGACGCGCTTATCTGCTCTTTGTACTGTAATATTGCACTTTGTCAGTCGAATTTAGGAGATACAGAAAAGGCATTCAGAAGTCTGGATACTATTTCTGAACCAGTTGCTGAAGATAGCAAAACATATCACTTTGTCTATGCTTCTATCGTTATTCAGCATGCCATTTCATCCAAATACGACACCGCAGAACAGCACTTGGATCGGGCGTTAGAAATCGATGATGCATATCATCGTGCATTTTTACTTAGACAGTACCTTTACGCACTCACATCCAAAGTAGCCCACACTGACATTATTAAAAAATTAGATGAACATTTTTCTTCCCTGTTAGGAGAAAGCAATGATCGTGAGTTAATTGCTGACTTCTATGTACAGCGCGGGTTAATATACCAAGTTAGCGGAGATCCGTTTTCTGCTGAGCAAGATTTTGAAAGTGCTCTCGCGTATACACGCAATTCCTCTGTTGTTAAATTTAATCTGTTGGCCGCGAAATATGGTCAAGCCACGATAAATCTTCCTCGCGACCAACGTGTTTTGTTTCCTCAAATTGACATTAAAAAAATGCTCTATGTCAAATCGGAGTTGAAGCAATGCTTTGAGGCAGGAATATTTGAAAGACCATCTCTTCTCCAGGTAAAAGAAGCTGCATTATCTTTGTATATCTCTGCATGTACGCTGTTAGGGTCACAGCACGAATTGTCTCCAGTAGAAAAATATCTTTCCTTTGCTCGTGATTATGAAACGAAGCGAGCACTTATATTGGGGTATCGTGGAGATTTAGCAACAGAAACGGTTTCTCAGCTTAAAGACCAAGATCGAAAGTATTTTCAAATAAGGAATCTGTTAGAGTGCGAAAAGTTCTTAGAATGCAAAACAGAACTCGAAAAGCTGTTAAACGAAGAAAAAGAAACCGTATCTTCACCATTACTACTTATCTTGCTGCAAGTCTGTTTGATCCTCAAAATGCCTGAAGATTATTGGAAATATAAGGATATTGCACTTTCATCCGATGTAAGCGATTTCCCATTTGATGCGTTTGATGCGTGTGCATACGAATTGAGCGGAGACATCACTCGGGCTAAGGTACTATTTGATAATGTGGCCACCACATCTAAAGATTATTCCACCCTGGAAAACACAATTCGTTTTTATAAACGAAATAAATTTTTGACTGAATGCGAAATCCTATATCTAAGAGTTCAACAACTTCATGAAGAAAAGGCCATCGTAATCGATAACCTAGAGCAATTCTATCAAGGCGCTATAAGCTTTTTCGTTGGAAACCAACGGTTAATCGCTGAAGATTTTTTCAACAGGATAGAGAAGTCGTCTCTTTCAGAAGAATGCTACTACCACATCAAAGCATCATTATCTTGCGCAACTAATGATGTTCCTCAGCTATTGGATAGCTTAAACCACCTGTATAAAATAACACATTCTTTTCAGGATGGTTTTAATAAAGCACTTTGTCATCGGTGGCTTCTGAATTATGATGAGTCTTTAAAAGAATGCCAGATACTGTTGGATAATAATCCTACTGAAGATGAAAGAGCAAAAATTTATTGGCTCATAAGTGATCTTCATCTTCTGAAAAAGGAACCGGATGAAAGCTACGATTGGGCAAAAAAAGCCCATGATTTAAAGTCAAAAAATCCTTATGATCAAAGTCACCCTGCATTTTGGGGGCGTTCTTTTCGTAGTGGGCATCACGAAGGTTTTGCAACGGTATTGGAATACAAGCATACACACCCTGTTGTTATCAATTGGATACAGGAGGTTAGCATAAGCGAAACGGGAAATCCCTTAGAATCTATCAGCCAGCAGCTAGACAAACACTTCCCAAATCAAAAAAATCGCCAAGAGTTAGAACGCCAAATTGCATCACAATATAAGCAGGGCATTATACCTATCAATGTTTTACTTAAATACTATAACAATGATTGGTGGAGAATTTTTCAATTTGCAGCAGAAAACAAGCTTAAAGTTTCACACGGAAATATAAAACAACTTAATCTTGAGCAAGAACTCATAGGCGATCATTTGGTTGTAGATGCTCAAACATTGATCATTTTGGCACATTATGATTGTTTAGCTGCGCTGCAATGTGTTAAACACCTGCATATCACATTTAGTTCTGTGGTCACATTGCAATGCCAACATCTTGCTTGGAATGATCCGCAGATTCAGTCACTGATGGATTGGCTCCAGTCATCGAATAACATTGTTTATGAGGCAGACGGATTCATTGCTGAAGATAAAATGGTAGAACTCTTCTCGAAAGATTTTATCGCCGGATGCAATGTGGCCCGAAAGAAAAAGATTCCAGTCCTATACTCAGATGCTTTAGTGATTACATTCCAGATGATTTCTAAAGACAGCCCGCTTTCTGGTATAGATTTCATCAGTATTCCTGCGTTGTGTAATTGCTTGGAAGAAAGCCAACAAGGTCAAAAGAATCAGATGCTTTACCGCCTTCTAAAGGGTTGTACATTTATTAGCTTCAATGCTAGCACTATACTTGAACAGATTGCAACTCATGAGTTCAATGTCTCCACAGATTTCTTAAGCCCATTTTTAATCTGTAAGTCGGATTATGACATGGAAAGCTTTGCTATTGTATATTTACAAGCAATCAACACTCTAAACAACGCTCATGAAGATGCAGCTGTTTCGCTTGCTAAAATTATACTCGATGATACTTTCCGCGTTTGGCGCAGAGGAACATATTATCGAGAAACCGCGAAGACTTATGATGATTCAAAAGCGCTAGAGAAAGCAGCCATGATACTTCACTATGTACGTACAGTTTTGGTGGGCATTAAAGAAATCTTTCCGAATGATGCAGAGAAATGGCAACAATATACTGCGTTGAAAAGTATTGTTCTAGGGGGAATAAAAGAAAGACTGCAAAGCAAAAATAATCTCTATGGCAGGATTAAATAAATTTGGTAAGACAAGGACATCTACTCCGATGTCCTTGTCTTATTTTTTGCAGAAATTCTTATAATGTAATGCTCAGTATGCGTATTACAGGTCGTTTTAACCTCCCTATTAAAGTTTTTATTGATTTAAGGGGTTAATTTGTGATATTATATCTACAATTAAGGAGGGGCAATCATGAAGTATCAAGAACTCTATAATGAGTATTCTGTGCTCCTATATTCTCAGACGAAGTTGAAGCAGCGCTTAAACGCTATTCCTAGAGGATACATCACAACCAAGAAAATCTCTGGAAAAGAGTACTATTATTTGCAATACACCTATTTAGGGAAAAAGAAAAGTGAATATCTCCGAGAAACTGAAGTTCAATCTGTTCGCGATAAGTTAACTATTAGAGAATCTCTTCAAAAAGAACTCGATGCCAATAATGCTAACCTTGATCGCTTGGAGAAAGCAGTCAAGATATTAGATGAGCAACTTAGCCACATCTTCTTCTATTTACGGCAGTGCGCTGACATGGATGCTCTGCCTATCTCCAAACGAACCAAAGCGCTTTCTTTTGCAAGAGCAATGACTTCTTTGGAAGGCCTCCCTGCCAAAGAAACTACCGAAGAAAACCTTCAACTTTGGGCTAAGGGTGAGAAGGCCTTTGCCGATTTCTATCTTCCGGCTTTGCAGAACTATGGTGCAATGGAGGTATTCCGATGAAAAACAGCTGGCACAAAGATCCGTACCTCTATGACGATGTTCCAGTTCTGAAAAATACTCCGGGGGTCAAAAACAGCGAGGAGTTAAAACGCATTGAGGGCGATCTGACCAGAATGACCATGGGAATCGTCTACGCCCAGGAATATTTCAAATTCAATACCGATACGCTGCGTCAGATCCACCGTACGATTTTCGGCGGTATTTATGAATGGGCAGGTGAATTCCGCACCATCAATATCATGAAACGTGAGGATGTTCTAGGCGGCGACACAGTACGCTATGCTCAGCCGGAAGACATCAAAAAGCAGTTGGATATGGCATCTAAGGAGATTTCGAAGCTCAAATATTCAGAAGATCCCAAGATTCTGCTGTTCAAAATCGTCCGTATCACTGCGGCGATTTGGCAGACGCATCCCTTCCGTGAGGGTAACACCCGTGCGGTGATCGCATTCTCCGTTTTGCTTTCCGCAAAGATAGGTATCGAACTGGACTACGACCTGTTTGCCGAACACGCAGCCTATGTAAGAAATGCACTGGTCTGGTGCACACAGGGAATGTACTCCAAATATGAGTATCTGGAAAACATCTACTTTGATGCCGCTGGTCTGTTGGATGATGAACTGGAAACCAATCCATCAAAAGCCAAGGATTATTCTGCTCTCGGCAATTACCAGGTTTCCAATTATCAGGAACGGCCCCACGTCTACGCCGACAGCAATGACATCACACAGCCAGAATAAGCCATAAGAAATAGGAGTTTATTGTCGTTTTGATACATGATTTCAAAAGATTGCTTGTCATAGTTTTCATTACAAGCCAAGCCTCAAACGCGAATATTCTGTCGAGCAAGACCATTTAAAAAGAGCACCGTCTTACGCTCCTCCATATTGTACATCATCGCCGCCAAATGAACGCAGAAACCGCCGGCGCGGCAGGTGCAGTACAGATCCTCTATCTCTGCGTTTTCGTTCAATGTGATCTCCGCGATGATGCGCTCTCCGTCTTCGGCGGGGAACTCCGCGTCAAACTCATAGGTATCGCTGGGCTGGACTTCAAAGGGCTGGATGCTCTCGTAATACCGTTTGGTGAGTGCCAGATCCTCCACCGACAGGCTTTTCAAATTCCCATGAATCGTCATGGAATATTCCTCCAGTTAAATTTTTTTCAGCGTCTGTGCGCTGGCCAGTTTTGTTTCATATTCCAGGTGGGCATATAGGTCTGCCGTTGTGGACAGCGTACTGTGTCCCAGCCATTGCTGCACCTCAATCAGGGGCGTCCGCTTCTGGATCAGGAGGGAGGCACAGGTGTGCCGGAGGTCATGCAGGCGGATCTCCCGCAGACCGTGATCCCGGAGAAACTCTTTGAAGCTTTGACTGAGGTAGTTGGATGCGATGGGCTCTCCCTCCGAATTCAGGCAGAGGTAGTTCTCTAGCGGCGGAGTTTCCTTTCCATAGCGGCTTTGTTTTTCTTCCTGTAAAACGGCGGCGATCTCCTCCGGCATGGGGAGCGTGCGGCAGCTGGCTTTCTGTTTCATGGTGTCCCTCCCCATGGAGACCTTTCGGCCGTCCACCTCCTGATAGACCCTGGTATGCTGGATCTGGATGGTGCCCACGGAGAAATCAATGCTCCGCCATTGAATCCCCAGCACCTCGCTGCGGCGCAGGCCGTAGAACAGGCACAGCATCACGGGCAGCCAAAGCCAGTGGCCCCGGAGCTTGTCCAGCAGTTCATTTGCCTCCTCCAGTGAGTAATACCGCGGGATATAGGGTGTTTTCTTCGGCCGCTCCACGATGTCGGCTACATTTCGATCCACCAGGTCCAGCCGCACTGCGTCTTTCAGTGCCTTGTGGATATTGGCGTGATGGTGGAGAATCGTATTGCCTGATACCCCGGACGCAAGGAGATCGTCGTAATATCTCTGTACATCTGACGCGCGTAGCCCGGCCAGCGTGATACGCCTCTCTCGAAAGTAAGGGCAGATGCCGTTTTCCACCAGATTCCGATAGCCGGTATAGGTCGTGGGGGATACTTTTGCTTTCATGGTCCCCAGCCACTGGAGCATATAGTCCGCAAACAGCAGCCCACTTTCCCCCTTGGAATCCGCGTATTGATGCCGGGTCTGAAAGAGCAGTTCCTCCGCCCGCTTTCGATTGCCCGGTACCGGGAGATGGGTGGCGATCCACTTCGTCTTTCGTCTCCCGGCCTGGTCATGCAAATTAAGTACCATGTACCAATAGCCTTTCTTCTGCTGTAAGTGTCCTGCAACCATCTTTTCTCCTCCCAATAGATAAAGTCAAGGGAGCACGGCCAGGCGCACTCCCCTTTACAATCCGTGTATATTCACTTTTAAGCTGCCCCATATGGAAATGTCAGACGCAGCGGACTCAAAATCCGTTACGTGCATTACTGTGTGAGTTCGAATCCCGCCGCCGATGGAACGTGCCTATGGCAGAGGCTTAATCTGATAAATCAACTCGTTATGATCGGTAGCGAGTTGATTTTTTTGAGCAGCTACGCCTATTTTTGAATGCCTGTCCCATAAAAGTGTCCCAAGTAACCGTGCCAGGTGCTGGTGCCGTCCAAAAGCCGATCCCGCAACCCCTTGCAAATACTGACTTTTTTCGCAGGGTGTCCTAATGATGCTGTGTCATGGGGGGCGGTGCCGTCCACCGCGGCGATGCCCAGCCGGGGCAGCAGAACTCCATCCAGGGAGTCCGGGTCCCCGCTGCACCAGATGTACTCCACATCCTCCCCCGCCTCCTCCGCCCGGCGGCCGATGTACTTCATGAAGGTAGATTTCCCCACTCCCGGCCCCCCCTTCAGCACCATCAGGTCCCGCAGGCCCCCGGGGTCTGTGAAGCCGTCATAGAGGCTCTGAAAGCCTCCGCCGCTGTTGGCTCCCAAAAAGAAATTCGTGACCATAGCCGACCCTCCGTCTTGTTTGTTCTCCTTCCCACTGTATGCCGCAGGAAGCGCTGTTGACAGAGGAACCGGGCCGTTTTTTTCTGTTTGCCCGCCCGATAACGGAAAAGGCGGAGCGAGGACCGGTCCCGCTCCGCCTGTTGTCATTCCTTCTCCTGAAGATAGTTTCGCACGCAGGCCACAAAGTCCCTGCCGTACTGGGCCTGCTTGTACTCCCCCACGCCGCCGACCTGCCGCAGCTGCTCCACGGCGGTGGGCTTCAGCGCGCTCATCTCCCGGAGGGTCTTGTCGGAGAAGATCACGTAGGCGGGCACCCCCCGCATCCGGGCCAGACGGCTCCGCACCGCCTTCAGCCGCTCCAGCAGGGCCTCGTCCGCCGTTCTCTCCTCCTGGACCGGCTCCGCCTTCTGCCCCTTGGGAGGCCGCTTCCGCCGGAGATATAGCTTCTGCCTCCCTTGTAGTACCTCCCCCGCCTTCGGCCCCAGCTCCAAAATGGGGTACTGGCCCTCGGTCTGGGTGAGGCAGTCCTGGGCCACCAGCAGCCGCAGGATGGCCCGCAGCTGGTCCCGGGGCACCGAGGCAAGGCGGCCGTACACCGCCAGGCGGTCAAGACCCCAGGCCGCCACCGCCCCGGTGTCGCCTCCGGCGGCGATCTCGATGATCCGCCCCATGCCGAACCGCTGGCCCGACTGGTCCACCGTCTGGAGGAGTACCCGGGCCTCCGCCGTCACGTCCTCCATGTCGCTGCCCACACAGTTGCCGCACTTGCCGCAGTTCCCCGGGGCCTTCTCCCCGAAATACCGGAGAATGGTGGCCCGGAGGCACTCCTGGGTGTGGCAGTAGAAGGTCATCTGCCGAAGGCGCTCCAGGTCCCGGCGTACCCGAGCCTCGTAGACCTCGTCGCTGACCTCCTCGTTCTCCTCCCGGAGCTCGATGAGGAAGCGGCTCGTCACCACGTCCTTGCCGCCGTAGAGGAGGAGACACACCGCGTCCTCCCCGTCCCGGCCCGCCCGGCCCGCCTCCTGGTAGTAGCTCTCCATGTCCTTGGGCATGTTGTAGTGGACCACGAAGCGGACGTCCGGCTTGTCGATGCCCATGCCAAAGGCGTTGGTGGCCACCATAATGGTGCAATTGCCGTAGACGAAGGCCTCCTGGTTCCGCCGCCGCTCCTCCGGCTCCAGCCCCGCGTGGTAGCGGGCGGCGGGCCAGCCGTCCCGGCAGAGCAGCTCCGCCACCTCGTCCACGGTGCGCCGGGTGTTGCAATAGACGATGCCGCTCTCCCCCTTGTGCTGCCGGAGAAATTTCAGCAGGGCCGTCCGCTTGTCCTTGGGCTCCTCCACAGCGAAAAACAGATTCTTCCGGTCAAAGCCACTGACGATCTCAAAGGGGTCCCGGAGCCCAAGGCCCCGGGCGATGTCCCGCCGGACCTCCGGCGTGGCGGTGGCGGTAAAGGCCCCCACCACCGGGCGGCGGGGCAGCTTCTGCAGAAATTCCGGAATCTTCAGATAGCTGGGACGGAAGTCCTGGCCCCACTGGGACACGCAGTGGGCCTCGTCCACCGCCACCATGGAGATGGGGGCGGTGGCGGCGAAACGGAGGAAACCAGGGGTGTCCAGCCGCTCCGGGGCCACGTAGATCAGCTTGTACCGCCCCTCCCCGGCATACCGGAGGGCCAGGGCATACTGTCGCTCGGTGAGGCTGCTGTTGAGGTAGGCCGCCGCCACGCCGCAGTGGATGAGACTCTCCACCTGGTCCTTCATCAGGGAGATAAGGGGCGACACCACCAGGGTGATCCCCGGCATAGCCAGGGCGGGCAGCTGGTAGCACAGGGATTTTCCCGCCCCGGTGGGCATCACGGAAAGCACGTCCCGCCCCGCCATCAGCTGCTCCATCACCGGCCGCTGGCCCTCCCGCAGCCGGGTGTAGCCGAAGGTCCGCTGCAAAATCGTCTCCAGTTGTCCCATAGGTCCTCTCCTTACAGAAGGAGGCCCGCCCCATGCCCGGGGCAGGCCCCTCTCTCTTGCTCTCTCTTGCTCTCTCTTGCTCTCTCTTGCTCTCTCTTATTCCCCCAGGTAGAGCTGCCGGGCCGTCTCCCGGTTCACCCGCTCCTTCTCCAGAAGAGCCTCCACCGCCTGGGGGTCCCGCTGCCGCGCGGCGGCCTTCTCGATAAGACTCCACAGCCCCTCCGCCGTCAGGTTCTGGAGATCCACATACAGGTCCTGGCCGATATACTTCAAAAAGGCGCTGACCTTGGGGTCGTACACCAGGCCCACCATAGGCACCCCCTGTCCGGCCGCAAAGATGAGAGCGTGGAGGCGCATGGACACCACCACCTCCATCCGCCGGAGAAAGCCGGCAATGGCCGCCGGGTCCTCGGGCTTGGTGATGAGGTAGTGGGGCACCGGCAGGTTCCGTGCCGCTCCCTCGATCACCTCCGGGTCGTGGAACTTCTCCACCGCCAGGAACACCGGCGTCAGCCCCAGCCGCTCATAGGCCCACACCGCCGCCTGCCGCACCGCCTCCATACGGCTCTCGAAGCCGGGCCAGCTGCGCAGGGCGAAGCAGATGTATTTCCCCTCGGTGGGCACGCCGTGGGACAGCATCAGACTGTCCACCTGCTCCGGCTTCGCCGGGGCCAGGGTCAACGCCGGATCGGCGGACAGGCGCACCACCGGCCCCTTCACCCCCATGCTCTCCAGCTCCCGCAGGGAGTCCGGCTCCCGGAGGGTGACGGCGTCCACATACCGGTTCATAGTCTTGGCGGACAGCTCCCTGTGTCCCTTCCGGATCACCGGCCCGATGCCGCAGCCATACATCATCACCTTGTTGCCCCGCTTCTTGGCGGACTTCATGTTGTAGAGATAGTACCACAGGGACCGGCGGCTGGTGACGTCCTGAACCAGACTGCCGCCGCCGCTGATGTATAGCCGGGTGCGGCGCATCTTCCCCGCCCAGCGGAGATAGTGGAAGGTGTGGACCGCATCCACCCGGTAGGTCAGCTTGGTCCGCATAGGCCGCCGGGACAGGACGGTGATGGGCATATAGGGGTCGATCTCCCGCATCTCCTGGATGATGGAGCGCAAAATGGCGTCGTCCCCGGCGTTCTCCCGGCCGTAGGCCCCACAGATGAGCACCCCGTCCCGGCTGGTCTTGGGGCGGCTGTGGCGGCGGAGGATGTCCTCGTAGATGCTGAGCTGGGTTTCCACCGTCTTCTGGAGGGAGTATTTCTCCGCTGCCTTGTCGTGGAGCTTCTGCCCCATGTCCCGGCGCAGATCCGGGTCCTCCGCCAGCCGCAGGAGATAGTCCCCCAGCTCCTGGTCCTTTCCGGCCTCAAAGAGAAAGCCGTTGACGGCGTGGTCAATGAGGTAGGGCACGCCCCCCACCCGGGAGCTCACCGTGGGCAGGGCATACCGGGCCCCCTCGGTGAGCGCGTAGGGGAAGGTCTCGCTGAGGGAGGTGAGGGTGTTGATATCCAGGGCCTGGTAGAAGTCGTCCATGCCGCTGAGCCACCCGGCAAAGCAGACCTTGTCCTCCACGTGGAGCTCCTGGGCGAGACGGCCCAGCATCTCCCGGTCCTGGCCGTCCCCGGCGATGATCAGCCGCAGCTTCTCACAGTGCTGGGCCGCCCGGGCGAAGCCCCGGATGAGGGTGGCGATGTCCTTCACCGGGTTGAGGCGGGCGGCGATGCCCACCACCACCGAGTCCTCCTCCACGTCGGCCCCAAGGCCCCGGAGGTAGGCGAGGCGGTCGGTCATGGTGGGGACGGCGTCGAAGGTGAGGCCGTTGTAGATGGCGTAGAACTTCTCCGGAGGAAAGCCCCGGCTGATGAGAAGGTCCACCATGGCGTCGGACACACCGATGTAGTAGTCGAATTTTTTGAGGGCCACTGCGTTGATGTTGCCGTAGGTGAGGCGGCCCAGGGGGCGGCCCATGTAGTCGAGCCTGGGGTCACTGTGGACGGTGGTGACCACAGGAAGGCCCGTGGCCTTCCGGAGAAGGACGCCTGTCATGTTGGCCCGGGCGCCGTGGCAGTGGATCACCTGAAAGCCGCCTCTCCGAATGTAGTCCGTCAGATCCCGGACGATGCGGCGGATGTTGTTGCCGCCGAAGATCTCCGTGGGAATGCCCATCTCCCGGGCCTCCTGGGCAAACTCCCCCTCCCGGAAGCAGACCAGCTGGGCAAAGATGGTCTTGTTCAGATCCCGCAGCAGGGACAGCACGTGGGTTTTGGCGCCGCCGGTATCGCCGCCGCTGATGAGATGGATCACCTTCATAATCGAAACGCTCCTTTATCGGGCGGTAAATTCCCTCTTGTCGAGCAGGGGAAAATACGCTATAATAAACAGGATCATGGGCATGTCCCCCGGTGGGACAGGCCTATCAAATTTGTATTATAGCCCCAATATGGCAGGCTGGTCAAGCGGAGGAAAGGAAATGTCCCAGAAAAAGTGGAAATTCAATGTCATTGACATCATCGCCGTTGTGCTGATCGTGGCGGTGGGCGTCTTTCTCGCCACCAAGATCGGCGGCAAAGTATCCGGTGAAACCCAGATAGTCCCCATCCGATACACCGTGCTGGCGGAGAACCAACCTGCCGCCCTGGCGGAATCGGTGAAGGCCTACATTCCCGGCAACCTGATGGCCTCCGGCACTCGGTACGATATCCAGGTGGTGGACGTCCAGTCCACGCCCTCCCTGGTCTTGGGCCCCGACGGGCAGTGGGTGAAGGACCCCAACCATGTGGATCTCACCTTCACTGTGGAGGGACAGGTAGAGAAGGGGGATGTACTGGTGGCTACCGCCGGTACCCAGGAGATCCGGGCCGGTAAGGAGATCATCCTCAAGACGGAGTACATCGAGTTTGAGGAGGCCATTGTCACCTCCGTGGAGTACCCCTCCTCCATCGGCTGAATAAGGAATCCCGCCGCGCACCTGGCTGCGCGGCGGGATTTTTTTGCCCTTCGGCGGGGCGGGCCGCCTGCTGACGGAGTCTTTTCTCCTGTCGGCACCCGACGGTGTACTGTCTGGTGCTATGCCTCCGGCGGCCTACTTTTGTCGCTGAACAAAAGTAGGCATCTCCGCGCTAAGAGCCTCGCTACGCTCGGTTGCCCTCCGAAACACCTCGCTGTGGCTCGGTGAAAGTCCGCTTAGAACCTACGGTTCTAAGGACTCCCCTTGGCCTATTATGGAAAATCTATACCGTTAGATTTGGAGATTTTTTCAGCTGACAGATGCAAGGGGGGTCGGCGTTCCCCTCCTTCCGCGCTTCAGTGCGCTGCCCTGGTGGTTATTGAGAGCCTCTGCACCTTTAGCCTTCCCCTGGGGGAAGGTGGCGCGGCGAAGCCGTGACGGATGAGGGGAACCCAAGGGCAAAGACTTTCTTCTTTCGATCCCCAGCACCGCGCGGTCCCTCATCCGCCTCCTTCGGAGGCACCTTCCCCCAGGGGAAGGCTTGGTGGACAGCCCGGCCCCGGCTGCAGATACAAAAGGAGACGCGCCCTCCCTCCCGGGGGACGCGTCTCCGATCCTCTTATTTCACCGAGAAGCGGTACTCCGTCACCGCTTCATACACCGCTCCGGGACGGAGCACAACATCCCCCCACTCCGGGTGGTTGGGGCTATCCGGCGGCAGCTGGGTCTCCAGACACACCGCCTCCCGCTTGGCGTAGGGCACGCCGCTCTTGGTCTCCGCGTTGCCCTTGAGACCGTTGGCCGTGTAGAGCTGCACCCCCGGCTGGCAGGTGTAGGTCTCCATGACAATGCCGCTCTTGTCCCCCGTCAGCCGGGCCACCAGACGGGGCTCCTCCGCCGGACCAAGGATGAAGTTGTGGTCGTAGCCGCCGGTCATGTGGAGCTGCTCCTCATCGGCCTCAATGTCCCGACCCACCGGCTTCTCCTCCCGGAAATCAAAGGCCGTCCCCGCCACCGGCATGGCCTGGGCCACCGGAATGCTTTGGGCGTCAACGGGTGTAATGGCGTCTGCCTTGATCCACAAAAGGTGGTCCATAGCGGTGCCGCCGCCGTTGAGATTGAAATAGCTGTGGTTGGTGAAGTTGCAGTAGGTGGGCTTGTCTGTCTCCGCCCGGTAGCTGAGACGCAGCCCCGCCTCCGTCAGCGTGTAGGTCACCGACATGTCCACCGTGCCGGGATAGCCGTTGGCCCCGTCCGGGTCATGGAAGGAAAAGGTCACCTGGCTCTCCCCCGTCGGCTCCCCTCGGAACAGCTGGCGGGTATAGCCCCCCGGGCCGCCGTGGAGCTGCTTGGTCCCCTCGTTGGCCACCAGAGGATAGGTGACGCCGTCAATGGCAAAGGAGGCCCCGGCGATACGGTTGGCGTACCGGCCGATGGTGGCCCCCAGGTGGCCGCCGTTCTCTTCATAGCCCGCCACGCTGCGGTAACCCAGCACCACATCCACCATCTGCCCGTTTTTGTCCGGCACCCGCAGCGCCGCCAGCGCCGCCCCGTAGGTAATCACCTCCGCCTCCAGCTTCCCCGCCTTCAGCACAAATTTTTCTACTGCCCGTCCGTCTTTTGTGGCCCCGAAGGCCATCCGCTCTACCGACATGTTCGTTATCTCCCCTCTGTTTTTTCAATCCGCAGATGGTGGGCAATCCGCAGCAGCACCCCCACCATCAGGCGGAACATGGTCTCCAAACTGCTCAGACGCACCCGCTCCAAAGTGGAGTGGGCGTCCTCAATATCCGCTCCCAGCGTGACCATGGTCAGCCAGGGAGCCTTGGCGTGGAAATAGGCGGGTTCCAGCCCCACCTGGGCGGCCATCACCTTGATGTGCCGGTGGAAGCGCTCCTCATAGGTCTCGTCCACCGCCTCCGTCAGCGGATTCATGGCCTCCTGATGCCAGGCGTCGTACCCCACGATGCCCATGGTAAAGCCGTACCGCTGGGCCACGTGGGCGTGCTGGAGGAGAATCTTTTTCTCCAGCGCGTCCGACTCGCAGCGGGTCATGATCTGGATCTCCACCTTCTGCTCGTCGCTGAAAATCCGCCCCAGATTGCTGGAGCCGCCCACCGTCCCACGGAACTGGCTGCTCATGGCGTAAACCCCGTTATTCTCCAGGCGGATGGCCTCCAGCACATCCCGGGTCACGCTTTCGCTCCACACCCGGCGGGGGGCCTCCCCCTCCCGGAAGGTGAGATGGGGGGTGTGCTCCTCCGTCTGATAGGCGGCGGTGACCCAGCAGAACTCCTCCTGGATCCGCCGCTCCACCGCCTTTCGCTCGTCCGCCGTCACCGCCAGCCGCACCGTGCAGGTCCGTGGGATCACGTTGGCCCCGGTTCCGCCGTCGATGGCGGCAATTTCAACTGGAAAGTTTTTTTCCTTTACACAGGAGAGCATTTCCGCCATCAGGCGGATAGCGTTGCAGCGGTGGGCCCCGATGTCCTCCCCGGAGTGGCCGCCCCGGAAGCCGGAGAGCTCCACCTCCAGCCCCACGCTGCCCGGCATGGCCTGGATCGTGGTGAGGGGGTGAAAGAAGGTCTCCCGCTTGCCGCTCATGCAGCCCACCACCGCCCGGTCGGCGTGGAAGCCGTCCAGATTGATGAGGTAGCGGGCGTCCCGCAGCACCGCCGGGTCCAGCAGCCGCGCCCCCTTCAGCCCCACCTCCTCACAGACGGTGAAAAGTACCCGGATTGGGCCATGGGGCAGCCGGGGCCGGGCCACGGCGTACAAAATGGCCGCTACGCCGATACCGTTGTCCGCTCCCAGGGAGGAGCGGCCGTCGGTGCGGAGGATGTCCCCCTCGATCACCGTCTGCACCGTGTCCCGCAGTGGGTCGAACTCTCCCGGCTCCGACGCTACCACCATATCCATGTGGGCCTGAAGAATCACCAGGGGGCAGCTCTCCAGCCCGGGGGTGGCGGGAATCTCCGCGATCACGTTGAGGTTCTCGTCCTGGCGGCTCTCATAGCCCATGTCCTCCAGCCGCTGCCGGAGGTAGGCGCTGACGGCCTCCTCATGGCCGCTCTGGTGGGGGATGCCGCACAGGGGCAGAAATTCCTCCAGAATCCCCCCGATGATCTCCTCTCTGTGCTCCGCCACACCGGCGGCGATGGCCTCCATCACTGCGTGTCCCATGGGTCCCTCCCCTCCCTTTCGCATTTCTGTAAAGTCTCTCTCCTGTACATAGCTTGTGGCGTCCGGAGCCGCCGCGGAACACGGCAGCTCCGGACGGGCCTCTTACTCCACTGTGACGCTCTTTGCCAGATTCCGGGGCTTATCGATATCGCACCCTCTCATGAGGGCCACATAGTAGGCGAACAGCTGCAGGGGCACCACGCCGAGACTGGGCAGCAGCAGATCGTGGGTGTCCGGGATGGGGATGACCGCGTTGGCCACCTTCTCCATCTCCTCCCGGCGGCTCTCGGTGGTAAGGGCCAGCACGTCGGCCCCCCGGGATTTCACCTCCACCACATTGTTCATGCTCTTCTCAAAGAGCTTCTGATAGCTGGCCAGGGCCACCACCAGGGTGCCGCTCTCGATGAGGCTGATGGTGCCGTGCTTCAGCTCCCCGGAGGCGTAGGCCTCGGAGTGGATGTAGGAGATCTCCTTCAGCTTCAAAGAGCCCTCCAGGCCCATGGCGTAGTCCACGTTGCGGCCGATGAAGAAGACGCTGTTGTGGTTGAAATACTGGCTGGCATAATACTGGATGTCGTCCCTGTCCGCCAGGATAGACTCCATCTTGGCCGGCAGCAGCAGCAGCTCACGGATGGCCGCCTGATACTCCTCCTCCTCCACCGTGCCCAGCACCTTGGCAAAGTAGAGGGCCAGCAGATCCATCACCGCCATCTGAGTGGAGTAGGCCTTGGTGGTGGCCACGGCGATCTCCGGCCCCGCCCAGGTGTAGAGCACCATGTCCGACTCCCGGGCAATGGAGCTGCCCACCACGTTGACAATGGAGAGGATGGTGGCCCCCAGCCGCTTGGCCTCCCGGAGCGCCGCCATGGTGTCCAGGGTCTCGCCGGACTGGCTGATGACGATGACCAGGGTATTGGCAGTGACGATGGGATCCATATACCGGAACTCCGAGGCCAGGGCCACCTCCACCGGCTTTCTGGTCAGCCGTTCCAGGTTGTATTTCCCCACCATGCCCACGTGGTAGGAGGAGCCGCAGGCCACAATGTAAATTTTCTCCATGTTCCGGATGTCGTCCCCGGAGAGGGCAAAGTCCTCCAGATATACCTCTCCGTCCCGGATCCGGGGAAAGATGCACCGGCGCAGGGCCTCGGGCTGCTCCATGATCTCCTTGAACATGAAGTGCTCATAGCCGCCCTTCTCCGCCGCGTCGATCTCCCAGTCCACGTGGGCGATCTCCTTCTCAATGGGCTGCATCAGGTGGTTGTAGCACTGGACGCCGTCCCGCCGCAGTACCGCCACCTCGCCGTCGTCCATGTACACCACGTCCCGGGTGTGGCGGATGATGGCAGTGACGTCGCTGGCCAGGAAGCTGCAGTCCTTGCCGTAGCCCAGGATGAGAGGGCTGTCCTTGCGGACGGCGATGATCTGATCCGGGGCTTCGGCGCAGAGAATGCCTAAGGCGTATGCCCCCTCAATGCGGCGGAGCACCCGGCCCACCGCCTGGAGAATATCCCCGTCGTAGAAGTGCTCAATGAGCTGGGCCACCACCTCGGTGTCCGTCTCAGAGGTGAAGGGCACCCCCTGCTCCATGAGGAAGGCCTTCAGCTCCGCGTAGTTTTCAATGATGCCGTTGTGGACCACAGCGATTCTGCCGCTGCGGCTGACCTGGGGGTGGGAGTTGACGTCTGAGGGTGCGCCGTGGGTGGCCCACCGGGTGTGGCCGATGCCCACGCAGCCGTGGACCGACGCGCCCCCCTGGAGCATATCCGACAGCACCTGCAGCCGTCCCTTGGCCTTGTGGACCTCCAGGGTTCCCTTCTGGTCGGCGTACACCGCCACGCCGGCGGAGTCATAGCCCCGGTACTCCAGCTTGCTTAATCCCTCCAGCAGAATAGGCGCCGCCTGCTCCTGCCCCACATAACCAACGATTCCGCACATAGAAATGGATCCTCCTATGATCTCGCACACGCCTGCCAAATGGGCGCACTACCCCCGGCAGGCTCTTCATGGATGTCTCAGGAGGACAAACTCGCAGCCATTTGTCGCTCATCTCCGGTCCCGGCCCCTTTGTTGCACGGTCGCCCGTGTCTTTGTCAGCCGGGTACGCCCCCGGAGGGACGGAGGGGCATCCGCCGAATTTTCGATACTCCCCTCTCCTCGTCATCCCGCCCGGGGGCGGGTGCTGGCGCTCCTGATGGGTCCCTGCCCATGGTCCTCCTTTCCTTCTGCGATGCTGTTTTTTGGGAATGGTTTCGCATTTCCCCGGATACTCCGCCCCCTTTGGTCCATACTATGGGGGAAAGGAAGTGTCCTATGACCACCGCGCTCATTCGCACTGTCATTCTCTACCTGGCGCTGATGGTGGGCCTGCGGCTTCTGGGCAAGCGGCAGATCGGCGAGCTGGAGCCCAGCGAGCTGGTGCTCACCCTCATCATCTCCGACCTGGCGGCGGTGCCCATGCAGGATTTCGGCATCCCCCTGGTCAACGGCCTTCTGCCCATCGTCACCCTGCTGTGCCTCTCCCTTCTCCTCAGCTTCCTCAACCTCAAGTCCGTCCGCCTGCGCTCCCTGCTGTGCGGCCGCCCCACCGCCATTATCCGGGAGGGAAAGCTGCTGCAAAAGGAGATGGCGAAAAACCGCCTGACGGTGGACGAGCTGCTGGAGCAGCTGCGGGGCCAGGGAATCTCCGATCTGGCCGCCGTGAAGTACGCCATTCTGGAAACCAGTGGCAAGGTGTCTGTGTTCCCCTATGCCAGGGAGGCCCCTCTCACCCCCGCCGCCGCGGGCCTGGAGGTCCCCGACGACGTGGTGCTGCCCATCCTCCTCATCAACGACGGACGGCTCATGGAGCGCAACCTCCGGGCCGCCGGCCGGGATACCAAGTGGCTGGAGGCCCAGCTGCGCAGCCGGGGCCTCACCTCCACCGCCCAGGTCTTTCTCCTCACGGTGGACGACAGCGGGACCGTGGTATGCGTGCCGAAGGAGGAATGTGTATGAAGGCCCTCTATCTGCCCCTGCTGCTGCTGAGCGCCATGCTGGCCTTCGCCCTGTGGACGGGCCGCTTCGTTCAGCAGCGGACGGACCACTGGATCGCCATGCTGGAGCTGTCGGACCACCTGGCGGTGGAGGAGCGGTGGGAGGACGCCGAGGACCAGATCCAAAGGACCTACCGGGACTGGCAGGAGAGCCAGACCTTCTTCCACACCATCCTGGAGCATGAGGAGCTGGACGAGTCGGAGAACCTCTTCGCCGCCGCCTTTGCCGCCTGCGACCAGCGGGACGTGCCGGATTTCCACACCACCCTGGCCCAGCTGTATACCCAGCTGCGCCTTCTGGCGGAGACCCAGCGCATCAGCATCAAGAACATTTTGTAACAGGGAACCGCCCTGCCGCATGTTCAGTATAGCATAGTTTCTCCAGGCAAATCAAGCCAAACCTCTTCTCCCTCTCCCCGGCGCAAAGGGCGCGGGGTCCCGCTTTTCCGCCGGGATCCCGCGCCCTTGTCCGCTCTTCTCCGGCGGGAGACCGGCCCCCGCCTATTTTTCCGCCAGCAGCTTGTTCAGCTCCGCCATGAAGGTGTTGATGTCCTTGAACTGGCGGTACACCGAGGCGAAGCGCACATAGGCCACCTCGTCCACGCTCTTCAGCTTTTCCATCACCAGCTCGCCGATGGCCTCGGTGCTCACCTCCCGCTCCAGGGAGTTCTGGAGGGTCTGCTCGATCTCGTCGGCCAGGCGCTCCAGCTCCGCCAGAGGCACCGGACGCTTCTCACAGGCCCGGATCATGCCGTTGAGCACCTTCCGCCGGTCAAAGGTCTGGCGGCTGCCGTCCTTCTTGATGACCACCATGGGGAGGGACTCCATGGTTTCGTAGGTGGTGAACCGCCGCTCGCAGCTGAGACACTCCCGCCGCCGCCGGATGCTGCTGCCCTCGTCGGCAGGGCGGGAATCCACCACCTTGCTCTCTTTAAACCCGCAGTAGGGACATTTCATGGCCCTTCCTCCCTTTCCCCGGCGGCCGCCGGACTATATCTTGTGGGTAGTATACCACAGCTTTCCGCCATTTGGTAGATTTTTTTCCTCTCCCCTACAAAAATCCGTCCCCCTTCCGCCTTGTGCCGCCGGAGGAAGGGTGGTATACTGAGGGCAGTGTACCAAAATGGTTTTCTGGAGGTGGCGGTATGATCTCCCGACGCTGGATCTTTCTCTTCTTCGGCCCTCTTCTGACCCTGGCAGCCAACGCCCTGTGGCTGACGGAGGTCACCGGCTGGCGCTGGCTGCCCATCCCGGCGGTCCTGGCCTTCCTGCTCTCGGAGGTCTACACCCCCTATCCTCGGGACCTTTCCAACCGGCTGCGGGTCTGCCTCCACGGGCTGGTACGTCTCCAGAGCTTCTGTCTGGCTCTGCCCCTCACCCTCCTGCTCCACGGTCTGGCCGCTCCCCTGCTGCTGCCGGACCGGTGGCCCGTCCTCCTCTGGAGCGCCGCTCTGGCGGCTGCGGCTCTCATCATCCACTTCTGGAACGGCGTCCTCACCGTCTACGCCGCCTCGGTGCAGCTGGGCATCCGCCGCCGCGCCCTGGGCATTCTCTGCGGCATGATTCCCATTGTGAACCTTTTCGCCCTATCCCGGATCCTCCGGGTGGTGTCCGACGAAATTCGCTTTGAGTCGGAGAAGGACCGGCTGGACCGGCAACGGCACGACCGGCAGATCTGCGCCACCCGCTACCCCCTTCTGCTGGTCCACGGCGTCTTCTTCCGGGACTACCGCTATGTCAACTACTGGGGCCGCATCCCCGCCGCCCTGGAGCGCAATGGAGCCCGGATTTTCTACGGCAACCACCAGTCCGCCGCCGCCGTGGCCGACAGCGCCCGGGAGCTGACGGACCGTATCAAGGCCATTGTGGCGGAGACGGGCTGCGAAAAGGTGAACATCATCGCCCACTCCAAGGGCGGCCTCGACTGCCGCTACGCCCTCAGCTTCTGCGGCGCGGCCCCCTACGTGGCCTCCCTTACCACCATCAACTCCCCCCATCAGGGCTGCGGCTTTGCCGACTACCTTCTCACCGCCATCCCGGAGAAAGCCCAGCGGAAGATCGAAACCACCTATAATGCCGCCATGCGGCGGCTGGGGGACCCCAACCCGGACTTCATGGCGGCGGTGCGGGACCTCACCGCCTCCCGCTGCGCCCAGCGGAACAAGGGACTGGAGGACCACCCCAACACGGAGGGCATTTTGTGCCAGAGCGTGGGGTCCTGCCTGCGCCGGGGCGGCGACGGCCGCTTCCCCCTGAACCTCACCTACCGTCTGGTGAAGTTCTTCGATGGGGAGAACGACGGCCTGGTCTCCCGGGACGCCTTCCCCTTCGGGGAGCGGTTCACCTATCTCCAGAGCGGCGGAGCCAGAGGCATCTCCCACGGGGACGTGGTGGACCTCAACCGGGAGAATCTGCCGGACTTCGACGTGCGGGAGTTTTATGTCACCCTGGTCTCCCAGCTGAAGGATCAGGGGTTGTAGGCTGCATCCGGGGGCGGTTCTCTCCGTCGAAGGCGTATACCGCGTAGCGCCTGCCCCGGATGGTCAGGATCCGGGCGAAGCAGAAGAGCCGCACCAGGGGAAAGGGCCGGGTGGGATCGTAGGGCAGGGCCAGCTGGCGGAGGCTCCCCGCCTGCCGCCAGAGAAGATCTCCGGACAGCTCCTCCCCCGCCGCCGCGGCGAAGAGGGCGGGATCCCGGAGGGCCTGCCACTCCCCGGCGAAGGCATAGCTCATCCCCAGCCGCACCCCAACCGGCCGCCCCAGGGGCCGCAGCTCCTCCCGAAGCAGGCGGCGCTGGAGCCACAGCTCCCGGCCTCTCGGCTCCAGAAGGCCCAGAGGCACCTCCCCGCCGGGGCAGACCAGGTAGCCACGGAAGAGGCCCCGGCCATCCTCCCGGCACCGGAGGGTCACCGCCAGCCGCTCCCCCTCCTCCTCCACCGCCGCGGCGCCCACCCGCTCCCCTTCCAACAGTACCGGATACTCCATACCATCCCTCCTGTACCAAAAAACGGCAAAGACCCCCCGGCGGTCCATCCCGCCAGGGGGTCTCTCTCTGCCATGACCGGCGTTTCTATCATTGTATGTCCCCGGGAAGGGCTATATGCCTCAGCTCAGGGTGTAGGTCCCCCGGACCAGGAGGGTGACGTCGGAGGAGGCGGTGACGCCCCGGCCCTCCGCCGTCATGAGGTAGAGGTGGTTGGCCGTGAGGGCCCCGCCGTTCTGGAGCTCCCCGCCGCCGGTGACATCCACCAGCCCCGGCGCCGAGGCGGCAGCACAGGAGGCAGTTCCCTGCCGCAGCAGCACCTCCGTCCCCACGCCGCCGGTGAGGGTCTGGCCCTTGGCCAGGGTCACCGCCGTGTAGGAGGACGCGCTGCCGGTGTCCACCCCGCCGGAGGACGCGGACTCCTTCAGCTCCGCCACCTTCTCCGTCAGGGCCTTCTCCAACTCCTCGTTGCGGGACTGGAGAACGCTGTCCGCCTTTTTCAGCAGGGTGTCGGTGTAGGTGCTCTCCAGATAGCTCAGAGACACCAGGGGGTCAGACTGGGAGCCGGCGGACCCGGCGGCCATCGCCGCCACCGTCACCGCCGCCGCCAGAGCGGACAGGGCCGCCAGGGCCCGAAGAAGTCGATTCACGCGCATGGGTTCCTCCTCTTATGTAGCCGTAAAATAGGGAGAGGTCCCCTCCCGCCGGGGACGGGGACCCCCCGAACACAGATGCTCTCACACCAGCCGGTCCGTGTGCAGGCCGAAGCTGACGGCGATGGCGGCGTCGATGCGCTCCATCAGCGCCGGGTCCACCCGCCCCATCTTCTCCCGCAGCCGCCGCTTATCCAGCGTGCGGATCTGCTCCAATAGTACCACAGAATCCTTCGTCAGTCCATAGTTTTGTGTCTGGGCCGACAGCTCGATGTGGGTAGGCAGCCGGGCCTTCCCGGTCTGGGAGGTGATGGCCGCCGCGATGACCGTGGGGCTATAGCGGTTGCCGGTGTCGTTCTGGATGATCAGCACCGGCCGCACGCCCCCCTGCTCGCTGCCCACCACCGGGCTGAGATCTGCGTAATAAATGTCGCCTCGCTTGACGCTTGTATCCACTGTAATTCACGCTCCGCCGGAAGAAAGTGCCACCAGAGGGTGACCACTATCATTCTCCCACGCAGCCAGCCAATTTATACACGCCTATCCCGGCCCAATGGGCACGGGACGCCCGGGCGCGCCGTTCGCCCCGCAGTATCCTATGCCCCCGGCGGCAGGAGGTTACAGATACATCCGCAGCTCCCGGCCCACCACCTTCTTCTTCTTCAAAAACACCCGGGGCACCCGCTTGCTCACCGCGCAGGTCAGCTCGTAGGAGATGGTGCCCGCCAGGTCCGCCAGCTTGTCCACCCGGTTGTGGGGCCCGAAGATCTCCACCTCGTCCCCCACGTCCACCCAGGAGGCATCGGTGAGATCCAGCATGCACATATCCATGCAGATCCGGCCCCGCTGGGGCAGCAGCACCCCCCCGGCGTAAAAGCTACACCGGTTGGAGAGAATGCGGAAAAGGCCGTCGGCATAGCCGATAGGCAGCACCCCCATCCGGGTGTCCCGGGGCATCTCATACATCCGCCCGTAGCTCACCGTCCACCCCTGGTCCAGAATCTTAATGGTGCTCACCGTGGTCTTCAGGGACATCACCGGCTTCAGACCCAGCTCCTCCGCTCCGGCCCCACAGCCGTAGAGGATGATCCCCGGCCGCACCATATCGAGGGCCATCTCCTCCGGGTAGTTCACCACCGCCCCGCTGTTGGCGCAGTGGCGCAGGGGGAAGGTGCGGCCCCGGGCCTCCAGCGCGCGGATCAGGTCCATGAAGAGGGTGAACTGCTGCCGGGTGTAGGCCACGCTCTCCGCCCTTTCCGGCTCGTCGGACACGGCGAAGTGGGTGAAGATGCCCTCCGCCTCCAGCCAGGGCAGATCGCAGGAGCGGAGAATCCCCTCCACCCCGGACTGGAAGTGCTTCCCGGCGCAGAGGAAGCCCAGCCGGGACATGCCCGTGTCCGCCTTGATGTGGATGCGGAGCTTGCCGCCGCAGGCCTTTGCCATCTCGTTGTAGGCAAGGGCTTTCGCTTCACAGGTCACTGCCTGGGTAATGTCGTACTCCAGCAGCTGGGGCACGTACTGCTCCGGGGTATGGCCCAGAATGAGGATGGGCATGGAGATGCCCGCCGTCCGCAGCTCCCGGGCCTCATCCAGATTGGATACCGCCAGGTATCCGGCCCCCAGCTCCTCCAGGGTTCGGGACACAGAGAGGGCGCCGTGGCCGTAGGCGTCGGCCTTCACCACGCCCACCAGCTTGGTCTTCTCCCCCACCCGGCTTTGCAGGGTCTTGAAGTTATGGGTCAGCGCGTCCAGATCAATTTCCGCCCAGGTCCGTCTCAGCATCTGTTCCATTGTTTTCTCTCTCCTCTATTGTAAAACTTTGGAATTCCACGGTGTATATGAGACCGTCCTCTCCAGCGATCTCTCCCCGGAGGGGCGTGCCGTCCTCGGTAAGCCAGAGGGTGTGGTATAAAATCTGTGCTTCCCTCCGCCCGGTCTCAAAGGTCACTCGAAGGCAGGCCGTGTCCCCCAGGTCCTCCCGACCCGTCTCCAGGGGGTAGCCCTCCGCCGCCGCCCTCAGCAGGGCGGGCACCGCCCACAGAGGGGACATGTCCGTGTCGGCGTAGGGACCCGCGTCCAGCATCACGCCGTCGTAGGACAGTGTCAGCGTCTCCGCGTCCCAGGTGGCCGCCACCCCCGCCACAGACTCCGGCGCGGCGACCTCCACCCGGGACTGCTCCGGGGTGCAGCTGCACACAAGACCGTAGGTCCGCACCTCATCCTGGTAATCGCAGGTGAGGGTGACCTCCGCCTCAATGGCCTGTGCCTGCTGAAACTGCTCCTGTATGGTCAGGAAGGGATCCTCTCCCTCTCCCCCGCCGCCGCAGGCGCACAGCAGGAGAAGGGTTATCATTGGTGCAAGAAGAGCCGCTCTTCTCACACATTCCACTCCTTATGCTTCCGAAATGTTCATTCCGTCACCTGCCGGAAGGCCGCCGGCAGATACGCGATCAGGTCCCCCGCCGTCATGGCGTAGGCTGTCCGCTCCGCTGCTGCCAGATCCCCGGCAGTTCCGTGGAGCCACACCGCGCAGGCCGCCGCCTCCCCGGCCTCCATGCCCTGGGCCAGCAGAGACGTGAGGAGCCCCGCCAGCACGTCGCCGCTGCCCCCCTTAGCCATGCCGCTGTTGCCGGTGGTGTTGACATAACATCGTCCATCCGGGGCCGCTACGATGGTCCGATGGCCCTTCCACACCAGCACGCAGCCGTGATGGGCGGCGAAGGTCCGGGCGGTGTCCAGGCTCCGCTCCCCGGCGCAGCCCCCCAGCCGGGCAAACTCCCCGTCGTGGGGGGTCACCACCGTCACCCGGCCCCGGCGGGCGTCTAAGGAATCTATATGCCCCTCCAGGGCGTTTATGCCATCGGCGTCCAGCACCAGAGGGCCGGGACAGGTTTCTACCAGCTTTCGGATCACCTTCTCCACCTCCCGGCCCCGGCCGAGGCCCGGGCCGATGAGGACCGCGTCTGCGGTGAAGAGCTTCTCCTGCAAGATAGGTAAAGCGTTCTTACTTACCATCCCATCCTTGTCCGGCAGGGCCTGGGGCATCTCCTCCAGACACCGGGCGGCCACCGGTCCCCAGGCGGCGGCGGGGACCCCCACCGTCACCAATCCGCAGCCCCCACGGCCCGCGGCCCGGGAGGCCAGCACCGGCGCGCCGGTGTAGGCGGCGCTGCCGCAGAGGAGGTAGGCTTTGCCGAAGGTGCCCTTGTGGCCGTCGGCGGGCCGCCGGGGCAGCAGCTTTCGGATCATGGCCGGGTCGATGCCCTGGGCGGGGCCCTCCCAATCCGCCAGAAGGTCCCGGGGGATGCCGATGTCCCACACCGTCACCGCCCCGCACCGGGCCTCCCCCAGGAGGTGGCCCGGTTTTTTCATGGTAAAGGTAATCGTCTTGTCAGCTCTTACGGCGCAGCCTAATACCGCGCCGGAGTCCCCGTCCAGCCCCGAGGGTAGGTCGGCGGAGACGGTGAGGCCCGGAGCCTCGTTGAGGAGGGCCACCGCCTGGGCGGCCCTTCCCTCCACCGGACGGCTGAGGCCCACGCCGAAGATGGCGTCGATCAGCAGATCCGCGGCAAAAGTAAAGGCCCGCTGGTCCCCGTCCTCCGGGTCGAAGTCCTCCAGCTCCCCGCCCATCCGGGTGAGCCATGCCGCCATCTCCCGACAGTCCCGGCTCATCCGCTCCCGGCTGCCGGTGAGGAAGACCCGGACGGTCCACCCTGCCTGCCGCAGCAGGCAGGCGGCTGCTACACCGTCGCCGCCGTTGTTGCCGCTGCCGGCAAACACCGCCGCCTGTCCCGGCTGGGAAAAATCCCGGACCGCCTCCTGGACGATCCCCTGGGCCGCCCGCTCCATCAGCGTCAGGGATGGGATCCCCCGCTCCTCGATAGCGACCCGGTCCAGCTCCTTCATCTGCGCCCCGCTGCTCAGCAGCATCCGCCGGCACCCCCTTGTTTCCGTGCGGCGTGAGGAGATGGGAAGGATTCCCTCCGCCGCTTTCTATGATTCTTGATTATAGCAATGTTCCTCTTGCAATTCAACCGGTTTTATGGTATAAAGGACGGTAGTCAAAAGTGTTGAACGGGAAAATAGCGTGCTTGCGCGTCTCAGAGAAGGGCGGTCACCGGCTGAAAGCCGTCCCGGCGCGTGTCGCTTGGTTCGCCCGGGAGCGGCCTGTGAGAGCAGGACGGCTGACCGCCGTTATCCGGTCACAAGTGCGTATCTTCGGATACGAATGCGGGTGGTACCGCGGAAGGATTGCCTTTCGTCCCAAAGCTGTGGGACGGAGGGCTTTTTTGTTTGCCCGCCGCCCGCCGATTCTCAGTCTGATCATCCAATAAAGGAGTTTTCATCATGAAGGAACAGTTAGCAACCATTCGCGCCCAGGCCCTGGCCGCCTTCGCCGCGGCGGAGGATAGTGCCGGGCTGGATGCCCTCCGGGTCCAGTACCTGGGCAAAAAGGGCGAGCTCACCGCCGTCCTCAAGCAGATGGGCAAGCTCTCCCCTGAGGAGCGCCCCGTCATGGGCCAGCTGGCCAACGACGTCCGCGCCGCTCTGGAGGAGGCCCTGGAGGCCAAGGGCAGGGAGCTGGAGGCCAAGGCCCTGGAGGGCCGGCTCCGGGCCGAGGCCGTGGACGTCACCGTCCCCGGCACCGAGGTGAAGGCCGGACATCGCCACCCCATGTATATCGCCCTGGACGAGATCAAGGAGATTTTCATCGGTATGGGCTTCACCGTGCTGGACGGCCCGGAGGTGGAGCTGGCGGAGCTGAACTTCGACCGCCTCAACGCCGACGAGGGCCACCCCTCCCGGGACTGGAGCGACACCTTCTACTTTGACGAGGACAGCCGGGTGATGCTCCGCAGCCAGACCAGCCCCATGCAGGTCCGGGCCATGGACACCATGGAGCTGCCCATCCGCATCATTGCCCCCGGCCGGGTGTACCGGAAGGACGAGGTGGACGCCACCCACTCCCCCATGTTCCATCAGGTGGAGGGCATGGTCATCGACAAGCACGTCACCATGGCGGATTTGAAGGGCACCCTCAATACCGTGGTGGAGCAGCTCTACGGCAAGGGCACCAAGACCCGCTTCCGCCCCCACCACTTCCCCTTCACCGAGCCCTCCTGTGAGATGGACGTCCAGTGCCACAAGTGCGGCGGCGTGGGCTGCCCCACCTGCAAGGGCGAGGGCTGGATCGAACTTTTGGGCGCCGGGATGATCCATCCCCGGGTGCTGGAGATGAGCGGCATCGACCCCAATGTGTATTCCGGCTGGGCCTTCGGCATCGGTCTGGAGCGCACCGCCATGCGCCGCTTCAAGATCGCCGACCTGCGCCTCATCTTTGAGAACGATATCCGGTTCCTCGAGCAATTCTGAGACGTCCGGGGGGAGCAGGCTCCCCCCAGAGACCCCCACCACCAGTGACATCGGTCACTGGTGCGCGCGCCCCCGGCGCGCGGGTCTATGTATTTTTCCAAGGCGCATGTCCCTAAGTCCGGGGGGAGCAGGCTCCCCCCGGAGGCCCCCCACCGCCAGTCTGCGGACTGGCGTCGCCGCCCAAGGCGGCTGGGGTCAACGTATTTTTCCAAGGCACATGTCCTTGGAAAAATGATTGAAATTCCTTCTTTTGCCTTTGGGCAAAAGAACCGGGGGCTGCGGCCCCCTGGCCCCCGGTGGGGTTTTACCTCTCCACTATACAAAACAAGGAGTTTTGAACGATGAATTTATCTCGCAAGTGGCTCAGCGAGTTTGTGTCCGTTGATGCCAACGATAAGGATTTTGCCGAGGCCATGACCCTCTCCGGCTCCAAGGTGGAGCTGACCCATGACCTGGGCGAAGAGATTTCCAACGTAGTCGTAGGCCGCATCGCCTCCATGGAGCGCCACCCCGACTCCGACCATATGTGGGTCTGCCAGCTGGATGTAGGCCAGCCGGAGCCCGTCCAGATCGTCACCGGCGCCTGGAACATCCACACCGGCGACCTGGTACCTGTGGCCCTCCACAAGTCCACCCTCCCCGGCGGCAAGAAGATCGAAAAAGGCAAGCTCCGGGGCGTCCTCTCCAACGGCATGCTCTGCTCCCTCAAGGAGCTGAGCCTGGACGAGCGGGACTTCCCCTACGCCGTCATCACCCCCGCCGCCCTCCTCAACGACTACCACCCCCTGGAGAAGGACAAGCCCTCTATCCCCGCCGATGTCCAGCCCGGCCACAAGATCTACGGGCCCGTTCTGGCCGCCAAGGTGACGGCCTGTGAGGCCCTGGCCGACGGGACCTTCCATGTCGCCCTGGACCTGGGCGGCGGCAGTGCGGAGGCGGATACCCCCTGCCAGAACATCCATGAAGGCGACATGGTGGCCTTCAACACCAAGGCGGGCATCGTCTGCACGCTGGAGGACCTCCACGCCCAGCAGGCCGAGTTCCCCCACTGCATCCCCGACGGCATCTTCGTTCTCCGCGAGGACTGCAAGCCCGGCGACGACATCAAGCCCGTCATCGGCGCCGATGACCACGTGGTGGAGTTCGAGATCACCCCCAACCGCCCCGACTGCCTCTCCGTCATCGGTCTGGCCCGGGAGGTGGCCGCCACCTTCGACGCCCCCCTCTCTCTCCACGAGCCCGTAGTGCAGGGCGGCGGCGACGGCGTACTGACGGAGCTTCTGGATGTGGAGACCCCTGCCGAGGACCTCTGCCCCCGGTACACCGCCCGCATGGTTCGCAACGTGAAGATCGCCCCCTCTCCCAAGTGGATGCGGGAGCGGCTCCGCTCCAGCGGCGTCCGCCCCATCAACAACATCGTGGATATCACCAACTACGTCATGCTCGAGTACGGCCAGCCCATGCACGCCTTTGACTATCGTTATGTGAAGGGCGGCAAGATCGTGGTCCGCCGGGCCGAGGAGGGCGAGAAGCTCACCACCCTGGACGGCAAGGAGCATGTCCTCACCGCCAATCACCTGGTCATCGCCGACGACACCCGGGCCGTGGGCCTCGCCGGCATCATGGGCGGTCTCAACAGCGAGATCGTGGACGACACCGTGGATGTGGTCTTCGAGTCCGCCTGCTTCGACGGCACCTGCATCCGGAAGGGCGCCCTGGCCCTCGGCATGCGCACCGAGGCCAGCGCCAAATTTGAGAAGGGCCTCGATCCTCTCAACACCCTCCCCGCCGTCAACCGGGCCTGCGAGCTGGTGGAGCTGCTGGGGGCCGGCGAGGTGCTGGACGGCGTCATTGACGTCCTCAACTGCGTGCCCCAGCCCCGTGTGCTGAAGCTGGAACCCCAGCGCATCAACGACCTCCTCGGCACCGAGATCCCCGAGAGTGAGATGGTGGTCATCCTCCGGAAGCTGGGCTTCCTGGTGGAGGGCGACGCTGTTACCGTGCCCTCCTGGCGGGGCGACGTGGTCGGCATGGCGGACCTGGCCGAGGAGGTGGCCCGGTTCTTCGGCTACAACAACATCCCCACCACCCTCATGCGGGGTCAGACCACTCTGGGCGGCTTCTCTGAGGAGGAGAAGCTGGAGCGGAAGCTGGGGGCCGTGTGCCGCGCCATGGGCTACGATGAGATCATCACCTACTCCTTCATCTCCCCCACCTGCTACGACAAGATCCGCTGGGACGCCGGCGACGTCCGCCGCCAGTCCTTCAAGATTTTGAACCCCCTGGGCGAGGACACCTCTATCATGCGCACCACCGTCCTCCCCTCCATGCTGGAGATTCTGACCCGGAACTACAACTACCGCAACCAGAACGTGAAGCTCTACGAAGTGGGCCGCATCTACCTCCCCGGCGGTGAGGACGGTCTGGCTGTGGAAAACAAAGTTCTCTCCATGGGGGCCTACGGCGAGGATATGGATTTCTATGCCCTGAAGGGGGCCGTGGAGGCCATCTTGAAGGATATCCGGGCGGAGGACGTCCACTTTGAGATCCCCTGCCTGCCCAATCCCTCCTACCACCCCGGCCGGGTGGCCGACGTGTACGCCGGCAGCCGCCGCATCGGCGTGCTGGGCCAGATCCATCCCCTGGTGGCCCAGAATTACGGCGTGGACGCCGCCTTCTACTGCGCCGAGCTGGACTTCGGCCAGCTCTTCTGCAGCCAGGGCCCCGACCCCGAGTATGTGCCCCTGCCCAAGTTCCCCGCCGTCACCCGGGACATCGCCGTGGTGTGTGAGGAGAAGGTCACTGTGGGGGCCCTGGAGGACGCCATCCGCAAGGGGGCCAAGGGCCTTCTCAAGGAGGTCAAACTCTTCGACATCTATCGAGGCAAGGGCATCGACGAGGGGAAGAAGTCCGTGGCCTTCAACCTGGTGCTCCGCTCCGACGACCGCTCCCTCACCAGCGAAGAAGCGGATGCTGATGTGAAGAGTATTCTGGAGACTCTCGAGAAGGAGCTGGGGGCCGTTCTGCGGTAACGCCGCCCCGCAAGTCAGATCCTGCCGGCAGCGGACTGGATTCCTGCCGCAAAGTGGATACCACCTCTTTTTCGGCAAACTGAGCGCGCGGAGGACTTTTTCCTCCGCGCGCTGTTATTTTTCACCCCTGCGCTTCCCACTTGGAGCGCCCTTCCCCGCTGGTGAAAAAAAGTGTGTATCTCCGGACCCGGGAGAACAAAAACCATAGCCATCTCCCAAAGGCTATGCTATAATCAACTCATCAAACAAGGGGATGGAGCAGGGCCTTCGCCCCGCATCTCACGCCCTACCGACTCGATCAAGGAGGAACACCATGAAAACATTGCTCAAAGGCGGCCGGGTGGTTTCCGGCTATGGGGCCATTCAGGCCGACGTTCTCCTCAACGGCGAGAAAATCCTGGCCGTGGGCAACGGCCTGGAGGGGGACCGGGTGGTGGACTGCACCGGCAAGCTCCTCTTCCCCGGCTTCATCGACGCCCACACCCACTTCGACCTGGAGGTGGCCAATACCATCACCGCCGACGACTTTGCCACCGGCAGCCGGGCGGCCCTCCGGGGCGGCACCACCATGGTGGTGGACTTCTCCGCTCCCGACAAGGGGGACACCCTCCACGACGGCCTTGCCCGCTGGCACAAAAAGGCCGACGGCAAGACCTCCTGTGACTACGGCTTCCACATGACCATCGACGACTGGAACGACACCATCCGCCGGGAGGTGGGCGAGATGATAGAGGAGGGCGTCTCCTCCTTCAAGATGTACATGACCTACCCCGCCATGATGATTCCCGAGGACCAGATGTATGAGGCCCTCCTCCGTCTGAAGGAAGTGGGCGGTATCGCCGGGGTCCACTGCGAGAACCACGGCGTTATCGGCGCCCTCATTGCCGACGCCAAGACCAAGGGGGCCATGGGTCCCTCCTCCCATCCCCGCACCCGGCCCAATCCCCTGGAGGCTGAGGCGGTGAGCCACCTCCTCCGCATGGCCCAGGTAGCCGACTGCCCGGTGATCATCGTCCATCTCTCCACCAAGGAGGCCATGGAGGAGGTCCGCGCCGCCCGGAAGCGGGGCCAGACCGTCTATGTGGAGACCTGCCCCCACTACCTCCTTTTGGAGGACAGCGTCTACGACGCCCCCGACTACCTGGACGCCGCCCAGTTTGTCTGCGCCCCTCCCATCCGGAAGAAGGCGGACCAGGAGGCCCTGTGGGAGGCCCTCCGGAACGGCGAGATCCAGACCGTCTCCACCGACCACTGCTCCTTCACCCTCCAGCAGAAGGAGATGGGCCGGGAGGACTTCACCAAAATTCCCGGCGGACTGCCCGGCGTGGAGTCCCGGGGCATCCTCCTCTACTCCGCCGGGGTGGCGGGGGGCCGCATTACCCTGGGGGACATGTGTCGCGTCCTCAGCGAGAACCCCGCCAAACTCTACGGCTGCTGGCCCCGGAAGGGGGTCATCGCTCCCGGCAGCGACGCCGACATCGTGGTCTATGACCCCGAGGGCGAGACCCTCCTCACCGCCGCCGACCAACTGATGAACGTGGACTACTGCCCCTACGAGGGTCTCCGCTGCGCCGGACGGGTGGAGAAGGTCTTTCTCCGGGGCGCCCTTGCGGTGGAGAACGGCGCGGTGGTCCTGGAGAACGCCGGACAGTTCATCCCCCGCGGGAAGAACCAGCTCTGATCCCACTGTGTGTGAAGGAGGTCACCTCTATTATGAACAGAGACGAGCGCCTGGTGGCGTTCTGCCGGGAGTTGCTGCAGCTGCCCAGCCTCTCCGGCCAGGAGGAGCAGGTGGTCCGCTGCATTGAGCGGACCATGCAGTCCTACGGCTTCGACCAGGTGGAGATCGACCGCTACGGCAGCATTGTGGGCACCATCCAGGGCAAGCGGCCCGGCAGGACGGTGGTGATGGACGGCCACATCGACACCGTTCCCATCTCCGACCCCTCCCAGTGGACCCACGACCCCTACGGCGCCGAGGTGGCGGACGGGAAGATCTATGGCCGGGGCGCCTCCGACATGAAGGGCAGCGTGTCCGCCATGATCTCCGCCGCCGCCCACTTCGCCGAGGATACCGGCAAGGATTTCGCCGGAAAGGTCTGTGTCAGCTGCACCGTCCACGAGGAGTGCTTCGAGGGCATCTCCGCCCGGGAGGTTGTGAAAAACACTCACCCCGACTTTGTCATCATCGGCGAGGCCACCTCCACCACTCTGAAGATCGGCCAGCGGGGCCGTGCGGAGGTGGTGGTGGAGACCGAGGGCGTCACCTGCCACTCCTCCAACCCGGAGAAGGGGGTCAACGCCGTCTACCACATGTGCGCCGTCATTGACGAGATCCGGAACATCCAACCTCCCACCCACCCCATGCTGGGCAGGGGCATTCTGGAGCTGACGGACATTGTCTCCTCCCCCTACCCCGGTGCCTCCGTGGTGCCGGGCCTGTGCCGGGCCACCTTCGACCGCCGCACCCTGGTGGGCGAGACGGAGGCCTCTGTGCTGGCTCCCGTCCAGGCGGCCATCGACCGGGTGAAGGAGCGGATTCCGGAGCTGAAGGCCCGGGTCTATCTGGCGGAGGGCAGCGAGAAGTGCTGGACCGGCGACACCATTGCGGCCAAGCGGTTCTTCCCCGCCTGGGCGCTGAAGGAGGACGACGAGCTGGTGGTGAAGGCCCTGGCGGGTCTCCGGGAGGCGGGCATCGACGCGCCCCTCTCCCACTTCTCCTTCTGTACCAACGGCAGCTCCTTCTGCGGAGAGGCGGGCATCCCCACGGTGGGCTTCGGCCCCTCTCTGGAGAGTCTGGCCCATGTGGTGGACGAGTACATTGAGATCGACCAGCTCACCCGAGCCTGCCGGGGCTTTGAGGGCATCCTGCGCAACCTGTGCCGGTGAGCGTCCAATAATACGTCATGAGAGATGTGCGTTTTTCCAGGAAAAGAGAACGGCGGCGGGCAATTCAAAAGAGGGCGGCAGCCACGGTGCCGCCGTCTCTACCCAGCCCTTCGCCAGAAAAAAGCGCCCGGACAAATTGTCCGGGCGTTTTTTTCTTCCGACGGAGATGGGATATTTTTTGCTCGTTCCATAGCAGGGTCGGTCAAATGCTGCCGGTTCCGACGGCATGGCCTCCCTCAGCTGAGGGTGAGATCCCCCTCCTTGATCCAGCCGATCTTCCGGAAAAACAGTCCAAACAGCCAGGTCAAAACGGCGGGCAGCACAAAGCAGATGAGAATCATCCCCGCCCAATCGAAGGCAGTGACGGCCTCCTTCACCCCCATGGCCACGTCGTTGACCCAGCCGGTATACACCCCGATGGGCCCCACCATGCCGCAGGTGCCCATGCCGGAGGCCACCCCGGAGGCCGGGTCGTTCATCTCCAGATGGAACACGCAGGTGGCCAGAGGCCCGGTGATGGCGGAGGTCAGAATCGCCGGAAGCCAGATCCGGGGATTCTTCACAATGTTCCCCATCTGCAGCATGGAGGTGCCGAGGCCCTGGCTGACAAGGCCCCCCCACCGGTTCTCCCGGAAGGACAAAACGGCAAACCCCACCATGTTGGCGCAGCACCCCGCCACCGCCGCCCCGCCGGCAAGTCCGGTGAGGCCGATGGCGGCGCAGATGGCCGCCGAGGAGATGGGCAGCGTCAGGGCCACGCCGATGACCACCGACACCAGAATCCCCATCCAGAAGGGCTGGAGCACCGTGGCCCACTTCACGAAGTCTCCCACCGCCGAGGCCGCCGTTCCGATGGCAGGCGCCCACCAGGCGGACAGGCCCACGCCCACCAGAATGGTCACCAGGGGCGTCACCAGGATGTCCACCTTGGTTTCCTTGCTCACCGCCTTCCCCAGCTCTGCGGCGATCACCGCGATGAACAGCACTGCCAGAGGCCCTCCGGCTCCCGGCTTTCCCGCCAGGGTGGTACTGCCCAGAGCGTTGGCGGCATAGCCCACCGTGGCCAGGGAGAACAGCACCAGCGGCGGCGCCTGGAGGGCGTAGCCGATGGCCACCGCCATGGCCGCTCCGCTCATGGCCGAGGCGTAGCCCCCCACCGTCACCAGAGCCTCCAGCCCCAGCTGGTCCCCCAGGGTGTCCAGAATGGTGCCGATGAGCAGCGAGCAGAACAGGCCCTGGGCCATAGCCCCCAGGGCGTCGATGCCGTAGCGCTTGGCGGAAATGATGATGTTCTTGCGGCGCAGAAAGGCCCGGAAGCCCCCTTGTGCAGATGCGTTCGACATGTCAGGTACCTCTCATACAAAGCATTCGGGCAGGTGTCAAGACACCTGTCCGAATCATTGTACACCAGATTCCGGGAAAGTCAATCCCCGTTTTCCCTTTTTTCCGCCTCCTGCCGGACGCTCTTCCGCTTCAGCACCTGGGCCAGCACCACGCCCCCCACCATCATGACAAGTCCCACCACCATGATAAGGATGCCGATGGTCCGGGCCAGGCCGGTCACGGCGGAAAAGCCGTCGATGGCCCCGGAGGTCCAGATGTACCCGTTCACTTCGCTCGAGGAAAAATCAAAGCCCCCCGTGCTCCACGGGCCGGTCATCATGGCGCTGGCCGTCCGGCCCATCTGCCCGGCCACCACGGTGAAGAGCAGGCCCACGATAAAAGGCCCCAGGCCGTAGAGGGACAGGATGTACCCCGCCATGTAGCCCTTCCGGCGGATGAGGCCACCCAGGCGCTTGCCGTACCGGCGCAGCTCCTCTTCGGGGTAGCCGCTCCCCTCCGGCCGCCGGGACTGCCGCTCCTCTTCTCTCGGAATGTGATAGCGGAGGGGGTCCTCCGCCTGCGGCTCCTCCGGGGGCTCCGGGCTGAGGAGCTGGTCAGTGGTGACGGAGAAGGCCCGGGCCAGGCCCAGCAGCTTCTCCACCTCCGGGGTGGCCTCCCCCAGCTCCCACTTGCTCACCGCCTGCCGGCTCACCCCCACCGCAGCGGCCAGCTCCTCCTGGCTCATCTTGTTTTTCTTTCGATAATAGTAGATCTTTTCCCCTAATGTCACGGGAAAACGCCTCCTTTCATCTGGTTTTGTTCTGCTCGTATCCTACCAAGCGGAGGCGGTTGCGCGCAACCATCCGTGGCTGGAACTTTCCGCAACCGGTGGTTGCGACGGGTTTTCCGGTGCTCAGGGGGCAAACAGAATGCCCAGCTCCCGCAAGGCCTCCCGCACCCGCTCCAGAGCGGCCTCGTCGGGACAGAGGAGGGTGTGGAGGTGGACCCCCTCGGTGAGAAGGGACAGAGGCGACACCCCCCGGGAGCGCTCTACAAACCGGTCCACGTCATACCGGCTTTTGAGCTGAAGGCCACCGGTGAGCTGGCCGTACACCGGGTGCTCCACGATCACATCCACCACGGTGCAGCCGTTGTCCACCATGGCGTACAGCTCCGCCGTCATCTCCCCGGCGGTGTGTCGGCAGGCCACCTGCCGCCGCAGCCCCGTCTCCCCCTCCTGAAGCATATAGCCCCGGGGAGTGGCGGCGATCGCCGCTCCGGCGGAACGGAGCAGTGCCACGTCCCCCACGATGATCTGCCGGCTCACCCCCAGCCGCCGGGCCAGGGCCGAGGCGCTCACCGGCCGGCCGCCGCCCTTCAGCTCCTCCAAAATGGCCTTCCGCCGCTCCTTTCCGTCCATGCCGGCCCCGCTCCCTTCCCTTGAGAAATTGTTTTTCATATTGTACCACAGCCGTCAATAAACGGCAAGAATCCGGCCGTATGACGAAAAATTCCAAATAACTATTTCTTGCATTTGTGACCCCGCCATAGTATAATAAAGGTACCAAAGAACAGATGGAGGTGAGTCCCATGGGCCAGGAATTTGAAGAGATGACAGAAGACATTCTTTGCCACCCGCAGTTCCAGGCGCTGCGGGGGCACTGTCATCACGGAGGAGAAAACTCTCTGTTCAACCATCTGCTGGACTCCGCCAAGGAAGCCTACCGGTTGGCCGGCTTTTTCGGTCTCAGTGACGAGCGGGTGCGGGCCGTGACCCGGGCCGCCATGCTCCACGACTTTTTCGGGTACAACTGGCGGGACGAATCCCACAAGCAGATGGTCCATCAGTACACCGGATGGAAACGGGTTACCCATATGCATGCCTTTCTCCACGGCACAGTGGCGGCGGACCGGGCATCTCGTTACTTCGCATTGGATTACCGCCAGTATGCCGCCATCAAGACGCACATGTTCCCGCTGGCCCCCATGCCCCGCAACAGCGAGGCCTGGATCGTGACGCTGGCCGACAAAATCGTGGCTACCCGTGAGATGTCCGCCACGGTAGGCTGGCAGCTGCGCAGGCTGTTTCGCCGCGACTGGGTCTCTACGGCCTGCTGAGGAACGCGTGGAGCGATTGACACATACAAGACCGGAATGGTCCCGTTCCCCCTGTAATACCCGGCAAACGGTTCCCGCTCTCGGGAGGTCCCCCCTCCCCGCCTGGAGCGGCGGGAGCTGCCCCGTCCCACCGTTGGAGCTTCTCCAGCGCTCGGACCACAGGGCAAACGCCATGACACAGGGAAAGGCGAGGAGCGCTGGATGTTGGCCGACGCCAACCTGATTGACCGGTTTGAAATAGCAGCCATTCACCATGAGATTTCAACCAGGCATGACACCAACGCAATACCGGAAACCCAACCTTCCAAACCCGATCGTAGATCCCTTCGGGGATCAGAACCACTCCGACGTTTTGAACTTTCTTTTGTCCTGATTTTTATCCCGACCTTTTATCCTACCCCATTTTTTGATCCTACCCCGACCGGGGAGCCTTGTCCGGCTCCCCGGTCATTTTGTTGAACAAACGGGCCGCCCCTTACCGGGAGACGGCCCGTTTATTGTAAAGCAGAACTGCTTGTCAATCTATTTCTCCAGGTGCTTCAGGGGAGCAGCAGCAGCTTCTGGAAGAAGGCCGTCCCCCGGGGCAGCACCGCCTCGTCGTCAAAGTCGAAGTCGGCGGCGTGAAGGGCGGGGGTCTCCCCCACCCCCAAAAAGCAGAACATCCCCGGCGCCCGGTCCTGGTAGAAGGAGAAGTCCTCCGCCGTCATGTCCGGCTGCGGCAGGATCCCCGGGGCCTCCGCCCCCAACTCCCGGCACACCGTCTCCACCAGCTGTGGATCGTTCATCACCGGCAGATACCCCTCGCTGAACTCCACCCGGGCTTTGCAGCCGTACTCCCGCTCCAGCTCCTCCATGATCTCCCCACAGCGGCGGACGATGCGGTGGAAGGTATCCATGGAGAACACCCGGACGGTGCCCTGGAGCTCCGTGTGGCTGCTGACGGCGTTGCGGACGGTACCGCTGACCATTTTGCCGAACTTCACCAGCCCCGGCTCCCCGGCGGGAAGCTCCGTCTCCTCCAGAGTCCGGATGCGCCGCAGGGCCTCGCAGCCGATCCAGAGGGCGTCAATCCCCTGCCCGCTCCGGGTGATGTGGGCGCTCTTGCCTTCAATGATCACATTGATCTCGCTGTTCTTCGCCATCATAGCCCCGGGGCGGGTCCAGACGGTGCCCTTGGGCAGCCCCGGCCACAGATGGAAGCCGAAGACCCGGTCCACACGGTACCGCTCTAAAAGCCCCGTCTCGCAGATGCCCTTGGCGCCCCCCTGGGTCTCCTCGGCGGGCTGAAAGATGAGGAGCACGTTCCGGGGAAGGTCGGTGAGCCCCGCTGCCAGCTCCCCCAATGCCAGCACCATGGCGGTGTGACCGTCGTGGCCGCAGGCGTGCATTTTGCCCGGGTGGCAGGAGCGGTAGGGGGGGTCCCCCGCCTCCTCCACCGGCAGGGCGTCCAGATCCGCCCGGAAGGCCACGGTGTGCTCCCGCCCCCGGTCAAACCAGGCGCAGAGGGAACCGGCGACAGGGGAAAACACTTCACAGCCAAGGGGTTCCAGCACTTTTTTTACATACGCCAAGGTCTCCGGCAAATCCCGGTCCAGCTCGGGAATCCGGTGGAGCGCCCGGCGGTGGGCGACAACGGATGCAGTCATGGGACAGTCCTCCTCCCGGTCCGCCGCCCCAGGCGGCAGGCCGATTTTTTCCGTATCATACCACATCCCCGCCCCCTTGTACACCCCGTGACGCAGGAGGAGGCCTCCGGTTTTCTGAAAATATTTGATTTTCCCTCTTGCAAAGGCGCAGCAGTTGTGTTATGGTGAATATCGATAAAAACAAGATAGAGGCGCGGATGCGACGATGCTGCGGGAGCCGGCAGGCTGGGAACGCAGAGGAAGCAAGTCCGCCGAATTCCATCGTCAGGCGTGGCGGTGGGATGGGGGCGGGGAGAACATCTCCGTCACTGTCTGCGGCGTATGCCGCAGTTGCGCTATCTACTAACTGTCACAGGGATATTTGTGTAAGTCGGTAGAGAGCCTACCGGCTTTCTTGTTTTTCAAAACAAAAATAGGAGGAAAACAAGGTATGAACAAGCTGCAAGGACTGAAGGGCTCCATCGTGGCCCTGGTAACCCCCTTCCGCGAGGACGGCAGCGTCAATTTTGAACAGCTGCGGCAGTGGGTGGAGTGGCATATCGAGAACAAAACCGACGCCATTTTGACTCTCGGCACCACCGGCGAGTCCTCTACCATGAGCCATGAGGAGGATGACGAGACCCTCCGCTGCGTGGTGGAGACGGCGGCAGGCCGGATGCCCGTCATCGCCGGCACCGGCTCCAACAGCACCCAGACCATGCTGGAGAAGAGCCAGCGGGCCCAGGATCTGGGGGCCGACGGACTGCTCCTCATCTCCCCCTACTACAACAAGGCCAACACCGAGGGCATGTACCGCCACTTCGCCACCGTGGTGGATCAGGTGGACATCCCCGCCATCCTCTACAACGTCCCCGGCCGCACCGGGTGCTCCATCGCGCCCCAGGTGGTGGAGCGTCTCAGCGTCCACCCCAACGTGGCGGGCATCAAGGAGGCCAGCGGCGACATGTCCTATGCCATGAAGATCGCCCACTGCATCAGCGATACCTTCGCTCTCTGGTGCGGCAACGACGACATCACCATCCCCCTCCTGAGCATCGGCGGCAGCGGCGTTATCTCCGTGTGGGCCAACATTATGCCCCGCCAGTGCCACGACATGGTGATGGATTACCTCAATGGCAACCGGGAGGCCGCCGTGGCCACCGCCGTGAAGTACCTGAAGCTGATGAACGGCCTCTTCATGGAAGTGAACCCCATCCCCGTGAAGACCGCCATGAACATGATGGGCATGCACGCCGGCACCTTCCGTCTCCCCCTGTGCGAGATGACGGCGGAGCACCAGGAGTCCCTGCGGGGCATGCTGAGAGAGGCAGGGCTGCTGGCATGAGGATTCTGTTAGTCGGCCACGGCCGCATGGGCCAGCTCATTGAGCAGACCGCCTTAGCCGCCGGCGACGAGATTGCCGCCGTGGTGGACATCGACAACTTTACCGACCTGGAGACCATGGGTCCCTGTGCCGACGTGGTCATCGACTTCTCCAACCCCGCCTCCCTCTCCCGGGTGGCGGACTACGTCCGGCGCACCGGCACCCCCCTTCTCAGCGGCACCACCGGCATGAGCGAGACGGACCTGAAGGTTTTCGACCGCCTTGGCCAGTACGCCCCGGTGATCCACAGCGCCAACTACTCCGTAGGCGTGGCGGTGATGCGCCGGGTGGTGGCGGAGATCACCCCCATTCTGAAGGGGGACTTCGACATCGAGATCGTGGAGACCCACCACAACAAGAAGGTGGACGCCCCCAGCGGCACGGCCAAGCTGCTCCTTGACGCCGCCGACCCCAACCACGAGATGCGCCCGGTATATGGCCGGGAGGGCATCTGCGGGGCTCGGACAAAAAATGAGATCGGCGTCCATGCCATCCGGGGCGGCACCGTGGCCGGGGAGCACACCGTGAGCTACTTCGGCGTGGACGAGGTGCTGGAGGTTGTCCACAAGGCCGGTTCCCGGCAGATCTTCGTCAACGGGGCCCTGATGGTGGCCCGCAAGCTCGTCCGTATGCCCAAGGGCCGGTATGAGCTCCAGGATATTTTGTTTGGAGGAAGCAACGCATGATGACAGCCCAGGAGATTATCTCCTACATTGGAAGCGCCGAAAAGAAGACCCCGGTGAAGGTCTATGTCAACGAGACCGCCCCCATCGACTACGGCAGCGCCTCCGTCTTCGGCGAGGGCCGCAGCAAGGTGGTCTTCGGGGACTGGCGGGAGCTGGGCCCCATTCTGGAGGCCAACGCCGGCAGCATCGCCGACATGGTGGTGGAGAACGACCGGCGCAACAGCGCCATTCCCCTTCTGGACCTGAAGGGGATCAACGCCCGCATCGAGCCCGGCGCTCTCATCCGGGAGCAGGTCTCCATCGGGGACGCAGCGGTGATCATGATGGGGGCCGTCATCAACATCGGCGCCGTCATCGGCAAGGGCACCATGATCGACATGGGGGCCATCTTAGGCGGCCGGGCCACCGTGGGCGACCACTGCCACATCGGGGCCGGGGCCGTGCTGGCCGGGGTCATCGAGCCCGCCAGCGCCACCCCCGTCATCGTGGAGGACGATGTGCTTATCGGGGCCAACGCGGTGGTCATCGAGGGCGTCCACATCGGCAAGGGGGCCGTGGTGGCCGCCGGAGCCGTGGTTATTGAGGATGTCCCCGCCAATGCCGTGGTGGCGGGCTGCCCCGCCCGGATCATCAAAATGAAGGATGAAAAGACCACTCTGAAAACTGCTCTGGAGGACACCCTCCGGCAGCTGTGACAACCAGACGCAGAGCACCCCCGGACGGGTCCGGGGGTGCTTTTTTTGTTTTCATTTTGTAAAAGAAACTCCCTTTATAGCCCTGCCATCTCCGCAAATTCCTCCTCGGTGAGGACGGGGATGCCCAGCTCCTGGGCCTTGCGGAGCTTGCTGCCCGCGTCCGCTCCGGCCACCACATAGGTGGTCTTCTTGCTGACGCTGCCGCTGGCCTTGCCCCCCCGCTCCTCGATGAGGGCGGCAGCCTCGGTGCGGCTGAATCGCTCCAGGGCCCCGGTGAGGACGAAGGTCATCCCGGCAAAGCGGTCGTCCACCTTCACGGCGGCGCTGTCCATGGACACCCCCGCCTCCTTCAGACGGCCGATGAGGTGCTTGCCCTGGGGACTGTCGATCCACCGGCGGATATAACCTGCGGTGATAGCCCCCACGTCGTCGATGGCGGTGAGCTCCTCCTCCCCGGCGGCAGCCAGGGCGTCGAAGGTGCCGAAGTGGGCCCCCAGGATCTTACCCGCCTTCTCCCCCACCTGCCGGATGCCGAGCGCGTATAGCAGCCGCTCCAGGCCCCGGCTCCGGGAGTCGTCAATGGCCTTCACCGCGTTGGCGGCGGACTTCTTCCCCATCCGGTCCAGCTCCTCCAGCTGCTCCGCCGTGAGGAAGTAGAGGTCGGCGGCGTTTTTCACCAGTCCCCGGCTGATGAGCTGCTCCATCACCGCCGGGCCCACGCCGTCGATGTCCATGGCGTTGCGGCTTCCAAAGTGGACGAGATTGCGCAGCAGCTGGGCCGGGCACTCCGCCCCGGTGCACCGCCATGCCGCCCCGTCCTCGTCCCGCTCCACGACAGCGCCGCAGACGGGGCAGGTGCTGGGCAGGTGGTAAGGCACCGTGCCCTCCGGCCGCTTCTCTTTCACCACGGCCACCACCTCGGGAATGATCTCCCCTGCCTTCTGGACGATCACCGTGTCCCCCACCCGGATGTCCTTCTCGTCGATGAAATCCTGGTTGTGAAGGGTGGCGTTGGTGACGGTGGTGCCCGCCAGACGCACCGGCTCCACCACCACCTTGGGGGTCAGCACCCCGGTGCGGCCCACCTGGACCACAATCTCCTTCACCACCGTGGGCTTCTGCTCCGGCGGGTACTTGAAGGCCACCGCCCACCGGGGGCATTTGGCCGTGGAGCCAAGAATATCCCGCTCTGACAAGCTGTCAAGCTTTACAACCGCGCCATCCATATCAAAGGGCAGAGTTTCCCGGGTGTCGTTGAGCCGCTCGATCTCCGCCAAAATCTCCTCCGGCACAGAGAGGCGCTTGGCGGGGATCACCTTGAAGCGCTGGCTGCGGAGGTAGTCCAGGGTCTCGGTGTGGGTGGCAAAGGTCTTCCCCTCCGCCAGCTGGAGGTTAAAGACGGCGATATCCAGCTTCCGCTGGGCGCAGATCTTGGGGTCCAGCTGCCGGAGAGACCCGGCGGCGGCGTTGCGGGGGTTGGCCATCAGTGCCTCCCCCCGGAGCTCCCGCTGGCGGTTGAGCTCCGCGAAGACGGTTTTGGACATATAGACCTCTCCCCGGACAATGAGCCGGGGGAGCTTTTCCGGCAGGGTCATGGGGATGGAGCGGATGGTGCGGAGGTTCTCCGTCACGTCCTCCCCAGTGCGGCCGTCCCCCCGGGTGGCCCCCCGGACAAAGACGCCGTCCCGGTACTCCAGCGCCACGGAGAGACCGTCCACCTTGGGCTCCACGCTATAGGCGGCGCCCGGCACCGCCTGGGCGGTACGCTCCAGGAAGTCGGCGACCTCCCCCCCGTCGAAGACATCCTGGAGACTCTCCAGGGGCACCGGGTGGGCGTAGGAGGGAAAATCGGTAACGGGAGCGCCCCCCACCCGCTGGGTGGGGGAATCGGGGGTGATCTCCTCCGGGTGCTCCCGCTCCAGGTCCTCCAGGCGGCGGAGCATGTGGTCGTATTCGTAGTCTGAGATAATAGGATCGTCCAGCACATAGTAGCGATAGCCGTGCTGGTTGAGCTCTTGGCGCAGTTGCTCCATCTCCTGGCGGTAGTCCATACAGGGGTTCCTCCTTGGTAAAAGGCCGGTCAGGGACCGGCGTTGTTCATGATGTAGTCCTCGGCTTCCTCGTAGTTGCCGTTGAAATAGACATAGCTGCCCGGTACCGTGCCCACGATGACAGTCTCCGCCACGGTGAAGTCGTTGGAGACCTTGGTGTAGGTGGAAAACCCCGGCAGCAGGATGGACACCGACACATCTACGCTGAGGATGATGCGGTGCTTGGTCTGATTGATGCCCGCCTCGGTGAACTCGTTTTCGAAGCGGGCGGTGGAGCTGCCCACAAACTGCATCCGCACCCGGAAGACGGGCCCACGGCCTGCCAGAAGGGCGGAGCCGGTGAGGGTACCCAGGGGGATGGCCAGGTCGGTGGTGGACACCTCCGACATGCGGGAAAGAACGTCGTCCACGATGGCGGACTGGATGCGGTTGAATTCCGCCATGTTGGTCTGAAGAGCGGTGATCTGGCCCTGGCCGTCCTTTTCAAAGGTAATGAGGTCGTTGTAGCGGATGCCGCCGTTGTTGATGGTGTCGGTAACGGCGGCAGTGACCACACGGTTGACGGTGTTGGAGACACGAGTCACCGCCAGGCTGGAGAGGACGCTCTTCAGGTGGAAGGCGGCCACCAGGAAGAGGGTCAGCAGGAGGACAGCCAGCAGGAGGCAGAGAAGGGCAACCCGGTGGCGGGCGGCCATGGGAGGACGGGGATACCGGCGGCGGCGCAAGGCGGGCCACCTCCTTTTCTCGGGAAGTTTTCCCGGGAAAAGGATATGTTGAACCGGGATGTCCCTATACCCGGTTTCTTTTTCCCCCTGACGAGGTGATTTCCTTTTGTCGGTGGCCGACGCACGTCGGCAGGTGTTTTACCTCCGGCGGGGGGTGTCCCTTTTTGTCGGTGCCCGACGAGCCTCGTTACCTTCTTTGCCTCCGGCGGCCTACTTTTGTCGCTGAACAAAAGTAGGCAAAAATCAGCTTAGAACC
>CALXDC010000012.1 GCA_944386975.1 uncultured Oscillospiraceae bacterium | reverse complement strand
GAGGGCTGCTCCAAGGCCGTCCGGGAGACCTTCTGCGAGCTCTACGACAAGGGCCTCATCTACAAGGGCAGCCGCATCATCAACTGGTGCCCCCATTGCATTACCGCTCTGAGTGACGCGGAGGTGGAGTATCAGGACAAGCCCGGCCACCTCTGGCACATGCGCTACCCCCTCACCGACGGCTCCGGCTATCTGGTGGTGGCCACCACCCGGCCGGAGACCATGATGGGCGACACCGGCGTGGCCGTCCACCCCGACGACGAACGGTACAAGCACCTCGTCGGCAAGACCTGCATTCTGCCCCTCATGAACCGGGAGATCCCCATTGTGGCCGATGAGTACGTGGAGATGGACTTCGGTACCGGCTGCGTGAAGATGACCCCCGCCCACGACCCCAACGACTTTGAGGTGGGCCTCCGCCACAACCTGGAGACCATTCGGGTCATCGACGACAACGGCAGGATCAACGCCAACGGCGGCAAGTACGAGGGCATGGACCGGTACGAGTGCCGGAAGGCCGTCATTGCCGACCTGGAGGAGCTGGGCCTTCTGGAGAAGGTGGAGGACTACAGCCACAACGTGGGCACCTGCTACCGCTGCGGCACCGACGTGGAGCCCCTGATCTCCGCCCAGTGGTTCGTGAAGATGGAGCCCCTGGCCAAGGAGGCCCTCCGTGTGGTGAAGGACGGCGAGGTGAAGTTCGTCCCCGACCGCTTCAGCAAGACCTATATCAACTGGATGGAGAACGTCCATGACTGGTGCATCTCCCGGCAGCTGTGGTGGGGCCACCAGATCCCCGCCTGGACCTGCCAGGACTGCGGCCACATCACCGTGGACCGGGAGGACCCCACCTGCTGCGCCAAGTGCGGCAGCAAGAACATCGTCCGGGAGGAGGACGTGCTGGACACCTGGTTCTCCTCCGCCCTGTGGCCCTTCTCCACTCTGGGCTGGCCGGAGAAGACGGAGATGCTGGACTACTTCTATCCCACCAGCGTCCTGGTCACCGGCTATGACATCATCTTCTTCTGGGTGGCCCGGATGATCTTCTCCGGCTGCGAGCAGATGAAGAAGTACCCCTTCGAGAAGGTGCTGATCCACGGCCTGGTCCGGGACGACAAAGGCCGGAAGATGTCCAAGTCTCTCGGCAACGGCATCGATCCCCTGGAGATGGCGGACAAGTTCGGCGCCGACGCCCTCCGCTTCAACCTCATCACCGGCAACAGCCCCGGCAATGACATGCGCTTCTACGTGGAGAAGTGCGAGGCCATGCGGAATTTTGCCAACAAGATCTGGAACGCCAGCCGCTTTGTGATGATGAACCTGACCATCGACAAGGTGGCGCTGCCGGAGCGGCTGGAGCTGGAGGACAAGTGGGTCCTCTCGAAGCTCAACACCCTCATCAAGGAAGTCACCGACAACATGGAGGCCTATGAGCTGGGTGTGGCCAGCGCCAAGGTCTACGACTTCATCTGGGATACCTTCTGCGACTGGTACATTGAGCTGACCAAGTCCCGGATGCAGGGGGACGACGAGGCCGCCAAGGTGGCCGCCCAGAACGTGCTGTGCTATGTGCTCATCGAAATGCTGAAGCTCCTCCACCCCTTCATGCCCTTCATCACCGAGGAGATCTACCAGGCCCTGCCCCACGACGAGAAGGACGCTTTCATCATGACCAGCGATTGGCCGGTGTATGACGAGAAGCTGGCCTTCCCCGCCGAGGAGGCGGCCATGGAGAAGGTGATGGACGCTATCCGTGCCATCCGCGGCCGCCGTGCCGAGATGAACGTGCCCCCCAGCCGGAAGGTGAAGCTGATCATCGCCGCCGAGGAGCAGGACGTGTTCGCCGCCGGCGTTCCCTTCTTCCAGCGTCTGGCCTCCGCCAGCGAGGTGGAGATTGTGCGGGAGGCCCCCAGCCCCGAGGGCATGGTGTCCGTGGTGACCCACGCCGCCCGGCTGTTCATGCCTCTGGCCGAGCTGGTGGACGTGGAGCAGGAGCTCCAGCGCATTGCCAAGGAGCGGGAGAAGGCCCAGAAGGGCCTGGAGGCCGTGGAGCGCAAGCTGTCCAACGAGTCCTTCGTGGCCAAGGCTCCGGAGGCGGTGGTGAACGCCGAGCGGGAGAAAGCGGAGAAGTACCGCGCCCTCATCGCCCAGCTGGACCAGTCCGCCGCCGCCATGGGCAAGTGACTCCTTTCCGGCCCATTCTCAATCAGAAGGCCGGTCCCCGGTTCCGGGGACCGGCCTTTTTTCGCCCCAAGGGGCGGGGAGAATTTACAAAATATTGAGAAACGTCCTATGGAAATCCCTCCGCCGCCGTGCTACAATGAGAAAAACGGAGACAACTTGCGCCGCTCCGGGGGAGCGGGCGCGGAATGGAGGCGTTGTCATGGCTCTGTGGATCGTGATGCTGGTGCTGGTGCTGCTGCCGCCCCTGGTGATGCTGGCGGTGGGCTGCGGCTATTTGGTCCGGCCCCCCAGGTACATCTCCCGGCTGTGGGGATACCGCACCGCCATGGCCAAGCGGAGTCGCGACACCTGGCGATTCGCCCAGCGGTTTTTCGGCAAGATCTGCTGCTGGGTCAGTCCGGCGGTGCTGGCCGCATCGGCGGTGGGCATGGCCCTGTTTTTCGGTCGGGGCGTCCTGGCCGTGGTTCTCTTCGGCTGCGGCCTGTTGGCCGTTCAGGGGCTCATCTTCTGCTCTCTCATCATCCCAACGGAGGTGGCCCTCCGGCGGGTGTACAACAAATCCGGCCGGATCCGCTGACGGAAAAGAGCGAACATCAGTCAAAAAGGTCCTCTGCAAGGGCGAAACCCTTGCAGGGGACCTTTCTTCATCCGGTTTACTTGTTCAGAAGCTTCTCCAGAGCGGCCAGCTTGGCGCAGACGCACAGCACCTCCACCGCGGCCTCCAGCTCCGCCTTGGGAGGCAGGGAGGGGGCGATGCGGATGTTGCTGTCCTTGGGGTCCTTGCCGTAGGGGAAGGGGTTGCCAGCGGGGGTCATCACCACGCCGGCCTCCTTGCACAGGGCCACGGTCCGCTTGGCGGTGCCCTCCATCACGTCCAGATTGACGAAGTAGCCGCCCTTGGGGTGGCTCCAGCTGGCGAAGCCCAGAGGCGCCAGCTCACGCTCCAGGCCGTCCACCACAGCGGCGAACTTGGGACCCAGCACCGCGGCGTGCTTCTTCATCAGGGCCAGGGTGTTCTCCTTGTCCTTCAGATACCGCACGTGGCGCAGCTGGTTCATCTTGTCATAGCCGATGGTCTGGAAGCTCATCAGCTTCATGAGGTGCTTCATGTTGGCCTCGCTGGTGGCCATGCAGGCCACGCCGGCGCCGGGGAGGGTTACCTTGGAGGTGGAGGCGAACTCCACCACCATATCCGGGTTGCCGTGCTTCTCGCACAGGTCCAGAATGTTGGGGAAGGGGACGAAGTCGCCCTCAAACTCGTGGATGCAGTAGGCGTTGTCCCACATGAGCAGGAAGTCGGGAGCGGCGGGCTTCATGGCGGCGATGCGCTCCACCACCTCCTCCGAGTAGATGCAGCCGGAGGGGTTGGAGTACTTGGGCACGCACCACATGCCCTTCACGGCGGGATCCTTCACCAGCTCCTCCACGGCGTCCATGTCGGGGCCGTTGTCGTCCATGGCCACGGGGATCATCTCAATGCCGAAGGTCTCGCAGATGAAGAAGTGGCGGTCATAGCCGGGGACAGGGCAGATCCACTTGATCTTGTCCAGCTTGCACCAGGGCTTCTCGCTGTGGAGAAGGCCGTGGGTGTAGGCCTTGGCCACGGTGTCGTACATCAGGTTGAGGCTGGCGTTGCCGGCGGCCATCACCTGCTCCACCTTCACCCCCAGGATGTCCGCCCACAGCTGGCGGCAGGAGGGGATGCCCATGGGGGTACCGTAGTTGCGGCAGTCCAGCTTGCCGTCAAAGCAGTCCTCATTGTCCTTCAAAACGGTCTGCAGGCCGATAACAATGTCCAGCTGCTCAGCGCCGGGCTTGCCCCGGGACATGTCCAGCTGCAGCCCCTTGGCCTTCACGGCCTCAAACTCCGCCTGCGCCTGGGCATAGGCGGCGGTCAGCTCCTCACGGGTCATTGCGGAATATGCTTTCATGTTGGTTTGTCTCCTTTCCGGCGCCGCGGAGCGGGCTCCCCGGCATGCCGCTGTTTCAGCGTCCCCTCTATCATAATGGGACTGCTGGGAATTTGCAACTGTTTTTCTGGTATCTTCCCTGTAAATTTGCACAAAAAACAGGGGAAACCCGAGGATTTCCCCTGTTGTCCCCTGCCTGCGGCCCAAATAGCGGCAGGTTGTCCGCCGTCCCCTTACGGCAGATCCCCTCTGCCGCCGGTCTCCCCGGGGGAGCCGAAGGCGATGGCGTCCTTCCCGAACCGGCCCCGGATGGCGTCCATGGCCTGCTCCAGCTTCTCCTGCCGCTGCTGCCGCCGCTCCTCCTCCGGGTCGGCGAAGAGGTCCGTCTGGCGGTAGGTCTCCCCCTCCTCCGTGAGATGGATGGCGGTGACGGTGATGAGGCGGATGGGGTCTGGGGGCTTCCAGGCGGAGAGGATCAGCTCCATGGCCGCCGCCTGGAGCTCCTTCATGAGATGGGTGCCGTGGGACAGCTGCTTCTGCCGGGAGATCACCCGGAACTGGGGGTCCTTCACCGTCACCTGAACGCCGCTGCAGCAGAGTCCCTGGCGGCGCAGGCGCATGGCCACGCTGTCGCAGAGGAGGGCCGTCCCCGCCCGGACCTGGTCCACGGTGGTGAGGTTCTGGGAGAAGGTGGTGCCGTTGCCCACGCTCTTCACCGGCTCCCTCTGGTGCCAGGGCCGCACCGGGGACCGGTCCAGGCCGTTGGCATAGTCGTGGAGCTGGCCCCCCAGCTTGCCCAGCCGGTCGGTGAGAAGCTCCCGATCTGCCCCGGCCAGCTGGCCGATGGTGCGGATGCCGTACTGCCCCAGGGCCTCCTCCGCCGCCCGGCCCACAAAGAGGAGGCTCCCCACCGGCAGGGGGTGGACAATCTCCCGCCAGTTGTCCCGGCCGATGACGGTGGTGGCGTCGGGTTTTTTGTAGTCGCTGCCCAGCTTGGCGAAGACCTTGTTGAAGCTGACCCCCACCGACAGTGTGAGCCCCAGCTCCCGGCCCACCGTGGCCCGGATCCGGTCCGCCAGAGCCCCGGCATCGCCGCCGAAGAGGTGGAGGGAGCCGGTGACGTCCAGCCAGCTCTCGTCGATGCCGAAGGGCTCCACCAGGTCGGTGAAGCGGAGGTAGATGGCGTTGACCTTTTGGGAATAGGTCCGGTAGCGGTCGTGGTGGGGGGGTACCAGCACCAGCTCCGGGCACTTCTTTTTTGCCTGCCACACCGTCTCCGCCGTCCTCACGCCGAAGGACTTGGCCAGCTCGTTTTTGGCCAGGATGATGCCGTGGCGGGAGGAGGGGTCGCCGCACACCGCCACCGGCAGCTTCTTGAGCCTTGGCAGGCTGAGAAGCTCCACCGAGGCGTAGAAGCAGTTGAGGTCGCAGTGGAGGATGGTCCGGTCCATCCCCTCACCTCCCCTCCGGCCGGAGGTCCACAAAGGACACCCCCCGGCGCAGGGCGTACTCCAGGGTCTGGCGGGTGCCCCCGGGCATGCCGTCGTACACGGCGATGAGCAGGGCGCTGTGGTCCACCATGTAGCGGTTGCGCCGCTGCATGCAGCCGGGGCCGTAGTGGTCCTGGACCAGAGTCTCGAAGTCGAAGGCCGCCAGCAGCTCCTGATACCGCCGCCGGTCCGCCTCCTCCCAGCGGTCCGCCTGGGTGGGGCAGGGGACGGCGGCCTCCAACGTCACATCCCCGTGGCGGGTCCGGAGGGCCAGCACCGCCTCGGCAAAGTAGAAGTCGCAGCCGTTGGCCATGCCGCAGATGAAGTGGCGGAAGCCCTCCTCGTAGGCGGCGTCCACCGCGTCCCGGATACGATCTTTGAGGCTGAGACACCGGGGATCCTCCTCGTTCCGCCCCCAGGGCAGCTTGGAGGGCCGGTGTCCGGTGAAGCAGCAGGTGATGGGGCGCGCGCGCATGGCAGGCCCTCCTCTCTCTGTGTCGTTTCAGCTACATTATAGTTCATTTGTTCGAATATGTAAAGGGGCTATGGATGGAAATTTGGCCGTTGACTTCCCGGTCTTGCCGGGCTATGATGGGAAAAAACGGGGGAGGAGGCGGGAGCATGGCGGCGAAGGTGCGGCGGCTGACCCTGTGCGCCATGATGGCGGCGCTGAGCGCAGCGCTGTTGCTGACGGGGGCGTTGCCTCTGGCGACCTATTGCGGACCGGTGCTGGCCATGCTGCCCCTGGCGGTGGCGGCGGAGGAGGCGGGCGCCGGCTGGGCCCTGGCGTCCTATGCCGCGGCGGCGGCTGTGGGGGCGCTGCTGACGCCGGAGCCGGAGGCGGCTCTGGTGTTCGCCTGCGCCGGATTCTACCCGGCGGTGAAGGGGCCTCTGGACCGCATCCGCCGCCGGTGGGTCCGGGGCCTTGGCAAGCTGGCGGTGTGGACTGTCGCCCTCCTCCTTATTGACGGGCTGGGAAGACTGCTGCTGGGGCTGCCGGAGGAGACGGCCTGGATGCGGTGGCTTCTGCTCCTTCTGGGAGAGGCCGTCTTTCTCCTCCTGGACCGGCTGCTGGGCCGTCTGTCTCTCCGGTGGCGGCGGGACTGGCGGCGGCTGCTGGGCTTTGGACGGCCGCGGTGAACATGCTCAGGGGCCTGGTCCGCCCCGGAGGCCCGGACCGGAAAAAGGGAAAATGGGAGACTACAGGGGAGGGGCGCCGCACAAGCGGCGCCCTTTCGGTTTTGTTCCGGATGGGTGCGGGGCGGTCTGTTGAGAAAAAACGTGTCCGGGCCGGTGTGGACGGGAACAAAGAGGAAGAAACGTTTGCAATGCGGGGGACAGTGTGGTATACTAAACTGTATTTCTATGCGGAGACTGCCTCCGCACTGTGAAAGGAATCAAGCCATGCGGAATGTTGTGGAATATTTGGAGGCCACGGCCCGGCGGCTGCCGGACAAGACGGCCTTTGCCGATGAGCACAGCGCCGTGACCTTCCGGGAGCTGGAGGAGAAATCCCGCCGTCTCGGCACCTGGCTGGCCCGGCAGGCGCCGGTGAACCGCACCCCCATTGCCGTGCTGGTGGAGCGGGGGGTCCGCAGCCCCATCGCCTTCATGGCCGCCCTCCAGTGCGGCTGCTGCTACGTGCCTCTGGACGGCCAGATGCCCCGGAAGCGGCTGGAGGCCATTCTGGACCAGCTGGAGACCCCGGTGGTCCTCTACGGCGACAGCGATGAGAAGCTGGCGGCCCAGCTGCGGGACCGGTATCCCATGGAGTCCATCAGCGCCCACCTCACGGAGCTGGAGGACCCGGCCCTGCTGGCCTGGCGGCGCGCGTCGGTGCTGGACACGGACCCGGTGTACATCATCTTCACCTCCGGCTCCACCGGCGTGCCCAAGGGCATCGTCTGCCACCACCGGGGCGTCATGGACCTGGCGGAGTGGCTGGCGGAGGCCGGGGAATTTTCCGAGAAGGACGTGCTGGGCAACCAGGCCCCCTTCTACTTCGACGGCTCTGTGAAGGACCTGTACATGACCGTCAAGTGCGCTGCCACCTGTGAGATTTTGCCCAAGAAGCTCTTCCTCTTCCCCAAGCTCCTGGTGGATTACCTCAACCAGAAGAAGGTCACCGCCCTCCAGTGGGCCACCTCCGCCTTCCATCTGGTTGCGGCCTCGGGCGTTCTGGCGGAGCACCGCCCGGCGCACCTGCGGATTTTGCTGGCGGGAGGGGAGGCCATGCTGGCGCGGGATCTGAACCTCTGGCGCGCCGCCCTGCCGGAGGTGACTTACGTCAACCTCTACGGCCCCACGGAGACCACCGTGGACGCCGCCTGGTACAAGGTGGACCGGACCTTTGCGGACTACGAGCCCATCCCCATCGGCTCCGCCTGCGCCAACAAGGAGGTCTTCCTGCTGGACGAGCAGCTGAAGCCGGTGCCCCAGGGCACCCCCGGTGAAATCTGCATCCGTGGCTCCGGTCTGGCCCACGGCTACTTCCGGGACCCAGAGAAGACCGCCGCCGCCTTCATCCAGAACCCCCTGACTCCCCACTACCCGGACCGGATCTACCGCACCGGGGACATCGCCCTGGTGAACGAGGAAGGCCTGCTGGTGTTCCAGTCCCGGCAGGACGGACAGATCAAGCACATGGGCTACCGCATCGAGCTGGGGGAGATCGAGCGGGCTCTGGCCAGCTTCGCCCCCCTGAAGGACGCCATCTGCTTCTTCGACGCCCCCCAGGACGCCATCGTCTGCTATTACGCCGGGGAGGCGGACCCCGCCGCCATCCTGGGCCACCTCAAAACTCTGGTGCCCAAGTATATGCAGCCCAACGTCTTCCGGCAGCTGGACCTCCTGCCCCACAACGCCAACGGCAAGGTGGACCGGGTGAAGCTGAAGGACGCCTATTTCCATGAGACAGGCCGATGACTACCAGGCCCTCGCCGCCGCCATCTCCGCCAGCCTGCGGCCGGGCCTGATGACAAACTGCACCCTCTCCGGCGAGGACCTCCGCCGGGAGATCGCCGCCGGGACCCTGTGGGTCCACCGGTGGGAGGGGGGGCTCCTCCTCTTCAAGAGGCGGGAGGGATTCTGGCGGATGTACTATTATGTAAACGACCCTACCTGCCCGCCGGACCTTCCCTGGCCCGGGGAGGTGGTGACGGAGATCGTCCGCCGCCCCCGGGATACCGCCGCTCAGGCGGACCTCTGGCAGTCCTGGGGCTTTTCCCGGGAATTCACCCGGATGCGGATGCAGCGGCCGGGCAGAGAGACCGGTGAGGCCCTGCCGCCGCCGGAGGCGGTGGAGGCCGGGGAGGCCATGGACCTCCTCCACCGGTGCTTCGATCCCCGCACCGGCTGCCTCCCGGACCGGGAGGAGCTGGCGGCGGACTGCGCCCAAGGCCGGGTCCTCACCCGCCGGGATACGGACGGGCGGCTCATTGCCCTGCTGCGCTCCGCACCCTACCGGAAGGGCTGGGAGCTGCGCCACTTAGCGGCGGACCCCGCCCATCGGGGGGAGGGGCTGGCCGGGAGCCTCGCGGCGGAGTTCACCCGGCGCTTTGGCGAAAAGGGGAGCGTGGTGTGGGTCCGGGAGGACTATGCCGCCCCCCGGCACATTTACGAGAAAAACGGCTTTTGTCCCGACGGATGGACCGCGGCCGTTTTCATAAGAAAGGATGATTGACTATGGAAGAACTGCTGCAGCTTTTGACCGAGACCTGCCCCGGCATCGACTTCGCCGGGTCTGAGGCCCTCATCGACGACGAAATTCTGGATTCTCTGGACATCGTCACCATCGTCTCCGCCATCATGGACACCTACGGCGTCACCATCTCCGTGGACGACCTGGTGCCGGAGAACTTCAACTCCGTGGCCGCCATGCTGGACCTGATCCAGCGGCTCCAGGCGTAAAGGGTATGTCCTTTACCTCCTTGACGTTTCTGGTATTTTTGGGGGTCCTGGTGGTGCTCTACTACCTGGTCCCCCGGAAATTCCAGTGGGCGCTGCTGCTCCTGGCCAGCTACGCCTTCTACCTCTGGGGCGGGGGAAAGACGGTGGTGTATCTTCTCATCACCACCTGCTCCACCTATCTCGCGGGGCGGCTTCTGGGCGGGCTCAACCGCCGCCTGAAGGCCCTGCCCGCCGAGGAGCGGAAGGCGAAAAAGCCATCCTTTGACCGGAGGAAGAAACAGGTGGTGCTGGCCGCCTGCCTTCTCAACTTCGGCCTTCTCTATATCCTCAAATACTGGAGCTTCACCGCCGAGGTGGTGAACAACGCCTCCGGCTTCCACCTGCCCGCGCCGGACCTGCTGATGCCCCTGGGGGTGTCCTTTTTCACCTTCCAGTCCATCGGCTACGTCATCGACTGCTATCGGGGAAAATACGCGCCCCAGGAGCACCTGGGGCGCTATGCCCTGTTTGTGTCCTTTTTCCCCCAGATCATCCAGGGCCCCATCGCCCGGTACGATCAGCTGGGTCCCCAGCTTTTGGGGGAGCACCAGCTCGACTGGGACCAGCTGAAGTACGGCATCCAGCTGTGCATGTGGGGCTACTTCAAGAAGCTGGTCATCGCCGAGCGCATCGGGGTCATGGTCAACGCCGTGTTCGCCGACGTGTGGGGCTACTCCGGGTCCATGATGGCGGCGGCGGTGCTGGGCTACAGCATCCAGCTCTACTGCGACTTCTCCGGCGGCATCGACATCACCCGGGGCGTGGGCCAGATGCTGGGCATCGACATGGCGGAGAACTTCCGCCGCCCCCTCTTCGCCCTCAGCCTCACGGAGTACTGGCGGCGCTGGCACATCACCCTGGGGGGCTGGATGCGGGACTATGTGTTCTATCCCATCGCCCTCTCCAGCGGCTTTCGAAAGCTGGGCTCCTTTGCCCGCAAGCACTTCGGCGGCGTCATGGGGAAAATCTTCGCCACCTCCATGGCCACCTTCGTGGTCTACTTCGTCATCGGCATCTGGCACGGGGCCAACTTCCGCTATATCGCCTACGGCTTCTATAACGGCGGCCTCATCACCGCCGGCCTCCTTCTGGAGCCCACCTTCGTGAAGCTCCGGGAGCGGATCCCCATCCGGTGGGACGGCAAGGGCTGGCACCTTTTCCAGATGGCCCGCACCAGCCTCATCGTCTTCGTGGGGCGGTATATGACCCGGGCCCCCCGGCTCATCACGGCCTTGGCCATGATCCGGGCCACGGTGACGGACTTCCAGCTCCAGAGCTTCACCGACGGCACCCTTCTCTCCTTCGGTCTCACCGCCTTCGACTACTGGGTGGTGGCCCTGGGTATGGTGGTGGTCACCGCCGTGGAGTGGTACCAGGAGAAGGGCGGCCACGTCCGCAAGTGGATGGAGGGCCGCGGCGCCCTGGCCCAGTGGGCCATGGTGATGGTGCCCCTGCTGGTGATCGTGCTGCTGGGGGCCGTGGGCCAGGGCTACGTGGCGGCGGAGTTCATCTACGCGCAGTTTTAAGGAGGACGGAAGATGCAGTCAAAAAAATGGGTCTTCATGTTTTTGGGGTGTCTTTTGTCCCTCCCGCTGCTGCTGATGGCGGCCAACTTCATCGTGGACCCCTTCGCCGTCTTCGGCAACATGACCTGGTACTCCTTCAGCGAGACATTGAACCCCCGGGTGGCCAAGACCACCTATTTGAAGGAGCACGGGTCGGAGTATGACTCCTATCTGGTGGGGTGCAGCTCCACCAGCTCCTACCCGGTGGACGCCCTGAATGAATATCTGGACGCCTCCTTTTACAACACCATCTCCTACGGGGTGGACATGAAGGACGCGGAGGAGACGGTGGGGTGGCTTCTCGACAACTGCACCGTCCGCAACATCGTCCTCAACGTGTATGTGGACAACGGTGTTACCTACGACACCGGCCAGGACCAGCTGACCCTGAAGCTCCACGGGGAGGTCAGCGGGGAGAACCCGGTGTCCTTCTACGGGGGCTACCTTCTGGCGGACCCCAACTACATCCTGGACAAGCTGAAGGACAAGGCGGCGGACACGGAACTGTCCCAGACCTTCGACGTCTTTGACGAGGAGACCGGGGCCTACGACAAGCGGGCCCGGGACGTGGAGAACATCGGGGATTTGGAGCGGTACTATGAAGCCTACCCGGTATTCACCGACTACCCCGTCTACCCCGCCCGGATGGGGGAGATCGAGAACACCATGAAGAGCGTGGCCGCCATCCGGGACATGTGCGAGGCGGCGGATGTGGACCTCTACGTGGTCTGTGCCCCGGTGTACGGGGAGTACCTCAACACCTTCACCGATGAGGACCTGACGGCCTTCTACACCGCTCTCGCCGAGGTGACGGACTACTGGGACTTCACCTACAGCTCCGTCAGCTGGGAGCCCCGGTACTTCTACGATGCCACCCACTTCCGCAACGCCGTGGGGGACATGGCCCTGGCGAAGATGTTCGGGGACGACAGCATCTATATCCCCGAGGACTTCGGGGCCTACGTGACGGCGGAGAATGTAGCGGACCACGTGAGGACCCTCACAAACCGCACCGGCGGCCTTGAGGACAGCGGCTACACCTGTGAAGTTCCCGTCCTCATGTACCACCACATCGCGGAGGAGGGGGATGGCGGCGTCACCATCTCGGCGGACTGCTTTGAAGAGCAGATCGCCGCCCTCCATGAGGCGGGGTACACGGCAGTAAGTCTCGACGACCTCTACGCCTATGTGGAGGAGGGGAGAGACCTTCCGGAGAAGCCCATTCTCATCACCTTTGACGACGGGTACGAGAGCAACTACCAGATCGCCTTCCCCATCTTGGAGGAGTACGGCATGGAGGCGGTGATCTTCACCATCGGCGTCTCCGTGGGGAAGGACACCTACAAGGACACCGGCGTTGCCATCACCCCCCACTTCTCCTATGAGGAGGCCCGGGAGATGGCGGAGAGTGGGGTCATCTCCATCCAGAGCCACACCTACGACATGCACCAGTCCGCCCAGTTGGATGCCGCCCCTGCCCGCACCTCTGCGGTGCCCTTGGAGGGGGAGAGTGAGGAGGACTACATGGCGGCCTTCCTCACCGACATGGAGCAGTCCATGGCGGAGATCCGGGCGGGGGTGGGGGAGCCGGTGACGGCTCTTGCCTACCCCAATGGGGACTACACCACTCTGAGTCAGGCCCTGTGCGCGAAGCTTGGCCTGAAGGCCACCTTCACCACCGAGGCCCGGACCAACGTCCTCATCAAGGGCCTTCCCCAGTGCCTCTACGGCCTGGGGCGGTACAACGTGGAGGAGATCAGCGGCGCGGCGCTGCTGGAGCTCCTCCGGGGATAAGGGAAAAAGCGATTGGGAATCCATGGATTCCCAATCGCTTTTTGTCATAGGACAGTCTGGAAGCCGCATAGGCTTTCCCAAAGGAGGCGGGAAGGGTATGCAGCAGTGCAGAATGGTGGAGATGCGGTACAAGGAGGTCATCAATATCAACGACGGCTGCCGGCTGGGGTTTGTAGGGGATGTGGAGATCTGCCTGCCCGACGGGAAGGTGACGGCCATCATCGTGCCGGGGCCCTGCCGGTTTTTCGGCCTGTTCGGCAGGGGGGAGGACTACTACATCCCCTGGGACTGCATCCGGCAGATCGGGGACGACATCATTCTGATCGACAAGCCCTTCCAGCGCCGGGAGCCCTGCCGACCAAACCGCAGGGGGAGGTGTCGATTATAAAGGGGGAGAGCCCCCTTTGTATGATCTCCCCCCGGTTTTTTGTATCGCTGACGGGGATTTTGGCTTTTTTGCCGGTATCCGACGGTATTTCGTTTGGTGTTTTGCCTCCGGCGGGTGACTTTTCTCGCGGAAGAAAAGTCACCAAAAGTCCGCTTAGAACCAAGGTTCTAAGAACTCCTTTATTTGTTACCAAGACCGGATGGTCAGGGATGCTTTTGTTCGGAGGCTTTCTGCGAGTGACGCTGTTTTGGGTCGTCTTCTGCTTCTGCGCCGCGCTTTAAGCGCGCTGATCTGTTGGGTAGACGCCGATTCTTTCGTCTACCGTTTTTCCGCAAATGAGTGCCTGCGGTGTTGGCAAGTCTGATCGCTTCGGAGCAAAAGCCCCTACCACCACCAGGGCAGCGCGCTTAAAGCGCGGAAACAGGGGAACTGTCACCCCCTTGCTGCGTCAGGGGCAGACAGTCCCGCCAGGGCATTAAGATTTCCAAGCTCAGGAGATAAGGGAGTCCTTAGAACCGTAGGTTCTAAGCTGATTTTTGCCTACTTTTGTTCAGCAACAAAAGTAGGCCGCCGGAGGCAGAACACCAAACCAAACACCGTCGGATACCGACAAAAAAGTTCCGCCCCCGTCAGAGGGCAGCAAACCGGCCCGACCGGCCGGAAGGCAAAAAAGCGCGCCGCCTCAGAGCAGATGCTCCGGGGCGGCGCGCTTGTCACAGCATCAGGACATGGGGCCTGGAATTGTAGAAGCAGGGACCGGCCAGTCGCCGCCAGCACAGGCGGCCCTGGGCGTCCCACAGAATCTCTATGTTGGCCCCCGGAGGCAGCCGCAGCAGCAGCGCCGCCGTCCGGCCCTTCCGCCCCATGGTCAGCCGGGCGGCGCCGGGGCGGAGAGCGGCAAAAAATACCGTCTCCGCCCGCAGCGCCTCCCGCACGGAGCAGTGTCCCCTCTGCCCGAGAGCCGCCCACTCCAGGGGGCGGCAGGACCGCAGCAGCACGGAGCATCGATCATAGGGCTCCCTCATGCGGAGGGAGATCCCCGCCTCCTCCCCATCGCGAAGGCAGAAGGGAGCGCTGCGGTGAAGATTTAACCGTTCAGCTTGGCCTTGACAAGATACTGACCGCTGCTGACGCCGCCGAAGAGATAGTTTCCCAGCGCGTTGGTCTTGGTGGTGGCCAGGAGGGTCTCGCTGCCCGTCCCCGCATTCAGCTGGTAGAGCCCTACGAAGCAGCCTGCCACAGCGGCGCCGTTCTGGTCCCGGATGACGCCGCTGACGGTGCCGTTGTAGGTGCGCTCATCCACCGTCATGGACATAGTCACGTTGGCGATGGAGCCGCCCAGGATGGTGACAGTCATGGGCGCGGTGGCCAGATAGCCGTCGGCGGTAGCAATCAGGGTGTAACTCCCATCGACCACGTCGTAGAACACGAACTCGCCGTCGTCCGCCGTATAGGTGGCGGCCACATCGGCCCCCAGGGCGCCCTTCAGCGTAATCTTGGCCCCTGCCAACGGGGTGAAAACGGCGGCCCCCGCCACGGAGAGCACGCCGGCAATGGCGCCCAAAGCCAGAGTAGTGTCCAGGGTGCAGACAATGGGGATCTCCGTGGATGCGCCGCCGGACAGGGTGACCCCTGCCGCGTCGCTGACCCGATAGCCGTCGGCCACTGCCGCCAGACTGTAGGTCCCGGCAGGAATTCCGTCAATCGCATAGGCGCCGGAGGCGTCGGTGACGGTATGACGGTAGGGGAGCCCGGCGCTGTCGAAGAGCTTGACGGTGGCGTCGGCAATGGGGGCGGCACCGTCGGTAACCGTACCGTAGACCGAGGCCAGGGTACTGGGTGCGGGGGGCAGGCTGAGATTGACGTCCGCCTCCTGCTGCCCCTCAATGGTAAAGCTGGGGCTATACTGCAGGCCGTAGAGATCCTGGAGCATGTCAGCCATAGAAACAATCCTCCTGTGGGTTCTGAAGTGGTGGCGCGGGCTTCTGCCCGCACGTCCCATCCTATGCCGCTTGCCACGGGAGGGTGCTGGCCTCAGGAGAGACCGTCGGACAGCAGCGTCGAAAAGCGGCCGATGGTGTCCCGTACCCGGTCCGCCCCGAACTCCCGGCGGTGCTCCATATAGGCGGAAAACCCTCCCTGAATCTGGTAGGTGAGGAGAATGTTGCGAGTGACGTCCTCACGGAGCGACGGCTCCAGGCGGTAGATCATCTCCTTCAGCTCCCGCTCGATACGGACCGGAAGCAGCGCGGCCTGGGCGTCGGAGAAGAGAATCTCAATGAGATTCTGCTGGGCATGAAAGGCATCAAACAGCTCCCGCACAAACCGCTCATGCTCCGAGACGAATCGCTCGGGGTGGGTGATGCAGGCCAGAATGCTCTGTACCACCTCCTGCTGCAGCCGGTCGGAGAGATCGTACAGGTCGTGGTAGTGGAGATAGAAGGTGGCCTTGCTGATCTCTGCCAAGGTGCACAGCTCCTTGACGGTGATCCGCTCCAGGGGCTTTCTGGCCCGCAGCTGCAAAAATGCGCTGCGAATGCTCCGCTTGGTCTTTTTTTCCCGCAGATCCATGAGGGGTCCTCCTTGACGGTTTTTCAAATGTGTCCAATACTGTACGAAGGCGGAAAATCGAAGGTAGCGCCGGCTGTCTGAATCCGGTACACTAACTATAGTAAATTATTAGACACCAGTCAAGTATCAGAGGAGAGACCAATATGGATACCTACGGCTTTTACACCGGACAGTCCTTCGATGCCTACCGGGAACTGGGGGCCCACCGGACGGCGGCGGGGGTGGTGTTCCGCACCTTCGCCCCTGCCGCCCGGGAGATCCGTCTCCTGTGGCGGGGCGGGGAGCTGCCCATGGAGCGGGTGTGGGATGGGAATTTTTTTGAGATCACCGTGGCGGAGGGAGAGGAGGGGGAGCCCTACGCCTTCCGGATTCTGGGACAGGACGGCCGGTGGGTGGAACACTGCGACCCTTACGGCTTTGCCATGGAGCTGCGGCCCGCCCACCGCTCCCTGCTGCGGTTTCTGGGGGGCTACCGGTTTCACGACGAGGCCTGGATGCGGCGGCGGACGGACTGCGCCGCCGGGCCTTTGAACATCTACGAGCTCCATCTGGGCTCCTGGCGGCGGCAGCCGGGGGGCGACTGGTACCGCTACGACCAGATCGCGGAGCCTCTGATTCAGTACCTCCAGGAGAGCGGCTACAACTATGTGGAGTTCCTGCCCCTCAGCGAGCACCCCTGCGATGAGAGCTGGGGCTATCAGAACACCGGCTTTTTTGCCCCCACCAGCCGCTACGGTACCCCGGATCAGCTGCGCGCTCTCATCGACCGGCTCCACCAGGCGAAGATCGGCGCCATTCTGGACTTTGTCCCCGTCCACTTCGCCGTGGACGGCTACGGTCTGGCCCGGTACGACGGCAGCGCCCTCTATGAGTATCCCCACCGGGACGTGGAGGTCAGCGAGTGGGGCAGCCACAACTTCATGCACTCCCGGGGGGAGGTCCGCAGCTTTCTCCAGTCCGCCGCCCACTACTGGCTGGAGGAATTCCACTTCGACGGCCTCCGGATGGACGCCGTCAGCCGTATCCTCTACTGGCAGGGGGACGAGCGGCGGGGGGTCAACGGCAGCGGTGTGGAGTTTCTTCGGAACATGAACCGGGGGCTGAAGGAGCGCCATCCGGACTGTATTCTGGCGGCGGAGGACTCCACCAACTTTCCCAAGGTCACTACCCCGGCGGACCGGGGGGGCCTGGGGTTTGACTACAAGTGGGATTTGGGGTGGATGCACGACACCCTCTCCTACTTCCAGACGGATCCGGCCTGCAGGCCGGAGTGCTACCACAAGCTCACCTTCTCCATGATGTATTTCTCCAACGAGCGGTATCTCCTGCCCCTCAGTCACGACGAGGTGGTCCACGGCAAGGCCACCATCCTCCAGAAGATGAACGGACAGTATGAGGGGAAATTCCCTCAGGGTCGGGCCATGTACCTCTATATGATGGTCCACCCGGGAAAGAAGCTGAACTTCATGGGCAACGAGTTCGGCCAGCTGCGGGAGTGGGATGAAAAGCGGGAGCAGGATTGGATGCTGCGGAAGTTCCCCACTCACGACGGGTTTTATCACTTTATGGCCCGGCTCAACGGGCTGTATCTGAAGTACCCGGCCCTGTGGAAAGGGGACTACGACCCGGAAGGGTTTGCCTGGCTGGACTGCCACCAGGAGGCGCGGTGCATCTACGCCGTGGAGCGGCGGGGAGGCGGGGAGCGGCTGGCGGCGGTGTTCCACTTCGGGGACAGGCCCCAGACCTATACGCTGTCCCTGCCCGGCGTAAAGAGGGCGGAGACGCTGCTGGACAGCGACTGGCAGTGCTTCGGCGGCGGCACACCGGAGGGGGAGAGTCGGTGCGTTCTGGAGGGGGCCGTCCTCCACTGCGCCCTGCCGCCTTTTTCCGCTGTGCTGCTGAAGTTGAGTGAGTAGCAGGTAGAGGGGATTCCGGCCTCCGGCGAAGTTTCCGACAAAAAAGATGCAGCGTCACAAGACGCTGCATCTTTTTTGCGGTCAGTTCCGGTCAGATATATTGCTGGGTGTTCACGTCGATGATGCCTCTTGTGGTGAGGCGCAGGGTGGGAATCACCGGCAGGGCCATGAAGCTGAGTGTCATGAAGGGGTCGATCCCTGGGTTGACTCCCTGACGGAAGGCGGCGTCCTTGGCAGCCTCCAGATCCCGGTTCACATGCTCCAGGGTGTCCTCACTCATGATGCCGGCGATGGACAGCACTACCTCCCCGGCGCAGCCGCCGTCCTTCCACACCACGATGCCGCCCCGGCGCTCCACCACCCGGTTCACCGCGTCGGCCATGGACTGCTCATCCGCCCCCACCACAATGATGTTGTGGGAGTCGTGGGAGATGCTGGTGGCAACGGCCCCCTCCTTGAGGCCGTAGCCCTGGATATACCCTATGCCGATGTGGCGGGTGTTCTTGTGCCGCTCGATGACGGCGATCTTCAGAATATCCTTCGTCAGGTCGATACCGTTGGCGTAGCCCTTGTCTTCGGTGACAATTTCTCCATCCACCAGACCGATGACGCCTCTGGGCCTGGGTTCCCGGAAGTCCTGGGCAGTGAGGGTGGACACCCGGAAGGTGTCCAGGGCCTTTCGGGCCAGATTGGGGTCCACCTGGGGGGCCTCGAAATCCCGGAGCACCCCGTCGCAGTACATGAGCTGGCCCAGCTTGAACACCCTCTCGATGGTGAAATCCTGGAAGTTGTCGATGACCACAATGTCCGCCAGATACCCCGGGGCAATGGCGCCCCGATTGTTGAGAAGGAAGTACCGGGCGGCGTTGAGGCAGGCCACCTTCACCGCCAGGATGGGGTCCACCCCCGCCCGGATAGCATTTTTCACCAGATAGTCGATGTGTCCCTTCTCCAGAAGGTCGCTGGGGTGCTTGTCGTCGCAGCAGAACATGCACCGGTCGGCGTACTGGGGGGTGAGGAGGGGCAGCAGGGCCTCCAGGTTCCTGGCGGCGGTGCCCTCCCGGATCATGATGTACTGCCCCAACTCCAGCTTGGCCATGGCGTCCTCAATGGTGTAGCACTCGTGGTCGGAGTAGACGCCGGAGGCCACGTAGGCGTTGAGGTCGTAGCCGGTGATGCCGGGGGCGTGGCCGTCGATCTTCTTGTGATGGGCCTGGGCTGCGGCGATCTTTTCCAGCACCTGGCTGTCTGCCGCAACTGCCCCCACATAGTTCATCATTTCCGCCAGACCCTGGACCCGGGGGTGCTCGTAGAAGGAGTCGATGGAGCGGTAGTCCAGCACCGCGCCGCTCTCGTCCATGGGCGTGGCGGGGACACAGGAAGGCAGCATGAACCGCACATCCACCGGCAGGTCCTCGGTGGCCTGGAGCATGTACTCAATGCCGTCGGTACCCATGACGTTGGCAATCTCGTGGGGGTCGGTGATGACGGTGGTGGTGCCGTGGGGCAGCACCGCCTTGGCAAACTCCTTGGGGGCCACCATGGCGCTCTCCAGATGAACGTGGGCGTCCAGGAAGCCGGGCAGCAGCAGCTTGCCGGTCATGTCCAGCTCCTCCGCCCCCCGGTAGGGACCGCCGATCCCCGCAATCAGCCCCTCCGCCACGGCGATGTCCCCTGTGCAGATCCGGTTGGCAAAAACGTTGACGTAGGATGCGTTTTTCAGCACCAGATCCGCCGGTTCCCGACCGGCAGCCACGTTGACGATCCGCTGCTTTCTGGCCAGCATGCGGTTGATCTTTCCGGTGTAGCTCTCCTGATGGTATCCCATAGCGGCACCCTCTTTCTTTCATGATTGTTACCCGTCAGCATACCACAAAATGGTGGAAATGTCCATTCAAACCTGGAGAAAATTTATAAACTCTGGTCAATCTGCACAGAAGTTGCCCGATTGGCCAGGAGGCGGGGAAGTGCACCCAGACGGTGGTGCGCCAGTTTCTGCTGCCTGGCCTTGTCTCTTCTCGATGACCACCAGGCAGCCAAGCACACCGTGATGGAACGGCTGTGGGAGAGCGGCAACGGAATCCTGAAAGAAAATCCCCTGCAAGGTGATGATTCCGCTGGGGGAATTTTTACGCAAAAGTCCCTCTTGACAGGCTATTCAAGGAGTTTTTTTCTTTGTTTTTTAACGTTCTTCAAAAAAACGCCGTTTTCAGGTTTTTTCGTCATTCCATGAAAAAAGGCGGAAAATTTTCCACTTCATTTTGTCATACTTGTTACGATTTGTAACTATTTATAGGAAAGGTTGGACAAAAAACTGGAGGGTGGTGCAAAAATTTTTGACGAAAAATGTTTCGACAAAAAATCATTTGAGCCTAAAAACTTGACAAATGGGTAAAAGTAGGTTATACTCACCACAGTTTTCCGAAAGGTAACAAAAGTTACAAACCCTGCTGAGGGCGACCAGACTGTTACCGCAGAAGACGATAGGAGGTTATCACTATGCTGAACAAAAGCAATCTGGCGAGATACTTCCGCAGCAAGCGCGTATGGGCCTTTTCCGCCGCCGTTGTTCTGGCGGCCGTGGCCATTCCCAATGCCTCTTCCGGCTTTGTGGCCGCCGCCGATGTGGCGGAGCCCGCATACATCCAGGTGGAGGATCTGAATTCTGACATTTATCTCGCCAACGGTGCACAGCTGACAGCCGAGGAGAGCGGCAAGGATGTTCTTCTGAAGGCTGGTCAGAGCGTCATCCTGTATTATAACGGAGAGAGCTTCACGGAAACTGCCGGAGATGAGACGGTTTCCCAGCTTCTGGAGCGGCTGGGCGCGGAGCCCGGTCCTCTGGATACGGTGGCGGTAGACGCCTCCGGGGACACGGTGGAGATCCATGTGGGATCCGATATCGTGCTCTATGACCGGGTGGAAACCGTGACGGAAAGTCCTGTGACCTATGTGTACAACGACGTACTCCCCACCTGGAGCGAGACCGTGCTCCGGCAGGGCCAGGACGGCGTTCACACCAAGATCTACGAGGTGGTCTATAGCGACGGCCGGGAGGTTTCCCGCCAGCTGGTGGAGGAGACGGATACCCAGGCCACAGAGACCGTGATTGAAAAGGGCACGCTGTCCAACTTCGCCCCCAACGATGCCGAGGTGGCCAACATCGTCAAGAACGGCGACGGCACCGGCAAGATTATTCTGGAGAATGGCCAGGAGCTGACCTTCAACCAGACTCTGAATATGAAGGCCACTGCCTACACCACCGGCGACCCCGGCGTGGGCACCATCACCGCCTCGGGCACCACCGTCCGGGTGGGCACCGTGGCCGTGGACCGCAAGCAGATTCCCTTCGGCACCAAGATGTACGTGGTGTCCAACGACGGCGCCTACCTCTACGGCTTTTCCGTGGCGGAGGACACCGGCGGGGCCATCCGGCAGAACCGGATTGACCTCTATTTTGAGACCTATCAGGAGTGCATCAACTTCGGTGTGCGCAACTGCACGGTCTACATCCTCGACTGAGGAAATACTGCACTGAGATGACAATGGCCCCGAATCGCCGTCAGGCGGTCCGGGGCCGCACCGTTTTCCGCCCCGGCGCCCGGAGGAGGGGGCTTTCCGCCTGTCCTTTCTTGGAGAATGGTTGTATTTCCCGAAAGTTGGTGCTATACTTTAATCTGTATGACTACGTCCGCGGGGATCCTCCCGCGTCTAACAAGGAGTAAACAGTATGAAGATCGTTGTTTTGTGCGGAGGCCTGTCCTCCGAGCGCCATGTCTCCCTGGTTTCCGGCAGCAGCATCTGCAGGGCGCTGCGCAGCCGGGGTCACCAGGCGGTGCTGGTGGATATGTTCCTGGGCCTGGAGGGCTGGGAGGGAGACCTCCAGGAGGTGTTTGACGCCCCCGACGGTCTCATTGGCTCCGCCGCCATCGAAACCAGCGCCCCGGACCTGGAGGCGGTGCGGCGGGGCCGGAAGGACCAGGGGCCCAGTCTTTTCGGAAAGGACGTGCTGGCCCTCTGCGCCATGGCGGATATCGTGTTCCTGGGCCTCCACGGCGCCTGCGGCGAGGATGGACGGGTCCAGGCTGCCTTCGACCTTTTGGGCATCCCTTACACCGGGGCCGGGTATCTGGGCAGCGGCATGGCCATGGACAAGGCCCTTACCAAGTACGCCATGGAGCGCTGCGGCGTGCCCACTGCCCCCTGGCGTGACATCGTGTCCTACACCGAGGCGGACATTCCACGTCTGGTGGAGGAGCTGGAGGTCCCCTGTGCGGTGAAGATTGTCAACGGCGGCTCCTCCATCGGCGTGTCCCTGCCGGACACCAAGGAGGAACTGGAGGCAGCGCTCCGGGAGATTCTCCGCTACGGCAGTCACGTCATCGTGGAAAAGAAGATCCACGGCCGGGAGCTGACGGTGGGGGTACTGGGAGACCGGTATCTGCCGGCGGTGGAGATCATCCCCCAGACCGCCGGATACTTCGACTATGTGGCCAAGTACCAGGACGGCGGCTCCCTGGAGATCTGCCCCGCCCGGATCGACGATGCGCTGTGGCGGGAGATGGGGGAGTACGCCCTGAATCTCCACAAAACCCTTGGCCTCTCTGTCTACTCCCGCACCGACTTCATCGTGGACGAGGCGGGGCGGCCCTGGTGCCTGGAGGTGAACACCCTCCCCGGCATGACCCCCGCCAGCCTTCTGCCCAAGGAGGCCGCCGCTGTGGGGATGGCCTACGAGGAGCTGTGTGACGAGATTGTCCGCCTGTCCCTGGCGGCGCGGAAGGAGGAGCGGCTGTGATTCCCATGACGGCAAAGGAGATCGCTCAGGCGGTAAACGGCACCCTCCACGGCGACGGTGAGGTTCTGGCGGTGTCCACCGACAGCCGGTCCATTCCGGAGAAGAGCCTTTTCGTTCCCTTGAAGGGGGAGCGATTCGACGGCCACGCCTATATCGGTTCCGCTATGGAGAAGGGGGCGGCGGGGTGCCTTTGCAGTACCTTGCCGGAGACGCTGCGGCCGGACCGGTTCTACATCCAGGTGGCGGATACCCGACTGGCCTTGAAGGCCCTGGCCTCCCACTACCGGGACAAATTTGACATCCCCTTTATCCAGATTACCGGCAGCGTGGGGAAGACCACCACCAAGGAGATGATCGCCGCCGTGCTGGCCCGGCGCTTCCGGGTCCACCGCACCGCAGGCAACTTCAACAATGACATCGGCGTGCCCCTCACCCTCTTCGGTCTGGAGCGGTCGCACCAGGTGGCGGTGATCGAGACGGGCATGAACCACTTCGGGGAGATCCGGTATCTGGGGGAGATGATTCGCCCCCACTACGCCGTGATCTCCAACATCGGCGACGCCCACATTGAGTTTTTGGGCAGCCGGGAGGGCATTCTCCAGGCCAAGGCGGAGATCTTCGAGAATCTGGACCGGGACGGCGTAGCCATCCTCAGTGGAGACGACGACATGCTGAACACCCTGGACCTCGGCTTTCGTACCATCCGCTGCGGCCGGGGGAAGAACTGCGGCGTGAGGGTGAGCCGTGTGGTGGATAAGGGCGTTAAGGGAATTTCCTGTACAGTGACTACAAGGAAAGGGGAGTATCCTCTCCAGATTCCCGCGCTGGGGGAGCATATGGTCTACCCCGCCGCCATGGCGGTAGCCATCGGCGAGGAACTGGGTATGACGGCGGAGGAGATCTGCGCCGGGGTGAGAGATTACCGCCCTGCCGGGTCCCGGATGCGGCTGATTCCCTGCAGCCGCGGCCGGGTGATCCTGGATGACTGTTACAACGCCAACCCCCAGTCTATGGGTGCTGCTCTGGAGATTTTGAGCAAGGAGCCTGTCACCGTGGCGGTGCTGGGCGACATGGGCGAGCTGGGTCATCTCACGGAGGAGGGCCACCGGCAGATGGGGGAGCTGGCAAAACGACTCGGCATCGGTACGCTCATTGCCATCGGGGAGAAGTCCCGGAAGATGGCCATGGGGGCCGCCGGGATGGACGTGCGGTGGTTCGCCCGTGTGGAGGAGGCTCTGCCGGACATTGCCGCGGCCTTTACCGACGGGGCGGTGGTGCTGGTGAAGGCCAGCCACGCCATGCATTTTGAACGGATTACGGAGTATTTACAGACGCTATGATTGATATTGCAGTCAGCAACCTGGTCAAATCCTTTGAGATCGGCAGCAACATTTTAGACGGCCTTACCTTCCAGATCCAGGAGGGGGAGCGGGTGGGTCTTCTGGGCCGCAATGGAGCGGGAAAGTCTACCCTCTTCAAAATCCTCACCGGGGAGCTGGGGTACGACAGCGGCGAGGTAATCCTGGGCCGGAACCGCCGTCTGGGGCTTATTTCCCAGATTCCGGTGTACCCAGAGGGCTACACCGTGGAGGACGTGCTCCGTACCGCCTTCTCCCGCCACCAGAAGATTCTGGAGGAGATGGAACAGCTTACCGCCGCCATGGCCGAGGGAGACAGCTCCGAAACCACCCTGAAGCGGTACGGGGAGCTCAGCGCCCGCTTTGAGGGCCTGGGGGGCTACGACACCGATACCGCCGTCAACAAGGTGGCAAACGGCCTGTCTATTTCTCCGGAGATGCGCTCCCAGCCCTTCGACAGCCTCTCCGGCGGGGAGAAGACCCGGGTGAATCTGGGCCGACTCCTTCTGGAGGATACGGATATCCTGCTATTGGACGAGCCCACCAACCACCTGGACCTCCACGCTGTGGAGTGGCTGGAGGAGTATGTGAGCCGTTTCAAGGGCACCGTGGTGGCCATCAGCCACGACCGGTACTTCCTGGACCGGACCATCACACGGGTCATCGAGATTCAGGACGGAAAGGCGGAATTCTATAGCGGCAACTATAGCTTTTACGCCATTGAGAAAGAGAAGCGGGAGCTGGAACGGATGCGCCGCTACGAGAAGGAGCAGGCGGAGATCCAGCGCCTGACGGAGACTGCCCGGTCTATGCACGAGCACAACACGGAGCTTCTCCACAAGCGGGCCTTTTCCATCGAGCGGCGCATCGAGCGCATCCGCCAGAGCCAGGCCGCCCGGCCGGTGAAGACCAAGGCCATGACCACCCGGTTCGGGGAGAAGGAGTTTTTTGGCGACGAGGTCATGGAAGTGAAACACCTTGACAAGTCCTACGGTCCAAGGACCTTGTTCCATGATGTGGACCTCCGGGTGGAGGGGGGCGAGCGGATTGCCCTCATCGGAGACAACGGCACCGGCAAATCCACCTTTTTGAAAATCCTCATGGGGGAGGAGCTGCCCGACGGGGGGCGGATCAAGTACGGCCCCTCGGTGCGGACGGCCTATCTGCCCCAGATCATCCACTTTGACGACCCCTCCCGGAACCTGGTGGACACCATGCTCTATGCCAAACGGGGGATGACCACCCAGGCTGCCCGGGACCGGCTGGGGGCCTTCCAGTTTAAGGGGGAGGACGTGTTCAAGCCGGTGTCGGTGCTCTCCGGCGGGGAGCAGAGCCGCCTTCGACTGTGCATGCTTATGGACGAGGAGATCAACTTCCTCATCCTGGACGAGCCCACCAACCATCTGGATATTGCCAGCCGGGAGTGGATTGAGGAGGCGGTGGAGGCCTATGAGGGGGCCCTCCTCTTTGTCAGTCACGACCGCTACTTCATCAACCGCTTCGCCACCCGAATCTGGGAGCTGGAGGATGGGGTCATTACCGACTATCCCGTCACCTTCCAGCGCTATCGGGACCTGAAGGCCCTGGAGGAGAAGGTCCCGGCGGCGAAGCCTCACCGGCAGGAGGAGAAGCCCAAGTCCCAGCCCAAGGGAGGCCGGGCCCAGCAGGCGGCCCGGAAGCAGCTGACCATCGTTCAACGGGACATCGACAAGCTGGAGGAGGCCATCAAGGCAAAAGAGGCGGAGATGGAGGAGAACGCCTGCAACTATGAGAAGTATAGCGCGCTCTACGCCGAGAAGGAGCAGATGGACGAGGAGCTTTTAGCCCTCATGGAGAAATGGGAGGCCCTCAGCGAGGAGGCGGAGGCATGAAGAAGCGGTACTGGATTCCGGCGGCGATGGCCGTCCTGCTGGGGGCCCTCTTCGCCTTTGGCTATACCCCCATGCGCTTCTCCGGCTACCTTCTCTTTGCCGCCGCCGTCTTCCTGCTGCTGTGGGGCTTCCTGGCGGGGCGGCGGGGAAAACTGGCGAAAGTCCTTTGGCGGGTTTTGCTGGCCTGCCTCATGTTGGGCCTGGGGGTCTTCACCGTGCTGGAGGCCCAGGTCATCCGCTATGGCCGCACGGACCGGGAGACGGCGGTGTCCGCCGTGGTGATCCTGGGGGCGGGGGTCAACGGCACCGTGCCCTCCCTCAGCCTCCAGGTCCGGCTGGAGGCGGCTCTCGACTACCTTCAGGACAAGCCGGACATCCCCATCGTGGTCACCGGCTCCCAGGGGCCCGGGGAGGACATCTCCGAGGCCAGGTGCATGGCCGACTGGCTCATGGCCCGGGGCATTTCGGAGGACCGTATCCTCCTGGAGGACCAGGCGGACAACACCGAGGAGAACATCCAATTCTCCCGGGAACTCCTTGCTGACAAGGGGATTGACCTTACAGACAATATTGCCGTGGTCACCTCGGACTACCACCTCTACCGGGCCTCCCTGCTGTGGGGCGGGCCTGGGATGGTGCCGGTGGCGGCCCACATGCCCAGCCGGTTTTTTGCCCTGACTGTCAACTACTACATCCGGGAGGCCTTCGCCGCGGCGGAGCTCCTGGTATTCGGATAAGACCATCCACAAGGAAAGGAGATGCAGCGATGGCTGACATTTTGTGCGTATACTATAGCCGCACCGGCAAGACCCGGGCTACCATGGAGGCGGTGGCCAAGGAGCTGGAGGCGGATCTGGTGGAGATCACCGACGGAGTGGACCGGAAGGGCCTTGGGGGGTTCCTCCGCTCCGGCTTCGACGCGGTGCGCAAGAGCACCCGGTATCTGGACCCCTTCACCACCCCTAAGCCGGTGGAGGAGTACGACCTGGTAATCCTGGGTACCCCGGTGTGGGCGGGCCGGTGCAGCAGCATCGCCCGGGAGTTTTTGAAGAAGTACGGCAAGAGCTGCCGGAAGATGGCCTATGTCATCACCCGCCAGGACGAGAAGAACAAGTACGAGCAGGTCTTTGAGCAGATGGACCTGTACACCGCCCGTCCCCGCCTCTGCGCCGTGTCCCTCAAGGGCGGTGACGTAGGGGAGCCCTTCTGGCGGGCAGAGTTCATCAAGGAAGTGCGGCGGAGCATGGAGAAGGAGTAAGAGGTATGCTGGAGAAGCTGAAGGGCATTGAACAGCGGTTTCAGGAGATCCAGGAGCAGCTGGCGGACCCGGCGGTGTACGCCGACGCCGCCCTTCTCAAAAAGCTGAGCCGGGAGCAGAAGGAGCTGGAGCCGGTGGCGGCGGCCAGCCGGGCCTACCGGAAGACGACGGAGGACCTGGAGGCGGCCAAGGAGCTGCTGGGGGACCCGGAACTGAAGGAGATGGCCCAGGAGGAGATTCAGACCGCCAAGGCGGAGCTGGAGCGGCTGGAGGAGGAGCTGAAAATTCTGCTGCTGCCCCGGGACCCCAACGACGACAAGAACGTCATCATGGAGATCCGCGGCGGCGTGGGCGGGGAGGAGGCCATGCTCTTTGCCGCCGACCTCTTCCGGATGTACACCATGTACGCCGAGAGCAAGGGATGGAAGCTGGAGGTGGTGAACGCCAACGAGACGGAACTGGGCGGCATCAAGGAGATCAGCTTCGTCGTGGAGGGTGAGGGGGCCTGGTCCCGGCTGAAGTTTGAGAGCGGGACCCACCGGGTCCAGCGGGTGCCGGTCACCGAGAGCAGCGGCCGCATCCAGACCTCCGCCGCCACGGTGGCGGTGCTGCCGGAGGCGGAGGAGGTGGAGTTCACCATCGACCCCAAGGACCTGCAGATCGACACCTTCCGCTCCTCCGGGGCGGGAGGCCAGCACGTAAACAAGACGGAGAGCGCCATCCGCATCACCCACCTGCCCACCGGGGTGGTGGTGGAGTGCCAGGATGAGCGCAGCCAGTATAAGAACAAGGACCGGGCCATGAAGATTCTCCGGTCCAAGCTCTACGAGGCGGAGCAGGCCAAGCAGAACGCCGCCATCGCCGCCCAGCGGCGCAGCCAGGTGGGCAGCGGCGACCGCAGCGAGCGCATCCGCACCTATAACTTCCCTCAGAACCGGGTGACGGACCACCGTCTCACCGGGGACAACAAGAATTTCAACATCGACCAGATCATCAACGGCAATTTAGACCCCCTCATCGACGCCCTGGTCACCGCCGATCAGGCGGAGCGGCTCCAGAGCGGCGGGGAGGAATAGGAAGAGCTGAAATGCTGAGAATGCTGAGGGACATCCTTTTCTGGGCCCTTCTGTGGCTCCCCACCGCCGCGGCAGCGGCGGTGGAAGGCCTCCTGGCCTGGGTATGGCTGTGGGGGACGCTATATCTGGAGCGGTTCGGCGCCGACGAGAATCTCCGTGTGGCGGAGGAAGCTTGGGCGTCAGGATGGTTGGCCCTGCTGCTGCTCCCGGCGTTCCTTTTGCTGCTGGCCCTGGCCGTGTACGGCACAACAAAAAGAAACAAGCAAAGAAGACGAGCAAATGAAGACGAAGTATCTGACGGAACATGATATTCCTGAGGCGGCGGAGATCCTCTGCCGGGGAGGACTTGTGGGCATTCCCACGGAGACGGTGTACGGCCTGGGGGCCAACGGCCTCAACAGCGAGGCGGTGCGGCACATCTTCGAGGCCAAGGGCCGTCCCCAGGACAACCCCCTCATCCTCCATGTGCCCGACGCCTCCTGGCTCAGCCGCTACTGCCGCAACATCCCCGCTGCGGCTTACGCCCTGGCGGAGCGGTTCTGGCCGGGCCCCCTCACCATGATCCTCCAGCGGCGGGAGAACGTGCCCAACGTCACCACCGGGGGACTGGATACCGTGGGGGTCCGCTGCCCCAACCACCCGCTGACTTTAGAGGTGATCCGGCAGGCGGACGTGCCCATCGCTGCCCCCTCCGGCAACACCTCCGGCCGCCCCAGCCCCACCTGCGCCCAGCACATGTGGGAGGACATGGACGGGAAGATCGACGCCATTCTGGACGGCGGTCCCTGCGGCGTGGGGGTGGAGAGCACCATTATCGACCTGACCTGCCGTCCGCCCCGGCTGCTGCGGCCCGGCGGACTGCCGTTGGAGTCCCTCCGGGAGGTGCTGGGGGAGGTGGCCGTGGACAAGGCGGTGATCCGGCCCCTTGGCGCCGGAGAGAAGCCCAAAGCCCCCGGTATGAAATACCGCCATTACGCTCCCAAGGCCCCGGTGACGGTGGTCACCGGCGATCCTATCCGGTCCGCCCGGTATATCCGGCGGCAGGGAAGAGGCATGGGGGTCATCTGCTTTGACGAATTTGCGGACCTCTTCGCCGAGGACTGCGTGGTGGAGAAGATGGGCCCCGCCGCCGACAAGGGGGAGCAGGCCCGCCGGGTCTTCGACGCCCTCCGGGCCTTCGACGCCACCGACGTGACGGAGATTTTTGCCCAGTGCCCCGACGAGGGGGGCCTGGGCCTGGCCGTGGCCAACCGCCTGAAAAAGGCGGCGGGGTTCCACGTGGTGGAGGTGTAAAGGAGGAAAGTGCCATGACGGTGATCGGCCTCACCGGCCCCACCGGGTCCGGGAAGACCACGGCCCTCCGGGTGCTGGAGACCATGGGCTTCCGGGTGATCGACTGCGACGCGGCCTACTACGAGCTTTTGAAAACCGACGAGGTCCTCCGGCAGCAGCTGACGGATACATTTGGCAATGTGTTTTTGCCCGACGGACAGTTAGACCGGCGGACCCTGGGCACCATAGTCTTTGGGGACAGGGGGCAGATGGCAAAGCTCAATGCCATCGTTTACCCAGCCATGGACCGGGCGGTGGCGAAGGAGATCGCCGCCGTGAAGGGCCGGGGGGCGGTGATCGACGCCATCAACCTCATCGAGAGCGGCTTGGGGAGGCGGTGTGATCTTACCGTGGCCATCACGGCTCCTCAAGAGGTGCGGCTGCGGCGGATCATGGCCCGGGACAGCATCGACGAGGCCTACGCCCGGCAGCGCATCGAGGCCCAGAAGAAGGACGCCTACTATAAAAAGCACTGTCACTTCCTGCTGGAGAACCGGGCGAGGAGTCAAAAGGAATTCGAGGCCCTCATTCGAGAGTTTTTCGAGGATATTTTACTGGATACGGAGGAATGAAGCCATGGATATCAAGGAGTGGAAAGAAAAACTGCTTTACAACCCCAAAAACGGCTGGGACCGCCTTCCTCAGGAGGAGGAGGCCCCATTGGAGGCCTACTGCACGGCCTATAAGGCCTATCTGGACGCAGGCAAGACGGAGCGCTGCTGTGTGAAGGAGTCCATCCGCCAGGCGGAGGCTCTGGGTTTCCGGGCGTATGAGCGGGGCATGACCCTGAAGCCCGGAGACAAGGTCTACCGGAACAACCGGGACAAGATGCTGATGCTGGCGGTGATCGGTACGGCGGGGATGGAGCACGGGGCCCGGATCACCGCCGCCCACATTGACTCCCCCCGGCTGGACCTGAAGCCCAACCCCCTCTATGAGGAGGCGGAGCTTGGGTATCTCAAGACCCACTACTACGGCGGTATCCGCAAGTACCAGTGGGTGACCATCCCCCTGGAGCTCCGGGGAGTGGTGGCGCTCCGGGACGGACAGGTGGTAGAGGTGGCCATCGGTGAGGAGGAGGAGCCCAAGCTGGTGATCAACGACCTGCTGCCCCACCTGGGCGCCGAGCAGAGCAAGAAGACTTTGGCGGAGGGCATCGGCGGCGAGCAGCTGAATATCCTCATCGGCAGCCGCCCCATGGAAGGGGACGACACCGAGCGGGTGAAGACCCAGCTGCTGCGGCTTCTCTATGAGAAGTACGGCTTCACCGAGGAGGACTTCATCTCCGCGGAGCTGGAGGCAGTGCCGGCGGTGAACGCCGTGGACATCGGTCTGGACCGGAGCATGATCGGGGCCTACGGCCATGACGACCGGGTCTGCGCCTATGCCGCATTGAAGGCCCTCTTCGACATGGAGAAGGTTCCGGAGAAGACGGCGGTGTGTGTGCTGGCGGACAAGGAGGAGATCGGCTCCGACGGCGTCACCGGTATGCAGACGGCGGCCTTCGACAGCTTCATGGACGATCTCTGCGAGGCGCTGGGCACGCCCCTCAAGGCCTGTCTTGAGCGGTCCTTCTGCCTCAGCGCCGACGTGACGGCGGCCTATGATCCCAACTTCGGGGATGTGTACGAGAAGCGCAACAGCGCCCGGCTGGGCTACGGTGTGGGACTGTGCAAGTACACCGGCTCCCGGGGCAAGGGAGGCGCCTCCGACGCCAGCGCCGAGGTGGTCGCCTTTGCCCGTCGGGTGTTTGACGAGGCGGGGGCCCTGTGGCAGATGGCGGAGCTGGGGAAGGTGGACGCCGGCGGCGGCGGTACCGTGGCCAAGTATATGGCCAACCGGAACATCGATACCCTGGACGCGGGCGTGCCGGTGCTCAGCATGCACGCCCCCTTCGAGACCGTCAGCAAGCTGGACTGCTATATGACCTACAAGGCAATGAAGGCCATTTACGAGCGGTAATGTTTTTCACCCCCGGCGGGGCATCCCACCGGGGGTGGACTCTTTTGCCCTCTGGCCGGGCGGGGCCGTTTTATGCCCTCTGACGGGGGCAGTGTCTTTTTAGTCGGCGGCCGACGGTATATTGATACCTTGTTCTGCCTCCGGCGGCCTACTTTTGTCGCTGAACAAAAGTAGGCAAAAATCAGCTTAGAACCAAGGTTCTAAGGACTCCTTTTGGCCTATTATGGGTAGTCTGCACCTTTTTTTAGATTGTGCGGCTGACCCATCAAAGGGGTGACCGGGTTCCCCTGTTTCCGCGCTTCGGCGCGCTGCCCTGGTGGTCGTAGGGGCCTCTGCACCGATGCTGTCGGACTTGCCAACGCCGCACAAGTTCATTCGCGGAAAAAGCGGTAGACGCAAGTGTCTGCGTCTACCTGACGCACGAGCGCGCTGAAGCGCGGCGCAGAAGCAGAAGATGACCCAAACAGGCGTCACCCGCACCAAGCCAACAGCAAAAAGCCTCCCTGACTTTCCGGTCTTGGTAACAAGCGAAGGGAGTCCTTAGAACCGTAGGTTCTAAGCGGACTTTTGCCTACTTTTCTTCCGCGAGAAAAGTAGGCCGCCGGAGGCAGAACACCAAACGAAAAACCGTCGGCCGCCAACAAGAAAGAAAAACCCCCGCCAGCGGACCCAATAGCGAAAAAGGACAGCGCGGCCGATACCACGCTGTCCTTTTTAATAAGGTGAATTTTATATGGTAAGCCCGTCGAGTGCCGCTCGAAACGCCTCCCACACCTCCCCGTGGGGCAGGGAGGCAACCGTAAAGGGCGCCGCCCCTTTCCCGCCGGGAAAGGACAGACGGCAGCTCCAGAGGGCGAGGCCGGGAGCGGCGGGACCGCCGTACTTCCGGTCCCCCAAAAGAGGCATCCCCCGGGAGGAGAACTGGACCCGGATCTGGTGGGTCCGCCCGGTGTGGAGCCGCACCCGCACCAGAGAGCAGCCGTCCCTCTCCGCCAGAACCTCGTAGGAGAGAGATGCCTCCTTCACCCCCTTGCGCATCCGGGTGACCACGAAGCTCTTGCCTCGACCGCTGTCCTTGAAGAGGAGATCGGTGAAGGTCCCGGAGGGCGCTTCCGGGCGGCCCCGGACAATGGCCAGATACTCCTTCTGCAAGGTGCGATGCTGGACGGCGGCGGAGAGAACGGCGGCGGCGGGGGCGGTCTTGGCAAAGACCATAACGCCGCCCACCTCCCGGTCCAGCCGGTGGATGGGGTAGACGGCGCAGCGGCACTGGGCTTCCAGAAGGGACAGCATGCTCTCCTGCCGGCCGGGGGAGGGCTGGGACAGCACTCCCACCGGTTTTTCACACAGAATGACAGAATGATTTTCCGCAAAAATGGGCACCATATCGACAACCTGCCAAAAGTAAGAATAAGGTAACAGGATTTTATCATAAAGCCCTTGCAATTACAATGGAGATGGGGTAAAATAGCCAACGGAAGATTTTTCCGATAGGAGGATATGAAATATGGCAACGATTTCTGCCGGTGAGTTCCGCAACGGCGTCACCTTTGAGATGGACGGCAAGGTTATGCAGGTGGTGGAGTTTCAGCACGTGAAGCCCGGCAAGGGCGCAGCCTTCGTCCGCACCAAGATGAAGAACGTGGTGACCGGCGCTGTGACCGAAACTTCCTTCAACCCCACCGCCAAGTTTGAGCAGGCGTTTGTGGAGCGCAAGGACATGGAGTATAGCTATAACGACGGCGACCTGTACTACTTCATGGACATGGAGACCTACGATATGCTGCCCATCGGTAAGGATGTGCTGGGCGACGCCTTCCGCTTCGTGAAGGAGAACATGACCTGCAAGGTCCTCAGCTACAAGGGCAACGTCTTCGGCGTGGAGGCTCCCAACTTTGTGGACCTGGAGGTCACCGAGACCGAGCCCGGCTTTGCCGGCAACACCGCCACCAACGTCACCAAGCCCGCCACCCTGGAGACCGGCGCGGAGATCAAGGTGCCCCTGTTCATCAACATCGGCGACAAGATCACCATCGACACCCGCACCGGCGAGTATCTCAGCCGCTGCAAGAACTGATTGAACGGATCACAGGCAGGAAACAGCGCCATTGACGGCGGACAAGCGTCCGCAAGAAAGGAGTAGGCTATGGAAATTCTGGAGAAAGTAGCGTACCTGAAGGGCTTGGCCGAGGGCCTCAGCCTGGACGAGAGCACCAAGGAGGGCAAGATCCTCAAGGTGATGATCGACATCCTGGACGACATGGCTCTGGAGATGCAGGATCTGCGGGACGAGCAGTGTGAGATCGAGGAGGGCCTGGACGCAGTCAGCGACGACCTCAGCGATGTGGAGTCCTTCATCTACGAGGCCTTTGACGAGGACGACGATGAGGATGAGGACGACGAGGACGACGACGAGCCCGTCTACGAGACCACCTGTCCCAACTGTGAGGAGCCCATCTATTTTGATGAGGACATCCTGGCCGACGGCAGCGTGGAGTGCCCCAACTGCGGCGAGAAGCTGGAGTTCGACCTGTCCTCCCTGGAGGACGGTTGCGGTGGCTGCTGCGGCTGCGGCGACGAGGAGTAAGTCCCGCTTTTTCCAATGGAACCCACCGGGGGAGCGCCGCTCCCCCGGTCTCCTTTTCCAAGAAAAGGAAGTTGACAACCAGGGGAACTGTGGTATAATACATTATGTATGCGGCGCTTTTGCCGCAGGAAAAATGCCATGAGGAACTGAGCGCCGGTCTGCGGCCTAAGCGAGCGGGGGAGGGTGAGAGCCCCGCGGCAGAGCGTCCGGTGCGGCCACTTCCGAGCGGGGGACGAGGAGTCCCACGGTCTGGCCTCCGTTATCGGGCCGCTGAGATGTCCCGCTTGGGACAAATTAGGGTGGTACCGCGAGACTTTCGCCCCTATGTGGTGGCGAGGGTCTTTTCTTTTTGCTTACCACGGAAAAGGAGGACAGAGAAAATGAAAAGAGTGATGGCTGCCTGCCTGCTGGGCCTTCTGCTGCTCACCGGCTGTTCCCCGGCCCCGCTGCCCGACGGCATGGACAGCGACGCCGTGGAGGAGGCGGGCTGGGAGGTGGTGCAGCTGCTCATTAACGGGGACTACGCCGCCGTGCTGGACCGATTCCGGGAGGATGTGGGGGAGAACCTCACCGCGGAGCAGGTGTCCGCCATGATGGACAAGGCTCAGGAGGACGCTGGGGAGTTTGTCTCCCGGCTGGACCGGATGGCCACCGGTCAGAGCAGCGACGGGGAGGACTACGGCGTAGCCGTGATCCTCTGCGAATACCGGAAGGAGAAGGTCCTCTTCCGGGTGGCCTTTGACACGGATATGGCCCTTATCGGCATCGAGGCGTCCCAGCAGTGAAGGCGGGAGATCTGTTCCGGCGCTGCCGGGAAGCGCCCTGCCGGGCCTGCGGGGCGGTGAGCCGTTGGTTTGTCCGCAGCTTCTCCCAAACTGCCCCGGCCCTCAACGTGCTGGCCCTGGGGATTGCCGCCCTGGTGGGGGGCCTCTGCCTGGCGGATACCTACTGGCCGGCGCTTTTGGGCTACTGCCTGATTCCGGCGGTGCTGTTTCTGCTGGCTTTGCCTCTCTCGTATCTCCTGGGCTGGATTCTCCAGCGTTTTCTGGGCCACCGCCTTACCTGGCTCACTGCCCTGGGGGTGCTGGCTGCGGCAGATATTGAGCTGTTTCGCCGGGGGGCGGGGGAGGGCTATTCCTTCCGGGTGGTGGCCTTCGCCTTAGGCGTCACAGCGGTGTTGTGGCTGCTGGCCGCCTCCTGGTGGAGCCTCCTCCGGTACCGGCGGGTGACTCCCACCACAGTGAGCTCCGCGCTTCTCTCTGCGGCTGGGACGGCACTGCTGCTGGTGTTCCTCTTCACCGACGGGTTTGAGGACCACTATATTGAGAAGTATGTGACCCTTATGGGGGAGCCCCAGAGCCTCGCCGCCCTGGAGGACAGCCTCTCCATGGGTCCCCAGCAGGTGCTGACCGTGGACTACGGCACGGAGGAGGGCCTTCCCTCCGACACCGTGAGCCTCACCGCCTATATGAGCCGCTCCAGCGCCGAGGTTACCGGTACCTACGCCGAATACTATCTGGACTACGACCTCAGTGCCGTGCCCCTGGTGGGCCGGGTGTGGTATCCGGCGGGGGGACAGGACTGCCCGGTTCTGTTCTTTGCCCACGGCAACCACGAGATCGCCGTGGACTCCTACCTGGGCTACGACTATCTGGGGGAGTACCTGGCCAGCTGGGGATATGTGGTGGTGTCGGTGGACCACAACGCCTGCAACCTCCTCTACAACGAGAACGACGGCCGGGCGGTGCTCCTTTTGGAGCACATCGGCCTCCTGCTGGGCTACAACAGCCAGCCGGGCAATCCCCTGTATGGGGTGCTGGACGAGGACAATATTGCCATCGGGGGCCACTCCAGGGGTGGAGAGATGGCAGCCACCGCCTACCTCTTCAACGGCTACGACCGGTACCCGGAGAACGGCGGTGTCCGCTTTGACTACCACTATCATATCCGGTCTATTGTTGCCGTGGCCCCCACGGTGAACCAGTACAAGCCGGCGGACCACAGCGTGGAGATCGAGGATGTGAATTACCTCCTCCTCCACGGCACCGACGACCGGGATGTGAAGGACTTCATGGGCATGGCCCAGTATGAGAATGTCACATTCACCGGGGCGGGGGATTACCTGAAATCGGCCCTCTACATCGCCGGGGCCAATCATGGCCAGTTCAACTCCCTTTGGGGGGCCTACGACCAGCCCGCCCCTTTCAACACCTTGCTGAATACGGAGAGCATGCTCTCTGAAGCGGATCAGCAGACCATTGCCCGTCTCTTCATCAAGGCATTTTTGGATGTGACCTTGAAGGGGGACCAGAGCTGCCGCAGCCTCCTCACGGACTGGGACAGCTGCGCCGCCCAGCTGCCGCAGACGGTGTACGTCCAGTGCTACGAGACCTCGGATTTCTCGGTGATCGCGGACTTTGAGGAGGACTCGGACCTGGAGACGGCCGCCCTGGACGGGGCGGCGGTGACCACGGAGGGCCTCCTCCTCTGGACGGAGGAGCTGGTGGATTTCGCCGACGACTCCTCCTTCGACACTCACGCCCTGCGGCTGCGGACCAGCAGCTTTGACTCCCGGTACACCATCGCCCTGCCGGATGCGGCGGATTTTGCTGGTCAGAGCGTCTGCCTGGATGTCTGCGACCGGCGGGAGTACGAGGTGGAGCGGGGGAATTTTGCCCTGCTGGACTTCACCGTGGAGCTGACGGACGGAGAAGGCCGCACGGCCTCCGCCCGGGCGGGGGATTTCGCCACCCTCTTCCAGGTGCTCCCGGTACGGACGGACAAGCTGGACTATGTGTTCCAGAACTGCACCTATAAGACCAGCTTTGCTACCGTCACCATTCCGCCCGAGGGCTTTGAGGCCCAGGAGGGCTTCGACTGGAGCGCCGTCACAGCACTGTCCCTGGTCTTTGACCGCTCCCTGGATCTGATGATCGACAACATCGGTTTGACCCGGTGATCGGATAAAATTGACAGGTTGATATGATTTTTTGGAGGTAGAAACCATGCACAAGCAATATGGACTGAACGAGCTGCGGGAGATGTTCCTCAAGTTCTTTGAGAGCAAGGGCCACCTGCGGCTGCCCAGCTTCTCCCTGATTCCCCAGAACGACCCCTCTCTGCTGCTGATCAATAGCGGCATGGCCCCCATGAAGCCCTGGTTCACCGGGGAGCAGGAGCCCCCCAGCCGCCGGGTCTGCACCTGCCAGAAGTGCATCCGCACCGGCGACATCGAGAACATCGGCAAGACCGCCCGCCACGGCACCTACTTTGAGATGCTGGGCAACTTCTCCTTCGGCGACTACTTCAAGAAGGAGACCATCCCCTGGTGCTGGGAGTTTCTGACCAGCCCCGAGTGGATGGGGCTGGAGCCGGACCGCCTGTACCCCTCCGTCTTTGCCGGCAACGAGACCACCCCTGCCGATGACGAGGCCTTTGAGATCTGGAACAAGGTGGTGGGCGTTCCCGCCGAGCGGATCTTCAAGTTCGGCAAGGAGGACAACTTCTGGGAGCACGGCTCCGGTCCCTGCGGCCCCTGCTCCGAGATCTACTACGACCGGGGTGAGGAGTACGGCTGCGGCAAGCCCGGCTGCACCGTGGGCTGCGACTGCGACCGGTATATCGAGATCTGGAACAACGTGTTCAGCCAGTTCAACAACGACGGCGAGGGCCACTACACCGAGCTGAAGCAGAAGAACATCGACGTGGGCGCCGGCCTGGAGCGTCTGGCCTGCGTCAGCCAGAATGTGGCCAGCCTCTTCGACGTGGACACGGTGATGAACATCACCAACAAGGTCAGTGAAATCACTGGGGCCACCTACGGCCAGAGCCACAAGAACGACGTGTCCCTCCGGGTCATCACCGACCACATCCGTTCCGCCACCTTCATGATCTGCGACGGCGTGCTGCCCTCCAACGAGGGCCGGGGCTACGTGCTGCGCCGCCTGCTCCGCCGGGCCGCCCGCCACGGCAAGCTCCTGGGTGTGAACCGTCCCTTCCTCTATGAGGTCTGCGATACCGTCATCCACGAGAACGAGGGCCACTATCCGGAGCTGCGGGAGCGGCAGGCCTATATCACCAAGGTGATCCGGGTGGAGGAGGAGAACTTCGCCAAGACCATCGACGGCGGCCTCAAGATTTTCGAAGAGATGCTGGCGGGCCACAAGGCCAAGGGGGAGAAGACCTTCTCCGGTGCCGACGCCTTCAAGCTCTACGACACCTACGGCTTCCCCATCGACCTGACAGTCGAGATGGTGGAGGAGCAGGGCATGGAGCTGGACGAGGCAGAGTTCCACAAGCAGATGGAGGAGCAGCGCCAGCGTGCCCGGAAGGCCCGGGAGGCTCTTGGGGATCTGGGCTGGTCCGGCGTGGAATTCGGCAAAGATGTGCCGGAGACCGAGTTTGTAGGCTATGACCACACCACCTATCCCGACGCCAAGGTCGTGGCCTTGGTGGTGGAGAACGAGCACGCCGAGGAGCTGATGCCCGGCGTGGAGGCCATCGTGGTGCTGGACAAGACCCCCTTCTACGCGGAGATGGGCGGCCAGGTGGCGGACCACGGTCAGATCGTCATCCACGGGGATCACCCCGCCTGCTTTGAAGTCACCGACGTGCAGAAGAACAAGGGCGGCAAGTTCATGCACTACGGCAAGATGGTGGAGGGCACCCTGAAGCTGGGCGACACCGTCCAGGCCCAGATCGACACGGAGCGCCGGGCCGCTATCATGCGTGCCCACTCCGCCACCCACCTGCTGGACGCCGCCCTGCGGGCTGTGCTGGGCGACCATGTCCATCAGGCCGGTTCTCTGGTGGAGCCCGACCGGCTGCGCTTTGACTTTACCCACTTCGCCGCCCTCACTCCCGAGGAGCTGGCCAAGGTCAGCGCCATCGTCAATGACGCGGTGCTCAGCGGCTACGACATCGTCACCGAGGAGATGCCCATTGAGAAGGCCAAGGAGCGGGGCGCTATCGCTCTGTTCGGCGAGAAGTACGGCGATACCGTCCGGGTGGTGGACATGGGTCATGGCTTCTCTGTGGAGTTCTGCGGCGGCACCCATTTGGACAACACCGCCAAGGCCGGCGTGTTCCACATCTCCAGCGAGTTCTCCGTAGCCAGCGGTGTGCGCCGTATCGAGGCCACCACCGGTAAAGCCTCTCTGGAGACCATGAACCGCAGCCAGGAGCTGTTGTTCCAGGCCGCTGCTGCCCTGAAGACCAAGCCCGGTGAGCTGCGGGAGAAGGCGGAGAGCCTGATGGGGGAGATGAAGGATCTCCGTCAGACCATTGAGAAGCTGAAGGCCCGGGAGTTCTTGAACCAGGCGGACCAGTTCCTGTTGTCTGCCAAGGATGTGAAGGGGATCAAGGTGGTGACCATGAGCCGGAAGGATACCTCCGCCGATGATCTCAGGAAGATGGGCGATTTCCTCCGGGATAAGGAGCCTGCTGTGGTGGCGCTGCTGGCGGCGGTGAATGACGGGAAGATCACCTTCCTGGCCACCTGCGGTAAGGAGGCGGTGCAGAAGGGCGTAAAGGCCGGAGACATCATCAAGGCCATCGCCCCCATCTGCGGCGGCAAAGGCGGCGGGAAGCCGGACAGCGCTATGGGTGGAGGATCTGACCTGCTCAAGCTGGACGACGCCCTGGCGGCGCTGGATGACTTCGTGGCCGGGAAGCTGGCCGACTGAGCGACGCCTTTGCCCTCGCCGCTCTGCGGCGTACAAGCGTTTTGCCGGAGGCAAAACCTTGGTTTGGGCGGATTCACTTCGCCCAAACAGAGATCCAATTAGGGGTCCCCATACGATGCAGGGCATCGTATGGGGACGGCGGGAAGCCGGACAGCGCTATGGGTGGAGGATCTGACCTGCTCAAGCTGGACGACGCCCTGGCGGCGCTGGACGACTTCGTAGCCGGAAAGCTGGCCGACTGAGCGACGCCTTTGCCCTCGCCGCTCTGCGGCGTACAAGCGTTTTGCCGGAGGCAAAACCTTGGTTTGGGCGGATGCACTTCGCCCAAACAGAGTGAAATCGATGGAGCCCCCGGGCGGTGTTCCGCACCGTCCGGGGCACGGTCGGAAAGCTTTCCGACGGAGGGAATCGCTTTGTAGAGACAGGAGGAACATCATGTCTGTGCGAGAAGATTTGCAGCGGTTTTACGCCATGGAGATCGACTTTGAAAGCATCGGCCTGATGCCGCCGGAGGAACCCGTGGACTATTTCTGTACCCCGGTGGGAGCGGAGCATATCGGCAGCCTGGGGGCGGACGGCATCCATTTTGTCCTGCTGCCCGGGGATGAGCGGATCTTCTGTGTGGACCCGGCCATGGGCGAAGAGGGCACCTATGTTCTCCCGGTGGCGGAGGATTTCCGGCAGTTTCTGTCCTTCCTCCTCTTCTGCCGGGACGCCAGCCCGCTTACCCAGATCCACTGGATGAGTGAGGAGCGGTTCCGCGCCCTGCTCCGGGAGGACGCCGAGGCCGGCTGGCCCTGGAGCGAGGCGTTTTTTGCCCGGAAGGCGCAGGCCCTGGCGGCGGTGGAGAGGGAATTCGCTCTGTCGCCTATGGACCCCTGGGGACCGGTGAAGGCCCTGCAGGCCGCCTTTTCCCCTGCGACGATTCCCTTTTCCGACGAATATTACGATGTCCTGGGGCTGGATAAACCGGGACAGTTGTGCTAAACTGATGGTACGATCACGCAAAGGAGGGTTTCTATGTCTGACTGCTTGTTCTGCAAGATCATTGCCGGGGAGATCCCCAGCAATAAGGTGTACGAGGACGACCTCTGCTACGCCTTCTACGATATCAATCCCCAGGCGCCCACCCACTTCCTGGTGGTGCCCAAGGAGCACATCCAGTCCGTCTCCGCGGTGAATGAGGAGAACGCCCCCATCGTGGGCCACATCTTCGCCGTCATTGCCAAGCTGGCGGAGGAGCTGGGCTTTGCCGGTCCCGGCTACCGGGTGGTGTCCAACATCGGCGAGGCCGGTCAGCAGACCGTCCCCCACCTCCACTTCCATGTGCTGGCCGGACGGGACATGACTTGGCCTCCCGGTTGATTCCCCTTACGAAAGTGCCACCCCGGAGGCACAGCCTCCGGGGCCTACGCTGCAAACATGCCACCGGCATGTTTGCTGACGCTGCGGTGTTTGCTGACGCTGCGGTGTTTGCTGACGCTGCTGTGACCTGGCCTCCGGGCCGACTCCACTTACGAAAGTGCTGCCCCGGGTGGCCCCATCTGCAAAGTACCCAACACCTGTGGAAAGAAGGAAGCGAACCCATGCTGCCCAATGATCCTGTGATCCTGTTGAGTGTGGTGAATACCCGCCTGCGGGACACCTACCCCGACCTGGACGAACTGTGCGCGGCGGAGGACGTGTCCGTCGCCGACCTGGAGCAACGGCTCGCCGCCGTGGACTGCCGTTACGACGCCGCCAGCAACCAGTTTGTGGGGGCGTAACCCCCTGGATTTTTTCTGTGCCATCCCCGGAGAGGACCGTCCTCTCCGGGGACTTTTTTGTCAGAAAGTTTATGCCGGAGCCTTGCCTCCGTCTTGACAGGGCGGGGGAGGGCTCGTATAATAAAACCAGCCGACCGACCGGTCGGTCGGATTTTGTAAGCCATTGGAACAGAAAAGGAGTTTTGCCCATGAAACGGATACTTGCCGGACTGCTGGCGGTGGGATTGCTGGCCGCCCTGTCCCTGGCCCCCGCCATGGCGGAGGACGGGGCCGACGGAGGGACTGCGGAGACATCCGCCTCCGTGGAGGAGGAGGCCCTGACGGCTTCCGTGGTCCAGAACGCCTCCACATCGTCCTTCTTGGAGTTTGAGGATCTCCGAGCGGTGCTGCGCAACAACAACTACAACGTGAAGGCCCTGGAAGCCAACATGCTGGATCTGAACAGCCAGGACAGCGGCGACATCTGGGATGCAGTGATCCAGATGGACCAGCTGAAGACCGGCGTCCAGGCAGCTCAGACCGAGGTGGCCAAGGCCTTGACCCAGGTGGAGGAGCTCATCAAGGCCGCCGAGGAGGGCGACATGGGGGCGGAGGACGAGGCCATGCAGAGCCTTCTCATGCAGAAGCTGATCCTCTCCTCCCTCAACGTGACCCTGACGGCGGACACCGCCTCCATCCAGAGCCAGATCATGACCCTCCAGAGTCAGATGGGGTCCATCGACACCACCCTTTCCACCACCAAGAATACCCTCAACGACGCTATCAACCAGATCGTCAAGGGGACGGAGACCCTGTACATCGGCATCGTCACCATGGAGTCCTCGGTGGACGCCCTCCAGCGTGGGCTGGACGCCATGGACCGGGCGGTGGCCATCTATGAGAAGCAGTACGAGCTGGGTATGGCCTCACAATACGACGTGGAGAGCATCAACTACCAGCGCAGCAGTCTGGCCAGCCAGATGGAGAGCCTCCTTTTCCAGATCGAGACCAGCAAGATCACCCTGGAGGGCATGTGCGGCCTGGAGCTCCGGGGCACCGTGGCCCTGGGGGAGCTGCCCATGCCCACCCAGGAGGAGCTGGACGCCATTGACTATGAGAAGGATATGCCCATTGGCCAGCGGCGGAATGTGGATGTGCTGAACGCCCAGGAGGAGCTGGACAACGACAGCACTACCCCTGGGAAGCACACCCTCCAGGCCGCCAAGGACACCTTTGCCTACAATTTCAAGGTTCTCTGCATGACCGTGGAGGAGAAGGAGCGGCTGGTAGGCGTGGCAGAGGAGGCCCTCAGCTTCCAGCAGCGGACCTTCGAGATCACCGAGAAGAAGTATGAGCTGGGGATGATCTCCCAGGAGGAGTACCGCACAGGGGAGAGCGATCTCCTCGCTGCCCAGGAGAGCGTGAATGCCGCCCAGCTGGAGCTGTTCACCGCCTACCGCAACTACATCTGGGCCCGGGATTACGGCCTGATCTGAGGAGGAACCCATGAGACGTTATCTTGCATTGCTTTTTGCTCTTGTCCTCGTCCTTGGCCTCGCGGCCTGTTCCACCGAGGAGGACACCACCCCCCAGCTCCCGGCGGGAACCGCCGTGGAGGTGATGACCGTCACCCGAGGAGACCTGGCGGCGGAGAGCACCGTCACCGGCAACGTGATGGCCAACCGGGATGTGCCGGTGATGCCGCCGGTGGCGGGGAAGGTGAAGGAGGTGAAGGTCAGCGCCGGCGACACGGTGAAGAAGGGGGACGTGCTCTTTACCATGGACACCGCCGACCTGCGGGATACCTACGATACCCTGCTGACCTCCTATGAGAGCACCAAAACCCTCCTGGACGAGCAGGTCCGTCAGGCCCAGCAGACCCTGAGCAACACCCAGGCCCTCTACGAGCTGGGGGCCGTGTCCCGCAACACCGTGGAGCAGGCCCAGCTGGGGGTCCTCCAGGCGGAGACCAGCCGCACCACCACCCTGGCCCAGATGGGCATCGACGATGTGGTGGACGTGCTGAACGACCCCAACGTCTACGCCACCATTGACGGCACGGTGACCTCCGTGTCCGTCACCGGCGGTGTCATGACCAGCAACACCACCGTGGGAGTGGTGGTCTCGGAGATCGGCAAGCCCCAGGCGGTGGTGAACGTGTCCGAGACCCTTCAGCCCTTCATCGCCGTGGGACAGGAGGTGGACGTGACCCTCTCCACCTCCGGGGAGACGATCAAGGGCACCGTGGCCTCCGTGGCCGGGGCCGTCAGCACCACCACCGCTCTCTATGAGGTCCATATCGATCTGCCGGAGGAGCTGCAGGTGTCCATCGGCATGTTCGCTACGGTGAAATTCCTCACCGACCAGCGTGAGGACGTGGTGCTGATTCCCTCCGACGCCATCCTCACCGAGGACGGCCAGCAGTATGTGTACATCGTCGAGGGCGACGCTGCCTTCCGGGTGAATGTGACCACCGGTCTGGTGGGGGCCTCCCAGACGGAGATCGCAGCCGGCCTCCAGGGCGGCGAGCAGCTGGTGACCCGGGGCCAGACCTATCTCTCCGACGGCGCGGCCGTCCGTGTGGTGGAGGGTGCGGCATGAAGCTGGTTTCCTTTTGTATCAAGCACCGGGTCACCACCATCATGGCCTGCGTGATGATCGCGGTGTTCGGCGTCATGGGCTTCAACACCCTGCCCCTGGCTCTGATGCCGGATATTGAATTCCCCATGGCGGTGGTCTATAGCACCTACACCGGGGCCGGACCCCAAGAGGTGGAGAACCTTTTGACCCGGACGCTGGAGTCCGCCTGCGCCTCCGTGTCCGGCATGGAGGAGCTCCAGTCCGTGTCCAGCGAGGGCATGAGTCTCGTCATGGTCACCTTCGCCGACGGCACCAACATGGACAACGCCCTGGTGGATCTCCGGGAGAAGATCGACATGGTGAAGAGTTATCTCCCGGAGGACGCCTCCGCCCCAGTGGTCATGTCCATCAATGTGGATGCCATGCCGGTGGTGCAGATCGGATTGAAGGGCACCAGCCTCTCCGGCCTTCAGACCATTGCCGAGGACACCATCTCCCCGGCACTGGAGCGGATCGACGGTGTGGCCTCTGTGGATATCCTGGGCGGCTACTCCAATGAGATTGCCGTGGAGACCTATGGGGAGAAGCTGTCGGGCTACGGCCTGTCCATCTCCTATATTGCCCAGATCCTGGCGGCGGAGAACATTGCCCTCCCCGCCGGCGACGTCAGCTCCGGCGAGAGCACCATTACCGTCCGCACCGACGGAGAGTTCTCCTCAGTGGACGACGTGGCCAATTGCCTCATCCCCCTGCCCACCGGCGGCTCTGTCCGTCTCAGCGAGGTGGCCAACGTCTCCCTGAAGGCGCAGGATCAGGAGACCATCGCCAAGGTGGACGGGGAACCCTGCGTGATTTTGTCGGTGAACAAGCAGTCCGGGGTCAATACCGTCCAGACGGCCATGCGGGTCCAGGACGCTCTGGATGAGGTCACCGAGGAGAATCCCACCCTGGACTGGGTGCTGCTGATGGACCAGAGTGATTTCATCAATCTGGCCGTGGACAGCGCCATTGAGAATATCCTTTTGGGCGTGCTGTTGGCGGCCCTGGTGCTGTTCGTATTCCTCCGGGACTGGGGCGCCACCCTGGTGATCTCCGTGGCCATGCCCCTTTGCATCATCACTGTTTTCCTGGTGATGCAGCTTCTGGACATCACTATGAACATGATGAGCCTGGGCGGTGTAGCCATGGGCGTGGGCATGATCGTGGATAACTCCATCGTGGTGCTGGAGAACATCTTCCACTACCGATCAGACGGATATAACAACTTTGAGGCCTGTACTCAGGGCACCGGTGAGGTGGCTCTGTCCATCTCCGCCAGCACCCTCACCACCGTGGCGGTGTTTCTGCCCATCGGTCTGTCCGACGGGATGGTGGGCATGTTCTTCTCCGACTTCTGCCTCACCATCTGTACCCTCATGCTGACCAGCCTTGTGGTGGCCCTTACCATCGTGCCCCTCCTCAGCTACTTCCTCCTGGGCCGCGGCAACAAGAACCTGAAGGTAATGAAGATTGCCGCCAACGCCGGGAAAAAGGCCAACCGGCTGAGTCAGTGGTACGTGCGGCGGCTTAATTACTTCATCACCCACCGGGCCGTGGCCATGCTGGTGACATTGGGCATGGTGGTTGCCTTCGGCGCCTCCATCTTCCTGGCAGGCTTTGAGCTGATCCCCGACATTGATCAGAACGTAGTCAGCGTCTCTGTGGATTTGCCGGTGGGAGCGGAGATGGAGGAGGCCCAGCACATTGCCGAGCAGGTGGCGGACATCGCTCTGGAGACGGTGCCCGAAGCGGAGAGTATCTATTACTCCACCGGCGGGGGAGCTCTCAGCAGCATGACCGGCGGCGGCGGCACCTCCGTCACACTGAATCTTGGTGAGGCGGGGGACCGAGACCGGTCGGCGGCGGAGATTGCCAGCCAGCTGCGCCTCGATTTGGCAGATGTGGCAGGAGCGGAGATTTCCGTGTCCTCGGCGGGGGTGATGGACATGTCGGCCCTCACCGGCGCAGCCATCAATCTGACCCTCTCCGGCAACGACTATGACCTTCTCACCGAGACCGCCGACCGTCTGGCGGCGGAGATTGCCCAGATCCCCGACGCGGTAGAGGTGAAGACCTCCGCCTCCGACCAGGTGCCGGAGGTGGACATTACCCTCAAGCGGGACGTGGCCGCCCAGTACGGCCTCACCGCCGCCACTGTGGGCAGCGCCGTCCGCAGCCAGCTCACCGGTACCACCGCCACCACCCTGAAGATGAACGGGGAGGAGATCAATGTGGTGGTCCGGGGGGACAGCAACGCCGGCGAGAGCCTGGACGCTCTGCGGTCCCTGCCCATCACCACGGCTCTGGGGTCCGACATCCCCTTAGGCATGGTGGCGGACGTGACGGTGACCATGGCGCCTCAGTCCATCTCCCGGGAGAACCAGAGCCGCACCATCACCATTACCGGCGGCAGCGCCACCGACGACGCCGCCGGCATTGCGGAGTCGGTGCAGCAGGTGGTGGACGCCTTCCAGCTGCCTCAGGGGATTACCCTGGAGACCTCCGGAGAGAATGCGGAGATGATCCAGGCCTTCCAGGATCTGGGCTACGCTTTGGCGGTGGCCATCGGCCTGGTGTTCTTCGTGCTGGCCTCCCAGTTTGAGTCCTTCCTCATGCCCATCATCGTCATGATGATCCTGCCGGTGGGCCTTATCGGGTCCCTTTTCACTCTGCCCATCTTCGGCATGAAGGTGTCCATGATCGCCTTCGTGGGCGTCATCATGCTGGCGGGCGTGGTGGTCAACTCCTCCATTGTGCTGGTGGACTACATCAACATCCGCCGGGGCAGGGGAGAGGAGAAGAACGAGGCCATCCTGAAGGCCTGTCCCCGCCGTGTGCGGCCGGTGCTGATGACCACCCTTACCACCGTCCTGGGCCTTCTGCCCATGGCCTTCGGTATGGGCGAGGGCAGCGAGATCATGATGCCCATGGCCACGGTGATGATTACGGGCCTGGTGGTATCCACCGTGGTGACCCTGTTGTTCACACCGGTGTACTACAGCCTGCTGGACGGCTTGGATGCCCGGCTTCGCAAGCACACCCGGAATAACAAGGAGGTGGACCTGTGTCAAGAATAAGGGATGAGCGCCGGGCGGCCATCCTGTTGGCAGCCCGGGGGGAGTTCTGCGAAAAGGGGCTGGACGCCGCCTCCATGGCGGAGATCGCCCGCCGGGCAGGCATCGCCAAGTCTACCATCTACGAATATTTCACCTCCAAGGACCAGCTCCTCCAGCAGACCTGCGCCCAGCTGTGGGGTGAGGTATTAACAGAGATGGAGGCGGCCTCCTCCCCGGAGGACAGCTTCCGGGACCGTATTTTGCGGTACTACCACTATGTGGAGCGGATCATGGGGGAGCTGGGAGGCAGCCTCAATCTGCTGATGACCAGCGACCCCATCCGGGACACCCTCTACGAGTGCGTGGAGGAGTTCCAGACCCTGCTGTTCCAGAAGATCGGCCAGGCGGTAAGCGACGCGGTGGCGTCGGGAGAGCTGGCGGCGGAGGTGGATGTGAAGGCGGTCACCATTCTGCTGACCACACTGCCCAGTCCTATTCTGCTCATGAGCATGCAGCGGGCGGAAATTCAGCACCCTATGGACGTGACGCTGGATTTGGTGCTCCGGGGAATCCAGAAAAAATAAATGAAAGCTGCCGCTGGGGGAGGACCCCGGCGGCAGCTTCTCAATGCGTAAAAAACCGGGGAGAGCGAAGCTGCTCTCCCCGGTCTGTATGAATAGCCGGATTACTTGCCAAAGGATTCGATGATGTCCACAATCTCCATACCGATGCGCTGTTGGGCCTCCTTGGTAGCGGCGCCGATGTGGGGCGTGCAGGAGACATTGGGATGACTGTAGAGTGCCTTGTTGCTGGCGGGCTCGTTGGCGTACACGTCCAGACCGGCGGCGCGGATCTTGCCGCTGTTCAGGGCCTCCAGCAGGTCGTCCTCGTCCACGTTGTCGCCCCGGCTGGTGTTGACGAATACCACGCCGTCCTTCATCTTGTCGATGTTCTCCTTGCGAATCAGCTTCACGCCGTTGAGGGAGGGGGTGTGGAGGGAGATAAAGTCGGCCCGAGCCAGCAGCTCGTCCAGCTCCACATACTTCATACCCATCTGCTCCTCAATGCCGGGCACGTGGTAGATATCCTCGGCGATGACCTCCATGCCCAGAGCCTTTGCCTTCCGCCCGAGGGCCTGGCCGATGCGGCCGAAGCCGATGATGCCCAGGGTCTTCCCCTCGATCTCAATGCCCTTGCCGTAGGCCTTCTTCTCCCACTTGTCCTCCCGCATGGTGTGGCCTGCGATGGAGATATAGCGGGAGCAGGAGAGCATATGGGCCAGAGCCAGCTCCGCCACGGAGTTGGAGGAGGCGCGGGGAGTGTTCTTCACGGTGATGCCGTTGTCCTCAGCATACTTCACGTCGATGTTGTCCACGCCCACGCCGCCGCGGATGACCAGCTTCAGCTTGCCGCCCTTGGCCTCGTCGATGATGTTGGCCCGGACCTTGGTGGCGCTGCGGACCACGCAGACGTCAAAGTCCCGCAGGGCCTTGCCCAGCTCCTCGGGGGCGTAGAACTGCTCCACCACCTCGTGGCCGTTCTCCCGGAGCTTGGCGAGAGCGGTCTTATCCATGCCGTCGGTAACCAGAATTCTCATAGTAATCTTCTCCTATCTGTCAGTATGGTCGGATGGGACGGGACGGCTCAGGCGTTTTCCGCCTCGAACTTCTTCAGGCATTCCACCAGGGCCTCCACGCCCTCCTTGGGCATGGCGTTGTAAGTGGAGGCGCGCAGGCCGCCCACGCTCTTGTGACCCTTCAGGTTCTCAAAGCCGCACTCCTTGGTGTAGGCCACCACCTTGGCGTCCAGATCCTTGTCCCCGGTGACGAAGGGGATGTTCATGAGGGAACGGACCTCCTTGTCCACTGTGCCCTTGAAGAGCTTGGAGGAATCCAGGAAGTCGTACATCACCTTGGCCTTCTCCTGGTTGATCTTGTCCATGGCCTCCAGGCCGCCGATCTTCTTCAGATACTTGAACACCTTGCCGCAGCAGTAAATGGCCCAGCAGTTGGGGGTGTTGTACATGGAGCCGTTGTCAGCATGGATCTTGTAATCCATATAAGTGGGCACCGTGGCGGGCAGGTCGTCCCGGATCAGATCCTCACGGATGATCACCACCACCATGCCGGCGGGACCCACGTTCTTCTGTACCCCGGCGTAGATGAGGCCGTAGTCGGAGACGTTGCAGGGCTTGGAGAGGAACATGGAGCTCTGGTCGCTGACCAGCACCTTGCCCTTGGTGTCGGGCAGCTTCTGCCAGGTGGTGCCGTGGATGGTCTCGTTCTCGCAGATGTAAACATAGTCGGCGTTGTCGGGAATGTCGGCTGTGTTCTCGGCAGGGATATAGCTATAGTTGCGGTCCTTGCTGGAGCCCAGCACCACTACCTCGCCGTACTTCTTGGCCTCGGCAATGGCCTTCTTGGACCAGGCGCCGGTCTCATAGTAGCAGGCCACGCCATTCTTCATCAGGTTCATGGGGATCATAGCGAACTGCAGGGTAGCGCCGCCTTGAATGAAGAGGACCTTGTAGTTGTCGGGGATGCCCATAAGGTCGCGGAGATCCTGCTCCGCTTCATCAATGATTTGCTGATACACCTTGGACCGATGACTCATCTCCATCACACACATGCCGGAGCCTCTGTAGTTCATCATCTCGTCCCGGATCTCCTCCAGAACCGGTTCGGGCATGGTGGCGGGACCAGCGGAGAAATTGTAGATACGACCGTAATTCATTGCGTTTCCTCCTCAAAGAAGCATTTGTCCGGTGTAAAAACCAGCTTGTACCCTCAGTATATCACACAATTACAAATAATCAACCGGGAAGGATAAAAAATTTTGTGAATATCACAAATAATTTTAGCAAAAAGCCGGGGGCAGTCATTTGCAATCTGTTAAGAAGTAGTATATACTTTCCATAGAGAGATTTCTGTCCGGAGGGCGACAGGCGCCGAAGGCTCCGGACGGCAGCAAAGGAGCGATCCCATTTGCACAATACCATGATGCGCCGTCTGGCCAAGCCCATGCTCTTTGCGGCGGCTTTTATCTGGGGCTCTTCCTTCTTCATTATGAAGGGTGCCGTGGATGTTATTCCCACATTTTACTTACTGGCTTTGCGCTTTACCGGCGGTGCAGTGCTGCTGGCCCTGGTGTTCTGGAGCCGGTGGCGGCAGATGACCAGGGACTACTGGTGGCGGGGGGCCATTATCGGCGGCTTCCTTTTCCTGGCCTACTCGGTGCAGACCTTCGGTCTTATGGGCACCACCCCATCTAAAAACGCCTTCCTTACCGCGGTGTACTGCGTGCTGGTGCCCTTTTTCTACTGGGCGGCGGCGGGGAAGCGGCCGGACCGGTACAACATCTCCGCCGCCCTCCTCTGCGTGGCAGGGGTGGGGCTGGTGTCTCTCAATGGAGATCTGTCCGTCACCTGGGGGGACGGGCTGACGCTGTTGTGTGCCGTATTCTATGCCGCCCATATCGTGGCAGTGGCCAAGGTTTCCCAGGAGAAGGACATCTCCCTTCTGACGGTACTGCAGTTCCTGTTCGCTGCGGCGTATGCCTGGATCTGCGGCCTTTTCACCCAGACCATGCCGCCGGTATCGGTGTTTACGACGGATATGCTGGTGCAGCTGGGGTATCTCATTGTGATGGCCACCGCCGTGGCCCTGCTGTTCCAGAATGTGGGACAGGCATGGTCTGACCCGGCCTCCGCCTCGGTGATTTTGTCCCTGGAATCGGTGTTCGGAGTGTTGTGCTCCGTGGTGTTTTATGGCGATGAGGTGACTGGACGGCTGTTGGCGGGCTTTGCATTGATTTTTGTGGCAGTTGTGTGTTCTGAGACGAAATTTTCCTTCCTCACCCGCAAGGGAACGAGAAAGGGCCTGGAAGGAGGGACATGATGAGGCGAGCGGACGGAAAGCGGGCGAAGGGGCTCACGGCGATCGAGCAGGCGATTCCCTTTATTATGCCCAAGCGGGTGGACGCCCAGAACTATGTGACGGAATATCTGGACGAGGAGATCATCAAGGACTACATCCGGGATGTGCGGCGGGAGAAGGGAATTCGCCTCAGCCGCATGGCGGTGGTGATCACCGCCTACTATCTGGCCTCTCTGAAGCATCCTTATGTCAACCGCTTCGTGATGAACAGCCGGATCTATGACCGCAACCATTTCTGCGTCAGCTTTGTGATGTTGAAAAACCGGGCCGACGGTACCCCCGACGAGACCACCATCAAGGTCTTCATGGAGCCGGAGGATACGGTATTTACCATCAACCAGCGGATCAACGAGCTCATCGAGAAGAACAGCCAGCCGGTGCACATGAACAACACCGATAAGTTCGCGGCCTTCATGTTTTCTCTGCCGGTGCTGCCCAAGCTGGTGATGGCCTTGGTGCGGCTTCTGGACCGGGGCGGGCTGCTGCCCCGGGCGATCATCGACCTCAGCCCTTTCCACACCAGTATGTTTATCACCAACCTGGCCTCCATCAACACCACCCATATCTACCACCACGTCTATGAGTTCGGCACGACCAGTGTCTTTCTCAGCATGGGCAAGTCTATTCCAAACTATCTCTCCGGCAACCTGGGGGACCGTCTCATGCCCTTGAGCGTGGTGATGGATGAGCGGATCTGTACCGGACATGACTACGCTATGTTCAACAAGACCCTCCGAAAATATCTGGAGAATCCCCGCAGCCTGGAGCGGATGGAGGAAGCTCCGGAGCCGCAGACGGTGTCGCAGGCCATGTAGGACCTCTGCCGCAGCGGTTTGCAGGGGGAAAAGACTCAGCGGGCTCGTTCCCGGCGTCTGCCGCCGGAAACGGGCCCGCTTATATTTTGTGGGAAAGGGGGCGGAGGGAGAGGGCGAGGAATTGACATAGAAAAATTATTTTGGTATACTATTTTACGGTGCCGCGGGTGCATGACGGCAGAAAACCGGGGCAAAGTAGAGAGAAACGGCCGGCGGCCGGGAGAGAGGAGCGTCGCCCTTGGAAATCCAAGTCTATGCCCTGGCAATCGACCGGGAGCTTACCGATGAGGAGCGGGATTGTCTGGTCAGTATTTTGCCCTACGCCCGCTATCAGCGGCTTACCCGGGCCCGGGAAAACCGGCAGAATCAGGCCATGTGCGCCTATGGGCTGCTGCGCCACGCTCTGGAGGAGCAGTACGGACTGAAGACGCTGCCGGCCATCGCTCTGTGCAAAGAGGGAAAGCCGGTATTTCGGGACCGGCCGGAGATTCACTTTAATTTGAGCCACACCGACGGAGCGGTGCTCTGTGCTGTCCACGACCACCCGGTGGGGGTGGATATTGAGCGCAGCCGGGAGGCGGCAGTAGCCATTATGCGCTACTATCAGATTGAGAGTCAGGACACCTTCTGGCGGATGTGGGTGCGGCGGGAAGCCATTGCCAAGTGCCACGGACAGGGGTTCGCGGTGCTGCCCCACTGGGATACGGGGTTGGAGCAGTCGGTGGACTGTGTTTCCTTACCCATGCTGGATGGTTTTTATGAGGCCGTAGCCACAGAGGACCGAGGAGCGGGGATCCGTGCCCATGTGGTAACCTTGGATGAGCTGTTGACTCGCCTCCACGCCCTTCCCTCTGATGGAGAATAGAGAACAGAAAAAGAAAACCACCGGCCGGTGGTTTCTTTTTTTAGGAAAGATAAGCCGCCGCGGAAGAATCTCTTCCGCGGCGGCTTTGTTGATTATGCAGGGGTCAAACAGTGTGAGTGTAGGGAGTTCCACCGGTGCAAAAGCGCTCCATGGCAGGCCCCAGAAGTCTGGAGTATATCTTCACCAGCTGGCCCACCACCAGGGCTGCCACCACAGTGCCCTCCTTGACGCCGTTGAGACGGCCGAAGACTTTCAGGGCCAGCAGGGCCGCCAGTACGGTGATGGTACTGTCAAACACCACCTTCACCCGATGGAAAGGGATGTTCCACCGCTGGGAGATGGCCCGGACCAACGCCTCGCCGGGGAGCATCACCACCCCGCCGAACACCTCAAAGGCAATGCCGAGGCTCAGCAGCAGGCACCCCGCAGCCAGATACAGAAGCTGCATGGGCAGCGTCCCGTGGAGCTGAGTGGGAATGATCCACATGAAGAGATCAATGCACCCGCTGAATAGCAGAGTAAAGGGCAGCTGGACGGCTTGACGCAGGGTGAAGGTCCGGCGCACCAGCGCCTCCCCGATCAAAAACAGGGTGTTGAAAAGGACGGTGTATTCGCCCAGTGTGAGGGGCGTACTGAGGCTCAGCACAAAGGACAGACTGGACAGGGGAGAGGTCCCCAGGGCCGCCCGGGAAATAAAGGCGACGCCCAGGGCGTTCACCGCCAGCCCGATGAGAAACAGAAGGTAGCGGCGAACACGCTCTCGCTGATCCATCATCTCTTATCCAAGCAGATAGCGGTAGCCGGTGAGGACGGTGTAGATGAACACCTCGATCTCAGCAGGCAGGTCGTTGGTCTCGTCCAGATCCACCTCCTGGACCTGGCCGTTCAGGCGCACCAGCACCTTCCGACCGCCCAGAGGCAGGAACCCGGTGTTGTCCTTGCTCTCGTCGAAGCCCTCCCGGTCGTGGAAGAGGGTGAACTTGTCCCGATAGGGGGCGCTGTCGTAGGGGCAGAACACGGTGCAGTTGCCGCACTCGTTGCACATCCGGTCCACGTGGAGGATCTGGTGACGGCCGTCAGGCAGCTTGATGACCACGTTGGCCCGGTTGGGGCACACGTCGGCGCAGCACTGACATACCACGTTGCAGGTGAGGCAGCGGTCGCCCTCCCGCTTGGCGCTCTCGCAGAGGATGCCCTTCTTGGCAATGGCCTCCTCCCGGGTAGCGTGGGCGATGTGGGGGATCTTGGCCTCATAGGCGCTGCCGATGACTGCCTCGGCAAAGGCGGCGGCGTCGGAGATGCCCTCCACCACGGTGGCGGGACCCCGGAGCGCGTCGCCGGCGGAGTAGACGCCAGGGATGTTGGTCTCAAAGCCGGGACGGCCCTTCTCGTTGACGTTCACACCATAGGAAGCCAGCATCTCGCTGTCCACCTTCTCGCCCACGGCGGAGATCACGGTGTCGCAGTCGATGGTGACGGTCTCGTCGGTCTCCACAGGGCTGCGGCGGCCGGAGGCATCGGGCTCGCCCAGGACCATCTTCTTGCAGACCAGCTTGCCGTCCTTCTGCTCCACGGGGCTTACCAGCTCCAGGAACTTCACGCCGTCGGCAATGGCCAGCTCCAGCTCCTCGGCGTCGGCGGGCATATACTTCTTGGTGCGGCGGTAGACCAGGGTGCTGCTCTTGGCGCCGGCACGGAGGGCCAGACGGGCAGCATCCATGGCGGTGTTGCCGCCGCCGATGACGGCCACATGGCCAAGCTCCTCCACCTTGCCGCTCTTCACGTCCTTCATCCAGCCGATCACGCCCTTCACATTGCCGGAGATGCTGAGACGGCCGGGCTTCCAGGCGCCGATGGCGAAGAGAATGTGGGTGTAGCCCTGGGCCTTCAGATCCTCCACAGAGGGAGCCACCGTGTTGGTCTTCACCTCCACGCCCATCTTCTTCATCAGGGCCACGTCCTTCTCGATGGCCTCGTCGCTGATGCGGAAGGAGGGGATCACCTGACGGACAATGCCGCCCAGGGTGGCCTCCCGCTCAAAGATGGTGGTGGGGATACCGGCACGGCCGCAGAAATAGGCAGCTGCCATACCGGTGGGGCCGCCGCCGATGACGGCCACCTTCCGCCCGTCGGTGACGGGGGCGGCGGGCTTCAGGCCGGGCAGCACCTTGTCGTAGCCCCGCTCCGCCGCCACCAGCTTGGTGGCCCGGATCTGGACGGAGGTGTCGTAGAAGTTGCGGGTGCACTTGTCCATGCAGTGGTGGGCGCAGATGGTGCCGGTGATGAAGGGCAGGGGGTTCTTCTCCAGAATGACCTCCAGGGCCTTGGCATACTTGCCCTTGCGGCACAGCTCGATGTACTCGGGGATGTCCTGGCCGATGGGGCAGCCGCCCTTGCAGGGGGCGGTGAAGCAGTCGATGAGGGGCACCTTGGTATAGAGCTTCCGCCGGGGCAGGGGCTTGATGGCCTTCACGTGGTACTTGTCGGTGCGGATGGCCTCGGCCAGCGCCTCCACCTTGCTCACATCCACGCCGGTGAAGGGGTGGAACTGCAGCATCTCCAGCTTTTCGCCGATCTGCTTGAAGCGCTGGTAGCCGCCGGGCTTCAGCTCGGTGGTGGCCATGGTGATGGGCCAGATGCCGCAGGCGAAGAGCTTGTCGATGTTGAAGAAGTCGGCGCCGCCGGAGTAGCTCAGGCGGAGCTTGCCGTCGAACTCCTTGCTGATCCGACGGGCCATCTCGATGGTCAGGGGGAAGAGGCTCTTGCCCGCCATGTACATCTCCTCGCTGGGCAGCTCGTGGTTCTT
>CALXDC010000011.1 GCA_944386975.1 uncultured Oscillospiraceae bacterium | reverse complement strand
CGGGCCATCTCGATGGTCAGGGGGAAGAGGCTCTTGCCCGCCATGTACATCTCCTCGCTGGGCAGCTCGTGGTTCTTCACGTCCACGGGGAAGGTGTTGGAGAGCTTCAGACCGAACTCCAAGCCGTTGTCCCCGGCCAGCTTCAAAAGACGGCGGAACATGGGGATGGCGTCGGTGTACTGGAGGTCCTCGTTGAAGTGGTGCTCGTCGAAGGCAATGTAGTCGTAGCCCATGGAATCCAGGATGTCACGGGCGGACTGATAGCCCAGGATGGTGGGGTTGCACTTGACGAAGGTGTGCAGGTGCTTCTCGGTGATGAGGTAGGAGGCAATGCGCTCGATCTCATCGGGGGGGCAGCCGTGGAGGGTGGAGACGGTGACGCTGTCGGACACGCAGGGGGTGATGGTGTCGATGAAGGCGGCCTCCTGGGGGAAGAACTCCTTGAGGACCTTGATGCACTCCTGGAAGATGGGGGTCTTGGAGGCGTCCTTCATCTCGTTGAGATACTTGTCCACCTTCTCGCCCTTGATGCCCTCTAAATCGTAGCCCACGGACATGTTGAAGATGAAGCCGTTGGGATCGCCGAGGCCGTAGACCTTGGCCAGAATCTTGCAGGCGCACCAGGCTTTTACATACTCCTCGTAGGCCTGGGGGACATATAGCTCAGTGGACCACTCGCAGTTATAGCACTCGTCCTCGGCCAGGATGCAGGGGCGGTTGACGCAGGCGGCCAGATCCGCGCCGTCCATCTTCTGGACGGTCTTCAGCTCGAAGAACCGGGCGCCGCCGAAGTAGGAGGCGATGATGTTCTGGGCCAGCTGGGTGTTGGGGCCGGCGGCGGGGCCGAAGGGGGTCTCGATGGTTTCGCCGCCAAAGATGGGCAGCTTCTTCTCACCGGCGATATAGGGCCGGTGGACGCCGAAGACGGAGCCCTCCCGGTCATACTCGGTGGTGATCCAGGTCATCAGTTCCCGGAAGGGAATGGGAATCATCAGTTCAGACATAAGCAATTCTCCTTCTCTATCACTCTATCAGTTTCCAAACGATACGGGTCGATAGGACCCGAAGGGGCGGCATTTTCTGACGGGCTACTCAGTAAAGGTGTATTTGACCACATTCCCATGGCCGTCACCCGTCATGATGACGGTATCTCCATCGGCGTTTACACACTGCTCCATAATGGGAAATCTGCCGTGCTTGACCACATAATCTTCCGGACTCTCTGCCTGCGCCTCAAGGAATTCCCGTTTAGCATATTGACTGCCACCGCAGGGATTGATATCCTCTATTAAAATCTCAAATTCCCGCATGATGCTGTATCCCTCCGTATCAGTTTTATTGTTTAATATTCGCAATGGTTCAGTTCGCCCCAGAGTTTCTTGGACTGTTCCAGAATGTGGGCGTTCTCGGCCTCCTCGTCGATTCCGATAAGCTCGCGGTCCTTCATCAGGAGCTTGCCGTTGGCAATGGTGGTCTCACACTGGCGGCCGGTCATGCCGAAGATCATATGGCCGTCGATGTTGGCGTCGGAGAAGGGGGTGTAGGGCTTGTAATCCATGACGATCACGTCGGCGGCGGCCCCGGGAGCCAGCTTCCCGAGAGGCACCCCGAAGTACTTCTCACCGATGATGGGGTTGTTCTTGAAGAGCATATCGGTGACCTCGCACCAGGCCACGTTGGGAAGGCACGCGTTGTGGCGCTGGATGGTGAGGGCCACCTTCAGGCTCTCCAGCATGTCATTGGTGTAGGCGTCGGTGCCGAGGCCCACGGTGATGCCCCGCTTCATCAGCTGCAGGATGGGGGAGCAGCCCACGGCGTTGCCCATGTTGCTCTCGGGGTTGTTGACGGTCATGGTGCCGGTTTCCTGGATGATCTCCATCTCGGCGGTGTTCACGTGGATGCAGTGACCCAGGATGGTCTTCGGACCCAGAATGCCGTGATCCTGGAGCCGCTGGACAGGACGGCGGCCGTAATTCTGGAGGCTGTCATACACATCGTTCATACCCTCGGAGACATGGATGTGGAAGCCGGTGCGGCCGTTGTTGGCCTCCACCATCCGCTCGAAGGTCTTGTCGGAGATGGTGAAGAGAGCATGTCCGCCGAACATGGCGGCCAGCATGTCGCTGGGATTCTTCTCACAGTAGGTGATGAAGTCGGCGTTCTCCTGGATGGCCTGGAGGCACTTGTCCTCGCCGTCCCGGTCGCTGACCTCGTAGCACAGGCAGGAGCGGATGCCGAACTTCTTGGCGCTCTCGGCGATCTCCATGAGGGAGCCGGGGATCTCGCAGAAGGAGGCGTGGTGATCGAAGATGGTGGTGACGCCCTGCTTGATACAGTCGAGGTACAACGCGTCGGCGCTGGCCCGGGTGCCCTTCAGGGTCAGGTGGCGGTCGATGTTCCACCAGGTGCCCTCCAGCACCTCCAGGAAGTTGGTGGGGTTGTTGCCCACGATGGAGAGGCCGCGGGCCAGGGCGGAGTAAATGTGGGTGTGGGCGTTTACCAGGCCGGGCATAATAACGCCCCCTTTGGCGTCAATAAACTCCGCCTGGGGGTACTTTGCCTTCAGGTCGGCAGTGGAACCGACCTCTACGATCTTGGAACCGTCGATCACGACGCCGCCGTCGGGGAGGTAGGGGAGGGCGCTGTCACGGGTGATCAGCTTACCGTTTGCCAAAAGATACATAGTGAATCCTCCTGTTATAAAGTAGATGGCTGCCTCCTCTCCCGATGCTTCCCGGATAAGAAAAAATGTTTCAAATCCGCCTATAGGATTTGAAACACTCGAGCAACAGCAGGAGTGATAGTTGCAGCCCGTGCGCACAGCACTTCGTTACAGCTACCATTCTTAGATTGTGATTTTATTATAAATCAACGGCCGTCAAAATGCAACGGAATTGTCCAAAGAAACGATGAGGGAGCCTGACAAATTTTTAGCAAGCTTTTTGTGCAAGTTAGCGATAGGGCGGGGCGGAGGAGGAAAAAACTGGAGAAATTTGCAAATTTAAGGAGAGAGGTCGTTGCACGGCGGCAAAGCGGCGGGTATACTATGGGGAGAAGAAACGCGGAAAGGGGCGGGCGGAATGGAGCAGAAAGGGTGGCCGGCGGTGACGGTGCTGCGCCTGGCGGACTACGACCGGGAGAGGACGGAGGCAGCGGTGGAGCGGCTGTTTTGCTCCTGGCCGGGGGCGGCCTCCCTCCGCCGGGAGACAAAGGTGACCATCAAGCCAAACCTCCTCATGGCCCGGTCCCCAGACCAGGCCACCACCACCCACCCGGCGGTGGTGGCGGCGGTGGCGGCGGCCCTCCGGCGGCGGGGAGTGGAGCAGATTACTGTGGCCGACTCTCCCGGAGGCCCCTACACGGCGGCGGCGCTGAGGCGGATCTACCGGGCCTGCGGCATGGAGGAACTCTGCGGGGTGACGCTGAACCTGGACACTGCCTGGGGCAGCCGGAAGGCGAAGCCGGGGAGCTTGGCGGAGGAGTTCCACCTGATCCAGCCCATTCTGGAGGCAGATGTGGTGATCTCGGTGGGGAAGCTGAAGACCCACGGCATGACTACCCTCAGCGGCGGAGTGAAAAATCTCTTCGGCTGCGTACCGGGACTCCAGAAGCCGGAGCTCCACTACCGCTACCCCACCCTGGACGCCTTCAGTCAGATGCTGCTGGACCTGGCGGAGACGGTGGCTCCGGCGTTCACCATTGTGGACGCAGTGTCGGCCATGGAGGGCAACGGCCCCTCCGGGGGGACGCCCCGGCAGGTAGGACTTCTGGCGGGAAGCACGTCGCCCTTTGCCCTGGACCTGGTGCTGGCGGATCTCATCGGGCTGGGGGTGGAGGACGTGGCCACCCTGCGCCACAGCCTGCAGCGGGGGCTGATTCCCAGGAGCGCCGCGCAGCTGCAGACAGACGGCGATCCCTATGAGAAGATCGCGGATTTTCGGATGCCGGCCTCCAAGGCACTGGACTTCAGCAGTCACATGCCGGGACCGGTGCGGCCTCTTGTCCGGTGGCTGCGGCGGAGGGTGACGCCCCGGCCGGTGATCCGGCGGGAACGGTGCGTGGGGTGCGGGAAGTGCGCGGAGAGCTGTCCCGCCCACACCATCGCCGTGAAGGAGGGAAAGGCGGTCATCGACTACCGCCGGTGCATCTCCTGCTTCTGCTGTCACGAGATGTGCCCGGTGCGGGCCATCGAGATGGGGCGGAAATGGGGGAGAGGACGGGCGGAGGACTGACCGCCGCCTTCCTGAAACAAGCAGACGCCTCTGTGACCGGGAAATCACAGAGGCGCCTGTTTTCAGTTGCGCAGCCACTCGGGCAGCACCCGTTTTCGGATGCCGCTGACGATGCCCATGGCCGCGTATAGCGTTAAAATGGAACTGCCGCCGCTGCTGAAGAAGGGCAGCGTCAGCCCGATGACCGGCATGACGAACAGGCACATCCCCACGTTTTCGATGGTCTGAAACATGAGCATGGTGGCAAAGCCCACGCATACCAGAGACTCCATGCTGCTGCGGGCCATCCTCGCGGTGCGGAAGCAGCGGTAGATGATGAGGGCCTCCAGCAGAATGATGACCGCACACCCCACCAGCCCCAGCTCCTCTCCCGCCACGCAGAAGATAAAGTCCGTCTGCCGCTCCGGCAGCGAGGCGGGGTTCGTTGACTGGGTCTGTACCCCGTTGAACAGCCCCTGGCCGAATACGCCGCCGCTGCCCAGTGCCATCAGCCCCCGGGTCTGCTGCCAGCCCACCCCCTCAGGGTCGTAGCTGTGGTCCAGCAGCACCTTGAACCGCTCCACCATGTGGCTGGGCACCTTGTCCAGCACCACCAGGGCGGTGATCCCCGCCTCCACCGCACCGAAGCCCGCCGCGAACCAGTACCAGGGCAGCCCCGCCGCGAAGACCATTCCCGCGTAGATTACCAGATACACCAGGGCGCTTCCCGCGTCGGAGGACACCGCCACGATGAGGGCGAACATGAACCCGGCGTGGGCTGCCGGCCAGAGGAGGGAGTCCAGGCCCCGCATCTTCCGGTTCTCCCGGAACCAGGCCACCTGCTTGGCCAGCAGGATGGTGTAGGTCAGCTTCACCACCTCGGCGGGCTGGATGCTGGTGGGCATCCAGGAGGCGTTCAACCAGGCCCGGTTGCCGTACTTCTCCACCCCCAGCGGCGTCAGCAGCAGGAGGATGAAGAGCACGTCGAAGGCGAAAAACCATTGCCACTTCTCGGAGAAGTGCTCCACATCCACCACGGAGAAGAAGAAGTAGGCCGCGATCCCCAGAATGGCCGCCACTGCCTGGACGATCACGTCCCGGTGGCTCTCGGTATAGTTGGTGGCGCTGGCCACCAGCACCAGACCGTACAGGGTGGTCACGCCGATGATCCCAAGCAGCACCAGGTCCGCCTTTCGCCAGATATATTTGATGGTGTCAGACAATGCGTTCACGCCCCGCGCTCCTTTTGTTAGAGAATCGAAGAAAGTATAGCACACAAACCGTTTTCTGTAAACCTCCAGGGAGCGAAGCGGAAATTTCCCCGGTTTTTCTTCCACCGCCTCTTTCTTCCCTCCGGGATCTGTGGTATACTGATTTGTCAGAAAACAGTAAAGAGGAACGCTTATGGAAACCATTACGCATTCTGCCGCCGAGACGGAGGCGGCGGGCCGGGCCTTTGCGACAGCCCTGCATAGCGGGGATGTGGTGGCCTGCTTCGGCGACCTGGGGGTGGGGAAGACCGCCTTTACCCGGGGTGTGGCGGCGGGGCTCGGCTGCCAAGGCCGGGTCACCAGTCCCACCTTCACCATTGTCAACGAGTACGACGGCCCTATTCCGCTCTTCCACTTCGACATGTACCGCCTCTCCGGGGAGGACGATCTCTTCGATATCGGCTGGGAGGATTACCTGGAACGCCAAGGAGTGTGCCTGGTGGAGTGGAGCGAACGAATTGCCGGCGCGCTGCCCCCGGAGACCATCCGGGTGGACATCCGCCGCCATCCGGACCACGACGACTGGCGGATCATCACCACAGGAGGTGCCCTATGACCATTCTTGCTCTGGAGACGTCCGCCAAGGCCGCCTCCTGTGCTGTTATCCGGGAGGGGGCTCCAGTGGCCTCCGCCTTTCAGGCTACCGGCCTCACCCACAGCCGGACCCTCATGCCCATGGTGGAGGCCATGCTCCGAAACAGTGAGATGACCCTGGCAGACGTGGACGCCGTGGCTGTGGCGGCGGGGCCCGGTTCTTTCACCGGCCTTCGCATCGGTGTGGCGGCAGTGAAGGGTCTTGCCTGGGCGGCGGACAAGCCCTGTGTGGCCGTGTCCACCCTGGAGGCTATGGCGGCGCCCCTGGCTGCTTTCCCCGGCACGGTGATCTGCGCTATGGACGCCCGGCGGCAGCAGATTTACAACGCCCTGTTCCGCTGCGGCGGCGGACTTACCCGTCTTGTGCAGGACCGGGCTATTGCCCTGGAGGAGCTGGCGGCGGAGCTGGATGCTGAGACCCGCTACACTGTGGTGGGCGACGGGGCGCGGCTCTGCACGGATTTCCTGACCGCCCGGGGCTTTGCCTGCGCACTGGCCCCCGGCCATCTGCTGCTGCAGAGCGCGGTGGGGGTGGGCCTTGTGGGAGAGAGGCTGGCCCTGGAGGGCCGGACCTGCACTGCCCAGGAGCTGTGCCCGGTGTATCTCCGTCTGAGCCAGGCGGAGCGGGAGCGGCTGGCGCGGCTGGCGAACGGCCGGAGCTGAGCGATAGTTTGAGACAGATTTTTCAATATTTCACAACGGAGGACAACCGACATGAACACCAACACCTTTCACGTGGTGGACCACCCCCTGGTGGCCCACAAGCTGACGCTGCTGCGGGATAAGAATACCGCCACCAAGGATTTCCGGGAGCTGGTCAGCGAGATCGGCATGCTCATCACCTACGAAGCCACCCGGGATCTGCCCCTGACGGAGCGGGAGGTGGAGACTCCCATCTGCAAGACCATGGCCCCCACCCTCAAGGGGAAGAAGTTTGCGGTGGTGCCTATTCTCCGTGCAGGTCTCGGCCTGGTGGACGGGGTGCTGCGGCTGGTGCCCTCCGCCCGGGTGGGCCACATCGGCCTCTACCGGGATGAGGAGACCCTGGAGCCGGTGAAGTATTTCTGCAAGATGCCCAAGGACATCTCCGAGCGGGACGTGCTGATTGTGGACCCCATGCTGGCCACCGGAGGCAGTGCCGCGGCAGCCATCGGGTTCATGAAGGAGTACGGCTGCAAGAACATCAAGCTGATGGTGCTGCTGGCCGCCCCGGAGGGGGTGGAGCGGATCCAGAAGGAGCACCCGGATGTGGAGATCTACTGCGGAGCGCTGGACGACCACCTCAATGAAAAGGGATACATTGTCCCCGGCCTGGGCGACGCCGGCGACCGTATCTTTGGTACCAAGTAAAGAAAAACGGAAAACAGCGGCAGAGTCTTCCTCTGCCGCTGTTTTGTCTTTGGTTCCATGAAAACAGAGCGCCCGGCGCCGATGGCGGCTCCGGACGCTCCCGTGTTGTCAGGGAACAGACCGATCACAGATCGGAGATGGGGAGAGAGGCGCAGTCCCTCTCCTGCCGCGTCACGCGGTGGCCTGGGCGCTGTTGTCAGGCAGGTCCACCACCTTCACCTTGTGGTGAACATGGGGCAGAAAGATGTTCAGCACGTCGGAGGTCTCCAACCGCAGGGTGCCGGTGTTCTTGCAGGGGTGGCAGCCGATGTGCTCCTTGCTGTAGAGATCCCGATCCAAAAGCAGTTGCACCTTGTTTTCATGGTCGTTCATCAGCGCCAGAATGGAGGCGGACCCGGGGGTTACCCCCAGCAGCTCCTCCATCTTCTCTGCCGAGCCGAAGCTCAGCCGGGCGGACTGAATCTGAGCGGACAGATCCTTGGTCTTAAACGCCTTGGAGGCCGGCATGCACAGAAGATAGAACTGGGTCTGCTGCCGGTTGGTCAAAAACAGGTTTTTGCACACCCGCACGCAGAGGGCCTCGCTGATCTCCCGGCAGTCCTCCATAGTGTCTGCCGGCTCGTGCTCCACCCGCTCGTAGGGAATATGCAGCTGCTCCAGCAGCTGGAAGGTGGCCTGCTCCACCGGGGAGCGCTGGTCCGTGGGAGGGGTGGTGTAGATCTGGGAAATGGTCATACTCTCACTCTCTTTCGTCGGTCAGATGGCGCGCAGCGCCAGGGATTAATGCAGCAGGGCTTCCCCTGCGGTGTAGATGTCGCCGGCTCCTACGGTGAGGATCAGGTCTCCCGGCCGGGCCAGCTGCCGGAGGGTTTCCGTCACCTCCGGAAGGGTGGCGCAGTAGACGGCGCCCGGAATCTCCGCCGCCAGGTCCTTGGAGGAGATGCCGATGGTGTTCTGCTCCCGGGCGGCGTAGATCTCCGCCAGTACCACCAGGTCTGCCCGCTTCAGCTCCTCCACAAACTGGGGGAAGAGGGCCTTGGTGCGGGTGTAGGTGTGGGGCTGGAAGGCGCAGATGATCCGCCGGTACCCCAGGCTTTTGGACATGTTCAGCAGCATGTGCAGCTCTCCGGGGTGGTGGGCGTAGTCGTCGTAGATCTTGGCGCCGTGGTACTCGCCCTTGTACTCGAAGCGGCGGCCCGCCCCGGTAAAGGTGGCCAGCCCCTTCTCCACCGCCTGGGCGGGGAGACCCAGCACATAGGCTGCTGCGGCGGCGGCCAGGGCGTTGAGGATGTTGTGCTCGCCGCCCACCTGCAGCTCCACGTGGGCGTAGTGCTTCCCATGAACCACCACGTCAAAGGCGGGCAGGCCGTTGGTGTAGGCGATATGCTCTGCTTTGCAGTCCGCATCGGAGCGGACGGCGAAGGTGAAGAGGGGAAGGCCCTTCAGGGCCTCCATGGTGTTCTTGTCGTCGGCATTGGCCACCACCGTGCCTCCGGGGGGAACCAGCTGGGCAAAGCGCCGGAAGGAGTGCTGCACGTCCTGGAGATCCTTGAAGAAATCCAGGTGGTCCGCCTCCACGTTCAGCACCACCGCCACGGTGGGGAAGAAGTGGAGGAAGGAGTTGCAGTACTCACAGGATTCCAGTATAATGGTGTCACCGCCGCCAACCCGGTAGCCGCTGTGGAGCAGAGGCAGGGTGCCGCCGATCATTACCGTGGGGTCCGCCTGAGCTGCCATGAACACGTGAGTGGCCATGGAGGTGGTGGTGGTCTTTCCGTGGGTGCCCGCGATACACAGGGCGTTGCGGTAGCCCTGCATGATGGCTCCCCAGGCCTCCGCCCGCTCGAAGACGGGAATGCCGGCGGCGTGGGCCGCGGCGATCTCCGGGTTGTCGTCGTGGACGGCGGCGGTGCGGACCAGAAACTCCGCACCCTGGATGTTCTCCGCCCGGTGGCCGATGGCCACCTGGATGCCGAGGGACCGGAGGCGGACTACGGTGGGGCTCTCCTGCATGTCGCTGCCGTGGACCTGAAGGCCCATGGTGTGGAGTACCTCCGCCAGGGGAGACATAGAGACACCGCCGATGCCGCACAGGTGGACCCGGCAGCCGGGGCGGATAAAATCGCGAATGTTGGAAGGCATGTGTGTTCCTCCAAAAACGTCGTTTTTTCGCCGGTACTTGTGAAAATCTGACTAAAATATTATAATGGATTTCAGAGGCTTATGCAAGAAACAAGGGCGCACAAACCTGCCGATTCTGAAAAGTATATCCGCCGCTATTTTGTCCATATTACAGTAAAATCATCCCAGGAGGTAGCCCCATGTCCCCGGAAATTCCAGCTGAAGTAAAAAGAATTTTGGAGGTTCTCCGCCACGCGGGCCGGGAGGCCTGGTGCGTGGGCGGCTGCGTGCGGGATTTGCTGCTGGGCCGGACCCCTCAGGACTGGGATGTGACCACTTCCGCTCTCCCGGAGGAGGTGCTGGCTCTTTTTGCGCCTCGAACCGTCCCTACGGGGCTGCGCCACGGCACCGTCACGGTGCTGACGGAGGGGGGCGGCGTGGAGGTGACCACCTACCGGCTGGACGGGCCCTATCAGGACTGCCGCCACCCGGAGGCGGTGACCTTCACCCGCTCTCTCACCGAGGACCTCAGGCGGCGGGACTTCACCATCAACGCCATGGCCATGGACGGGGAGGGAAACCTGGCGGACCCCTTCGGGGGACAGGAGGACCTCCGATTGGAACTGCTGCGGTGCGTGGGGGACCCGGACCGTCGGCTGACGGAGGACGCTCTGCGGATTCTCCGGTGCCTCCGGTTTTCTGCCGCACTTTCCTTCGCCATCGACACGGATACCGAGGCGGCTCTCCGGCGCCATAAGGACCTGCTGGGCCGGATCGCCATGGAGCGGGTGCGGGAGGAGCTGACCAAGCTCCTTCAAGGCCCTGCGGCGGACCAGGTGCTGCTGGAGTATGCCGACGTGGTGGGGGTAGTGCTGCCGGAGATTCTGCCGGCAGTGGGCTTTGACCAGCGCAACCGCCACCACTGCTTTGACGTCTGGGAGCATAGCGTCCGGGCCATGGCGGCAGCCCCCCGGGACCCCATTGTCCGATGGACTTTGCTGCTCCACGACCTGGGCAAGCCGGACACCTTCAGCGTGGACAGCGAGGGGGTGGGCCATTTCTACGACCACGGCCGCCGCAGCGAGGAGATTGCCCGGGAGATCTGCGGACGGCTGCGGATGGACCGGGACAGCCGGGAGGCCATCTGCCGCCTGGTGCGGTTCCACGACGCCCCCATTACCATGACGGAGAAGGGCATCCGCAGGATGCTGCGGCGGCTGGGGGAGGAGGACTTCCGGAGGCTTCTCCAGGTGAAGCGGGGGGACAATCTGGCCCAGCACCCGGCCTATCTGGGCCGCCAGCAGTGGATCGACCAGGTGGAGGAGATGCTGAATGTGGTGCTGCGGGAGGATCAGTGCTTCTCCCTGAAGCAGCTGGCTGTAAAGGGAAATGACCTGCTGGCTCTTGGTTTGCAGGGAAAGGCAGTGGGGGATATGCTGAATTTTCTGCTCGATCAGGTGGTGGAGGAGAAGGCCCCCAACCACCGGGAGCTGCTGCTGGAGCTGGCGGCGGCGGAGATCCAAAAGGAGGACAAGTCATGACATATTTGGGAGCCCACCTCTCCAGCGCCGGTGGGTTTTACAAGATGGGGCAGGCGGCAGTGGGGATCGACGCCAACACTTTTGCCTTCTTCTGCCGCAATCCCCGGGGGTCCAAGGCAAAGGCGGTGGACCCGGAGGATCTGCAGAAGCTGCGGGAGCTGCTGGCGGCGGAGGGCTTCGGGCCGGTGGTGGCCCACGCCCCCTATATCATGAATCCCTGCTCCAAGGATGAGGGCATCCGGGCGCTGGCGGCGGAGATGATGGCGGGGGACCTCCGGCTCATGGAGCACCTGCCGGGGAACTACTACAACTTCCATCCCGGCAGCCATGTGGGCCAGGGGACGGAGGCGGGCTGCCGGATGATTGCGGACATGCTCAACGCCGTTTTGCAGCCGGACCAACAGACGGTGGTGCTGCTGGAGACCATGGCGGGGAAGGGCAGCGAGATCGGGGGACGGTTCGAGGAGCTGCGTCAGATTCTGGACATGGTGGCGCTGCCGGAGAAGGTGGGGGTGTGTATGGACACCTGCCATGTGTCCGACGCCGGGTACGACGTGCGGGACCATCTGGACGATGTACTGGAGGAATTTGACCGGGTGATCGGGTTGGAGCGGCTGAAGGCCTGCCACATCAACGACAGCATGAACCCCCTGGGGGCCCGGAAGGATCGCCACGCCCCCATTGGGGAGGGGACCCTGGGCCTGGAGGGGATCGTCCGCTTCATCACCCACCCGAGGCTCCGGCATCTGCCCTTCATTCTGGAGACGCCCCACGACACCCCGGGCCACGGGAAGGAGATCGCCCTGCTGCGGCAAACCATCGGGGAGCGTTGAGTACCTCCCAGAATATGCGCGGCGGAGAGAAAACGCACCCGCTGCGAGGGGAAAAGCATGGAAAAGGCCCCTGCCCGGCGAAACCGGGCAGGGGCTTTACTGTATGGCTGGGGGGAGTATCTCAGTCCGCCAGGTCCCGATAGAGGAAGGTGACGATCTGGCCCCGGGTGCAGGTGGCGTCGGGGGAGAAGGTGGTGTCGCTGGTGCCGGAGGTGATGCCCTCCTCCACAGCCCAGGCCACCGCCTGGGCATAGGCGGCGTCCTCCGCCACGTCGGTGAAGGCGGCGCTGCCGGTAGAGGGCTTGCCCGCCAGGGTCCACAGGTAGGTCACCGTGGCGCTGCGGGTGCAGGGGGCGCTGCCGTTGAAGGTGTCGCCGGTCACCAGGCCGTTCTCGTATGCCCAGATGGCGGCGTCGGCGTAGTAGGCGTTCTCCGCCACATCGGTGAAGGGGTTCTCACCGGCGGGGGCGGGGGAGCCCTTGGCCCGCCACAGGAAGGTGAGAATCTGGGCGGTGGTGCAGGTGCTGTTGGGGGAGAAGGTGGTGTCGGTGGTGCCGGTAGTGATCCCCTGTGCCACGGCCCAGGTCACAGGCTCAGCATACCAGGCGTTGACGGCCACATCGGTGAAACTGGAGGAGGAGGGAGAAAGCTCCTCCGAATTGGAATCAAAAGTAAAAAAGATATCGTTGATACCGTCTGCCACGATTTCATAGAGCATGTCAGGGGTGTCCCACGCCTCTTTTGTTACCTCCCAGGGCTGGCTGATGCAGCCGCCGTCCGTCATGGTATAGATGCCGTCGGTCAGCGTAAAGGTCAGGAGACTGGGCACAAGGTCGCTGTTCTCCAAGGAAATCCTGCCGCCGCTGTCTGGGAAATAGTAGACGGTGACGGTCTTCTCCACCACGGAGGGAACCCCGTTGTCGTCATATTCCACGATGGAGAGAGTCTTGCCTGTCTGCCGGACCACACCATAGAGGGCCACGCCGTTGATGTTGATGGTGACGTTAGCCATGGCAGGGACGGCCAGAGACAGGGACAGGAGCAGGGACAACAGAAGCGCTGGGAGCTTTTTCATAGGGGGGACCTCGCTTTCCAAAGATTTTTCCCCTCTATTCTACAGAAAAAGCCAGGGTAGAACAATATGCGCCCTGCATCGGATTCCGGAAAATCTCACTCCTCCAGCAGGGGGAGCAGCTCCGTGAGGGCGCGGATCTCGTAGTCGATGCGGAATCCCTCCGGCCGGGGCCTGCCGGTGTGGTTGAGCCAGCAGCAGGGGAGACCGGCGTTATTGGCCCCCCGGATGTCGCTGGAGAGGGAGTCCCCGATGACGAGACAGTCCTCCGGCTTTGCCCCGGGGATGCGGGCCAAGACATAGTCGAAATAGGCCTTTTCCGGCTTGCCGCAGCCCACCGTCTCGGAGATGAAAAAGTCCTGGAAGCAGGGGGTAATGGGGGAGGCGGCGAACCGGGTGCGCTGGACGGACTCCACGGCGTTGGTGATGATGTAGAGCCGCCGCTTTTCCGCCAGAATCCGGCACACCGGCAGGGCGTCGGGGAAGAGGACGGCGCTGGTGGCCAGCATCCGAAGGTGGGTCCGGTTCATCTGTTCCGGGTCGCCGGCCTGACCGGACCGGGCGAGGTACCGGCGGAACCGCTCCACCAGCAAAAATTCCTTGGTGCATCGCCCGGCGTTGAAGTCCTCCCACAGCTCGCCGTTGCACCGGTGGTAGAGGGCGTACCCCTCCTCGGAGAAGGAAAAGCCCGCCTCCCGGCAGACCTCTTGAAAGGCCGCCCGCTCGGCGGCGGGGAAGTCGAAGAGGGTGTTGTCCGCGTCAAAAAGTAAAATGGGGTAGCGCATGGTGCCTCCTCTCCCGTCTCACAGATCGGTATACTTGTCCTTCCGGCCCCGGGCCTTCTCCAGAGGGTACTTCTCCCCGTTGCGCCGGAGCTTTTCCAGAATGATCTCGTCTAAATCCAGATCCAGCCGGTCCGCCAGGGAGATGGCGTACATCAGCACGTCTGCCAGCTCCTCCCGCAGTTCCGGCAGTTTGTCCCGGCACTCTGTGTCGCTTCCGCTCCACTGAAAAACCTCCAGCAGCTCCGCCGCCTCCAGGCTCAGGGAGATGGCCAGGTCCTTGGGGTTGTGGTACTGCTTCCAGTCCCGTTCGTCCCGGAAGGCCAGCACTTGGTCGATGGTATCCTGCCGCATTGCAGTTCCTCCTTGTAAAGAAACACGGCGTGACAATCGTCACGCCGTGTTCGTTTCTTAAGACCGAAGTCCTCAGATGGACTTGTCCTCCACATAGAGCTCGCGAACCGCGTTGGGATCGGCGGCGGGCTTGGCAGCGGGGGCGGCAGGGGCGGCGGGCTCGTCGTGAGGACCGTCGCGCCAGGCCAGGAACTTGGGGGCCACCTGGGGGAACAGCGCCAGGCTCAGCACGTCCTCCTCGCTCTTGGCGATGTCCTTGAACTCCTCCTTGTACTTCTCCAGCTCGGGCTCCAGCAGATCGGCGGGACGGCAGGTGATGACCTCCTCCGGCTTGATGCCGGCCTTGGCACGAACCGCCTCGTTGACCTTGCCGGGCAGAGCGCCGTACTCGCCCTTTAGAACGGCACGGGACTCCTTGGTGAAGGTCTTGTACCGCTCGCCCAGAATCACGTTCATGACGGCCTGGGTGCCCACGATCTGGGAGGAGGGGGTAACCAGCGGGGGATAGCCGTAGTCCTCGCGGACCCGGGGAATCTCCGCCAGCACGTCGTAGTACTTGTCCTCCTTGTCGGCCTGCTTGAGCTGGCTGATGAGGTTACTGAGCATGCCGCCGGGGACCTGATAGAGCAGGGTGTTGGTGTCCACGTTCAGCACCTTGGGATCCAGGGCGCCGGTGTCCTTCAGACGCTGGGCCACCTTCCGGAAGTGGACGGCGGCGTCGCTCATCTTGCCGAGGTCCAGACCGGTGTCGCGGACAGTGCCCTTCAGGGTGGCCACCAAGGACTCGGTGGCGGGCTGGGCGGTGCCGTTGGCCAGGGGGCTCAGGGCGGTGTCCACGATGTCCACGCCGGCGTAAGCCGCCATCAGGTATACCATGTCGCCGGTGCCGGTGGTGTTGTGGGTGTGGAGGTGGATGGGGATGCTGACATTCTCCTTCAGGCGCTTGACAAGAGAGTAGGCGTCCATGGGCAGCAGAAGGTTGGCCATGTCCTTGATGCACAGGGTGTCGGCGCCCATCTGCTCCAGCTCCTTGCCCAGCTTCACGAAGTAGTCCTCGTTGTGGATGGGGGAGATGGTGTAGCTGAGGGTGGCCTCCACCTGGCCGCCGTACTTCTTGGTGGACTTGATGGCCTGCTCCAGGTTGCGCACGTCGTTGAGGGCGTCGAAGATGCGGATGATGTCGATGCCGTTCTCAATGCTCTTGCGGCAGAAGGCGTCTACCACGTCGTCGGCGTAGTGCTTGTAGCCCAGGATGTTCTGGCCGCGGAAGAGCATCTGCAGCTTGGTGTTGGGCAGGTGCTTGCGCAGGGTCCGCAGGCGCTCCCAGGGATCCTCGTTGAGGAAGCGCATGCACACATCGAAGGTGGCGCCGCCCCAGCACTCCAGGGAGTAGTAGCCGATGGAGTCCAGAATCTCGCAGGCGGGGAGCATGTCCTCGATGGTCATGCGGGTGGCCGCCTGGGACTGGTGGGCGTCACGGAGGATGGTGTCGGTGATCAGCAAGGGCTTGTTAGACAGAAATTCCATAGTTTCCATAGTCGGTCCTCCTTCTCAATTAACCGAACAGTGCCATCAGCACGCCAGCGGCGATGGCAGAGCCGATCACGCCGGCCACGTTGGGGCCCATGGCGTGCATGAGCAGGAAGTTGGCGGGATTGGCCTTCTGGCCCTCCACCTGGGACACACGGGCGGCCATAGGCACAGCGGACACACCGGCGGAACCGATGAGGGGATTGATCTTCTCCTTGAGGAACAGGTTCATGATCTTGGCCAGGACCACGCCGCCGGCAGTACCGAAGCCGAAGGCCACGACGCCCATGCACATGATGGCGAGGGTACGGCCCTCCAGGAAGGTGGTGGCGGTGGCGGTGGAACCAACAGACAGGCCCAGGAAGATGGTGACGATGTTCATCAGCTCGTTGCCGGCGGTCTTGGTCAAACGCTCCACAACGCCGCTCTCCTTGAAGAGGTTACCCAGCATCAGGCAGGCAATCAGAGGAGCGGCAGAGGGTACCAGCAGGGCCACGAACACGGTGACCATGATGGGGAACAGGATCTTCTCGCGCTTGGACACCTCGCGCAGAGGCTTCATCACGATCTGGCGCTCGGCCTTGGTGGTGAGCAGCCGCATGATGGGGGGCTGGATCACAGGCACCAGAGCCATGTAGCTATAGGCGGCCACGGCGATGGGCCCCAGCAGGTGGGGAGCCAGACGGCTGGTGACGAAGATAGCGGTAGGACCATCGGCGCCGCCGATGATACCGATAGAGGAGGCCTCCGCCTCAGAGAACAGGCCGGACACGCGGCAGCCCACATAGGTCATGAAGATACCCAGCTGGGCGGCAGCGCCCAGCAGCAGGCTCTTGGGGTTTGCAATCAGGGGGCCGAAGTCGGTCATGGAACCCACGCCCATGAAGATGAGGCAGGGGTAGATGCCCAGCTTCACGCCTAAGTACAACACGTCGATGAGGCCGGTGGATACGGTGGCGCCCACGGGGTAGGCGTTCAGAATGGCCTCGCTGACGCCGGAGGCCTGCAGCTCGCTGAGCAGCTCCGCCGTCATGGGGGAGCCGCCGAACAGCTCCCAGTGGATGTGACCGCCGGCAAAGAGAATCTCGTGATACATCTCAGCGCCGGGCAGGTTGGTGGCCAGCATGCCGAAGGAGATCGGCAGCAGCAGCAGGGGCTCGAACTTCTTCACGATGGCCAGGTACATCAGGACGAAGGAGATGAGGATCATCACAATCGTCTGCCAGTCACCCTTGGAACCGATCATGTAGAAGCCGGTATCCTGAATAAAATTCAAAATAGCTTCCATACTTTATACCCTCCTTACGCGATCAACCGATCACGCACAGCAGAGTACCGGACTCAACACTAGAACCCTTGGAGGTGTTGACGGAAGTGATGGTGCCGTCGCAGGGAGCCATGATCTCGTTCTCCATCTTCATGGCCTCCAGAACCATCAGCACGTCGCCCTTCTTGACGGCGGAGCCGTTGGCCACGTTCACAGCAAGGATGGTGCCGGGCATGGGGGAGCAGACCTTCTCACCGCCGGCGGGAGCAGCGGCAGCAGGAGCGGCGGGGGCGGCAGCGGGAGCAGCAGGGGCGGCGGCGGGAGCGCCGTCCAGCACCTCCAGGGTGATCTCGTAGACAGAGCCGTTTACGTTGACCTTATACTTTTTCATGTTTCTTTACCTCTTCCTCTTAAAGTTTTTTTACGGACAGGATACGGATACCGGCCAGATCGGTACCCAGATCCTCCGCAATTGCGGCGGAAATGGCGGCGATCATAGCCTGTCGATTGGGGATACCCTCCGCCTTGGCGGGCGCTGCAGCAGGGGCCGCAGCCACGGCCACGGGCTGCTTGCTGCCGCTGCGGCAGATAGCGCTCATGACGTAGCTGAGGACGATGATGCAGATCAGGCCAAAGAAGACAGTACCGATGCCCATCAACACGACGAACCAGTTGGACATAGATGCTTCCTCCTTCACATTGGTTGCTCCATTTGGAAAAAATGGGGCAAATCTGCTGCTGAAATCTACCAGATTTCAACTAACGCATAGATGAGATTATTATAGCAGAAGCCCCTGGGAAATTCAATAGCATTTCCCGTACTGCTGACAAATTTTTAACGGAGTCTTTCACAAAAAAACGGGCTATGTTATACTACAACCTGCTGAGAGGAAAGAACAGTGGAGACAAGGAGGCGCGCTATGCGGTATCAGCAGGTCAGGAGGGGGCTGTTTCTGGAGCGGCCCAACCGGTTCATTGCCCATGTGGAGCTGGAAGGGCGGACGGAGGTCTGCCATGTGAAGAACACGGGGCGGTGCCGGGAGCTGCTGGTCCCCGGGGCGGCGGTGTACCTGGAGGCCTCCGCCAACCCGGCCCGGAAGACCAGGTACGACCTCATTGCCGTGGAGAAGGGGGACCTCCTCATCAACATGGACGCCCAGGCCCCCAACCGAGTGTTCGGGGAGTGGGCGGCGGAACACTGGCCGGGGCTTCTCTCCCTGCGGCCGGAGTTTACCTGGGAGGACTCCCGGTTCGACTTCCGGCTGGAGACGGAGGAGAGGGTCACCTTCGTGGAGGTAAAGGGGGTGACCCTGGAGGAGAACGGGGAGGTCCGGTTCCCCGACGCCCCCACGGAGCGGGGGGTGAAGCACCTCCACGGCCTCCGGCGGGCGATAGAGCAGGGGTACGGCGCGGCGGTGTGTTTTGTGATCCAGATGAAGGGAGTCACCCATTTCCGCCCCAACGACGCCACCCACCCCGCCTTCGGTCAAGCTCTCCGGGAGGCCGCTGCCGCAGGGGTCAGGGTGCTGGCCTACGACTGTCTCGTCACACCGGAAAGCCTCGTGATGGATGCCCCGGTGCCGGTTTTGCTGTAAAGGGAAAATGCAATATATGAATTGCAAAAGAAAGGAGTGCCGTTTTGAAGACGGCGCTCCTTCTGTCATTTTCGCTTACGGCTCCTTCAGCAGGGTGGCCATGTCCGGGGGCAGGGAGGCCTCCAGCTCCAGCAGCGCCCCGGTGACCGGATGGCGCAGCCGCAGCAGGGCGGCGTGGAGGGCGGGGCGGGGGATCAGATCCTGGTCCTCGATGCCGTAGAGCCAGTCCCCGGCCAGGGGGTGCCCAATGGCCGCCAGGTGGAGCCGCAGCTGGTGGGTCCGGCCGGTGTGGGGGATGAGGCGCAGGAGGGTGAAGTTCTCCGTTTGCTGAAGGGTCTCATAGCTGGTGAGGGCCTCCGCCCCGTCGGGGCGGACGCACCGCTTGATGGGGGAGTCCTTCGCCCGTCCGATGGGCAGGCAGATGTCCCCGGCGGGAGGAGCGACGGTCCCCAGGGCCACCCCCCGGTACTCCCGGTAGAAGTCCTGGGTGTGGAGCTGGCGGCGGAGGAGGTTGTGGACATACTGGCTCTTCGCCACAGCCATAAGCCCGGTGGTGCCCCGGTCCAGGCGGTTCACCAGGTGGAGGGTGAAGGACGGCCCCAGATGGGCGGCCAGGCCGTTGGCCAGGGTGGGCTCCTCCGGGGCGAAGGAGGAGGCGTGGACCGCCAGGGGGGCGGGCTTGTTCACCACCAGGAGGAACTCGTCCTCGTAGGGAATGTCCAGGTCCATGGGGACCGGGGCGGTGGGCACGGCGGCGGGGGGATCGGTCAGGTCCACGGTGAGATGGTCCCCGGCGGTGAGGACCGCGTTGGTGAAGACCGGCGCGCCGTTTTTCAGCAGGGCCCCGGGGCGGCGCTTGAGCTGGTTTAAAAGAGTAGTGCTGAGCCCCAGCTCCCGTTTGAGCAGGACCCCCACCGTCCGCCCGGCCTGGGCGGGGGATACGATCAGGTCCACGGCGGACCTCCTTTCCCGGGAAATTTCCCGCATCAGTCAAGGCGATGATACCACGCTGGTTGGCAGAGGTGCAAGAGGAACGGCGGAAAAAAGGGGAGGCGGGACCGGATACGGTCCCGCCTCTCGGGGGGTGTATGGGAAAATTCCTCAGGCGGCCACGGCAAAGCCCAGGATCAGGTAGGCCACAGCGGCCAGCACGCCGCAGGTGAGGGCGTAGGGCAGCTGGGTCTTCACGTGGTCCAGGTGGTCCGAGGCGGAGCCCATGGAGGAGAGAATGGTGGTGTCGGACAGGGGGGAGCAGTGGTCGCCGAAGACGCCGCCGCCGGCCACCGCGGCGAACACCGCCACCACGATGTTGGTGAGCTGGCCGTCGGTCATGGCGAATGCCATGGGCAGGGCGATGGGCATGCAGATGGCGAAGGTACCCCAGGAGGAGCCGGTGGCGAAGGCCATGATGGCAGCCACCACGAAGATCACCATGGGCAGCAGGTGGGGAGTCAGGAAGCCCTGGGTGATGGAGATGATGTAGTTGGCGGTGCCCATGGTCTGGGACAAGCCGTTCACCGAGTAGGCCAGGGCCAGCAGAATCACGGCGGGGAGGGCCCCCTTGATGCCGTTGGTGAGAGTATCCATGACCTCCTTGAAGGGGATGCCCTGGAGCATCATGCTGATGGTCATGAGGATCACCACCAGGAGGAAGGCCTCCATGGTCTTGGCGGAGTTGTAGGCAATGTAGGTGGAGAGGGCCACGGTGATGATGATGAGCACCGGCAGCAGGAAGTTCAGGAACACCCGGGGCTTGAAGCCGGGGTAGGCCTCCATGGCGGTGAGCTCCTTACCTACCAGGGGCTGGGCTCCGTCGGCCAGCACCTTGCCGGTCTCCATGGCCCGCTGCTCCGCCTTCCGCATGGGGCCGTAATCCTTCACGATGCCGGAGCCGATGAGACCCACCAGGATGACGGCGAAGATGGGGTAGAAATTGAAGGGAATGGCTTTGAGGAAGAGGGCGGAGGCGTCCTCCTGGGTGACGATGCAGCCCACACCCACGGCCAGGCCGCTGAGGTAGGCCGCCCATCCGGTGATGGGCACCAGCACGCTGACGGGGGCGGAGGTGGAGTCGGCGATGTAGGCCAGCTTCTCCCGGGAGATGCGGGCCTTGTCGGTGATGGACCGCATGGTGCAGCCCACGAACAGGGGGCTGAAGGAGTCGCTGAAGTAGACGAACATGCCCAGCACCCAGGCCATCAGCTGGGCCCCCTTGCGGCTGAGGCGCTTGTCATGGACCCACTGGGAGAAGCCCTGGATGGCGCCGGTCTTCTGGAAGTAGGCCACCAGGATGCCGATGAAGGTGTTCAGCAGCATGACCCAGGAGAAGCTGGTGTTGCCCAGATTCTCCTTCAGAAGGGTGGGAAAGCCCAGCAGGAGGGTCTCCACCAGGGAGGTGCCCTCGTGGATACCCACCAGGGCGGTGCCGGTGAAGCAGGCGATGGCCAGGGCGGCGATAGTATTCTTGGTAGCGAAGGACAGGACGATGGCCAGAATGGCCGGGATCACGGAGATGAAGCCCATGTTGACGAGGTCTTCCATGCGTGTTACTCTCTCTTTCTTTTCTTCTCTTTGCGTCGTCTCTTTTCTTTAATTTACGACAAGGGGAATTCCTTTATAGCTTCACCTGCTCCAGGGGCAGGAGATTGTCGGACCGGGTGACGGTGGCGGGGGGCGCCGGGTCCAGCTTCTGGTCCGCGATGCCCAGAATGTCCTCGGGCCGGACCCAGGGACGGTTCTGGAGGGCGCTGGTCTCCTCGTGGGTGAGGTAGCCCTTGTAGGCGGTGAGGCTCCGGCGGAGGAAGCCGTCCTGGGCGCAGGCGGCGGCCACGCCCTTGTTGAGGATGGCCCGGAAGTGGGGGATCACCGAGGCGGCGTAGGCGATGGAGGTGGAGTTGGCGATGGCCCCGGGGATGTTGCTGACGCAGTAGTGGACCACGCCCTCCTCGATGTACCGGGGGTTCTCGTGGGTGGTCTCGTGGAAGGACTCGATGGCGCCGTTGTCGTCGTTGGAGATGTCCACGATGACGGAGCCCTTGCCCATCAGCTTCAGCATAGGCCGGTCGATGAGGAAGTCGTTGCAGCCCTTGGGCCACTTGACGCAGTTGAGGACCATGTCGGTCTGGGGCAGCAGGGCGGCGATGTTCTCCTTGGTGCACATCATGGTGTCGATGTGCTCGTTGTACTGCCGCTTCAGGGTGCGGAGGATGCCGATGTTGATGTCCATGACGGTGACCCGGGCGCCCAGGGCATAGAGCACGGACAGAGCCGCCTGGCCCACGGTACCGCCGCCCAGAATCAGCACCTTCATGGCGGGAGAGCCGCCAAGGCCGCTGACGAACATACCCTTGCCGCCGTTGATGGACAGCATGGACTCCAGCCCCATGAGGGCCCCCTGCTTACCGGCGGCCTCGCAGTTGGGGGAGCCGTAGCGATGGCTGTCCTCGGCGGTGAAAGCGATGCAGCCGCTGTCCAGGATGGCCTGAACCTCCTGGGGATGGGCGGCAGGGTGGATGCAGGTGAAGATGATCTGGCCCTTCCGGAGAAGAGGGAACTCACAGTGCTCCAGCTCCTTCACCTTGGTGACGAAGTCGGCCTGGGCGTAGATCTCCTCCATGGTGTCCACCAGCTTGGCCCCGGCGGCCTCGTAGGCGGCATCCTCAAAGCCAGCCTTCTCCCCGGCCCCCTTCTGGACCAGGGCGGTGTGGCCGTCGTTGACAATAGTGGCAATCTCCACCGGGGTGGCGATGGTACGGTACTCGCCGTTTTTGATGTCTTTTAAAAGACCAAAAACCATAATGATTCCTCCTGTTCGTGCTTGTTTTACGGCCTTTGCCTGCAGAGGACCCTGCAGGGGGCCGGTTGCATTTGTTTAACAGGAGCATTGTAACGTCTTCGACACGGCTTGTCAATATTCATTCAATAATTTTAAGAAATTATCAAATTTCCTGATAAATCAGGGGAAGTATAGAGAGACATGCTGAAATATTATGCGCATATGGAGAATAAAGCAGAGCAAAAGGAAAGGGACCGGCCAATGGCCGGTCCCTTTTGGATGCTGGGACAAACAGCTGAGAAGGGTGGATTGCTACCGGTCCTCCCGGAAGTAGGGAAGGCCCAGGCTGGCGGGGGGCTGATCCTCCCGCTTTTTCCGCATGGACACCACGATCAGCACCACCAGAGTCACCACGTAGGGAATCATCTTGTAGAGCTCCTTCACCGACAGGTCCAGGCCCGAGGGGATGTAGAGGTACAGGATGTAGAAGCCGCCGAAGAGGATGGAGGCCAGGATACTGACGTTGGGCCGCCAGATGGTGAAAATCACCAGGGCGATGGCCAGCCAGCCGCGGTCGCCGAAGGCGTTGTTGGACCAGACGCCGGTGGCATAATCCATCACGTAGTAGAGGCCGCCCAGGCCAGCGATCATGCTGCCTACGCAGGTGGCCACATACTTGTACCGGGAGACGTTGATGCCGGCGGCGTCCGCTGTGGCGGGACTCTCGCCCACCGCCCGCAGCTGCAGGCCCACCCGGGTCCGCTTGAGGACGTAGGAGGAGACGATGGCGATGATCACCGCCAGATAGGCCAGAAAGCCGTAGGACAGGAACACCTTGCCGAACCAGCCGCAACTGTCGGCAAAGGGGAGGGACTTCATGAAGTAGCTGCTGGTGGCGGAGAGGGCGATGGAGGGCACCTCACTGCCGGTGAGCTTGATGAGAGAGCCGCCGAAGAAGTTGCCCACGCCTACGCCAAAGGTGGTGAGGGCCAGACCGGTGACGTTCTGGTTGGCCCGCAGGGTGACGGTGAGCAGGCAATAGAGGAGGCCCATGAGCAGGGAGCCCAGAAGGGAACAGACCATGGGGATGCCGATGGCCAGAAAGGCGTTCATCTCCGCGGCGGGGACGGCCTGCTCGTAGAAGAAGGAGCCGATGACGCCGCAGATACCGCCTACATACATGACGCCAGGGATGCCCAGGTTCAGGTTGCCGGACTTCTCCGTCAAGATCTCGCCGGTGCTGCCGTACAACAGAGGAATGCCCTGCATGACCGCACGGGGAATAAAGGATACCAGATCAAACATTCCTCACGCCTCCTTTTCCGCGGATTTCCGCAGGTTGATCTTGTAGGTGATAAAGAACTCGCAGCCGATGATGAAGAAGAGAATGATGCCGGTGAGGATATCGGAGAACGAGTGGTTGAGGCCGAAGTTGCTGGAGATCTCGCTGGCACCCCGGCTGAGAACCACCAGCAGGAGGCTGGTGAAGATCATGGCGATGGGGTTGAACTTGGCAAGCCAGGACACCATGACGGCGGTAAATCCCCGGCTGTCCACCACGGTGGTGGTGAGGGTGTGGTTGATGCTGCCTACCAGCAGAAGGCCCATGAGGCCGCAGATGGCGCCGGAGAGCACCATGGTGCGGATGATGACCCGCTCCACCTTGATGCCGGCATAGCTGGCGGTGCGCTGGCTCTCGCCCACCACGGCGATCTCATAGCCGTGCTTGCTCTTGCTGAGATAGATGTACATGGCCCCGGTGAGCACCGCCACCACGATGATGCTGAGGAGGTACTGGTTCCCGATCTGGGGCAGCCATCCGATCTCGGTGCTCTGGTTGATGATGCCGATCTTACCGGCTCCCTTGGGTACCTCCCACACGATGATGTAGTAGGCGGCCAGCTGGGTGGCAATGTAGTTCATCATCAGGGTGAACAGGGTCTCGTTGGTGTTCCACTTGGCCTTGAAGAAGGCGGGGAGGAAGCCCCACAGGGCTCCGGCCGCGATGCTGGCCACGATCATGCAGAGGATCACCATGCCGTTGGAAAACTTGTCCGCCAGGCAGATCATACAGGCGGTGGTGGCGAGGCCGCCGATGAGCACCTGGCCCTCGGCGCCGATGTTCCAAAAGCGCATTTTGAACGCCGGCGTCACCGCCAGGGAGATGCCCAGCAGAATGGCCAGATCCTGGGCGGTGATCCAGGTGCGGCGGGCAGTGCCGAAGGCGCCTTCAAAGATGGTGATGTAGATGCTGATAGGGTTCTCCCCGGTCATCAGCGTGGTCACTACCGCGCAGACCACGAGAGCCAGCAGGATGGCGGCGCCCCGGATCCCCCAGGCCGCGTACCAGGACAGATCCGTCCGCTTGGAGATATAGAACCGACTTTGCCGCTTATTCATCCGCACTGCCTCCCCCCACATGGGTCATAAGCGCGCCCACCTGCCGCTTGTTGGCAGTGCGGGCGTCCAGAATACCGCTGACCTTTCCGCCGCAGAGGACCAGAATCCGGTCGCACAGCTCCAGCAGCACGTCCAGATCCTCGCCCACATACACCACGGCCACGCCCTTCATTTTCTCCTCGGTCAGCAGATTGTAAATGGTGTAGGACGTATTGATGTCAAGGCCTCGGACGGCGTAGGCCGTCATCAGCACAGAGGGATCCTGGGCAATCTCACGGCCCACCAGCACCTTCTGCACATTGCCGCCGGACAGGCGGCGCACCGGGAAAGCGGTGCTGGGCGTCACCACATCCAGCTCCTTCCAGATCCGGTTGGCCAGCTTCTCCGGGTCCTTGCGGTCCACAAAAACGCCCCGCCCCTTGTTCCAGGAGCGCAGCATCATATTGCCGGTCATGCCCATGGAGCCCACAAGGCCCATGCCAAGCCGGTCCTCGGGGACGAAGGCCATGGACACGCCGCACTTGCGGATGGCCATGGGGTCGAGGCCCACCAGCTCCTTGCCCTTGGGGGCCTCCGTCCCGTCCTCCTCCGGCGGGTAGAAGGTGACGGTGCCCTGGGCCACGGGGTAGAGGCCGGAGATGGCCTCCAGCAGCTCCCGCTGGCCGGAGCCGGAGATACCGGCGATGCCCAGGATCTCCCCGCTCATGGCGGTAAAGGTCACGTCGCTGAGCCGCTTGACTCCCAGATTGTCGTAGACCGTCAGGCCCTTGACCTCCAACCGCTTTTTGGGATCCTTGGGCTGGGGGCGGTTGATGTTGAGACTCACCGCATGGCCCACCATCATGTCCGTCAGGGACTGCTGGCTGGCCTCGCTGGTGGGCACGTCGCCCACATACTCCCCCTTGCGCAGCACCGCCACCCGGTCGGAGACCTCCAGCACCTCGTGGAGCTTGTGGGTGATGATGATAAGGGATTTCCCGTCGGCGCGCATGTTGCGCATGACGGTGAAGAGCTTGTCGGTCTCCTGGGGGGTGAGGACGGCGGTGGGCTCGTCCAGAATCAGGATCTCCGCGCCCCGGTAGAGCACCTTCACGATCTCCACTGTCTGCTTCTGGGAGACGGACATCTCGTAGACCTTCTGGCTCAGGTCGATTTCAAAGCCGTACTTGTCGCAGATCTCCTGAATCTTCTGGCCGGCCTTCTTCAGATCCAGCCGTCCCTTATCCTTCAGACCCAGGACGATGTTCTCCGTGGCGGTGAATACATCCACCAGCTTGAAGTGCTGGTGAATCATGCCGATGCCCAGGTCGAAGGCATCCTTGGGGGAGGAGATGGCCACTGGCTGATCGTTGACGTAGATTTGACCCTCGTCGGCCTGGTAGATCCCGGAGAGCATGTTCATCAGCGTGGTTTTGCCGCTGCCGTTCTCCCCCAGCAGGGAGAGAATCTCCCCCTTGCGCAGCGTCAGATTGACGTCGCGGTTGGCTACCACCTTCGTGCCGAAACGCTTGGTGATATGCTCCATTCTGATGGCATTCTTAACAGTTTCCAAGGCTGTCATCCTTTCTCTGAGGGGAGCGAGCTGGAACAGTCTCCCCCGGGTGTATGCGTCGGTGATAAACAAAGATATTATACCATATCCGGTGTATCCTGTAAATTCTTTTCCGCGCTCCGCCTCCGGTTTTTCCAGTCAGGAGTGAAAGAAAAGAGAAGCCCCTGTCCGGCTATAAGAGCCGGACAGGGGCCCATAGACCGCGGAAAACCGGGTCAGGAAGTCAGGCGATCCGCAGGGGGATCAATACGCCTCATCCAGCAGGGTGATGCCGTCGATCCGCAGATCGAAGTAGGGAGCGGAACGGTACTCAGACTCATGGAAGTAGCCGTCGGCAATGGCCTCAGTGTCGGGGGTGTAGTCGGGATCAGTGTCCACGTCGGCCATGTAGCTGGTCAGGGTCTCGCCGCCCACGGTGAAGGTGGAGGTGTCAAACACATGCAGAGTGCCGTCCTCCAGGGCAGCAATGGCGGCGTCGATAGCCTCCTGAGTGCCCTCGGCGGCCACGTCGGTGTTCAGGTCGGTGAGGACCACGGAGCCGGTAGCCAGAGTGCCGGTCCAGTCGGCAGCGATCTCAGTGCCCTCGGCCACAGCGGTGATGGCGTACTCATAATAGGGAGTCCAGTCGATGCGGGAGGAGATCAGATAGGTGTTGGGGCAGGCGCTGATGGTGGAACCGTTGTAGGACACGTTGGGCACACCGGCGGTCTCACAAGCGGTGGGGGCGCCCATGGAGTCGGCATGCTGGCTCACCAGGACGCAGCCGTTGTTGATCAGCTTCTGGGCGCCTTCCTTCTCAGCGGTCTCGTCATACCAGGAGCCGGTGAAGGTCACCTCCATGGTGGCGCTGGGGCAGACGGAGCGGGCGCCCAGGAAGAAGGAGGTGTAACCGGAGACCACCTCGGCGTAGGTGAAGGCACCCACATAGCCGATCTTGGCCTGGTCGGCGGTGATCTCGCCGGCCTCGATCATCTCGTTGAGCTTCATGCCGGCCACGATACCGGCCAGATAGCGGCCCTCATAGATGGAGGCGAAGGCGTTGTGGTAGTTGCTGAGGCCCTCAGTGTGGGCCTTGGTGCCGGTGGAGTGGCAGAACTGGACCTCGGGGAACTCCTTGGCGGCCTGGATCATGAAGTCCTCATGACCGAAGCTGTCGGCAAAGATGATGTCGCAGCCGTCGTCCGCCAGATCAGCGGCGGCGTCGTAGCACTCCTGGCCCTCGGGCACATTGGTCTTCAGCACGTAGTTGGTGACGCCCAGGTTCTCGCAGGCGGCCTTGGCGCCGTTGATGAAGTTGAGGTCGTAGGTGGAGTTCTCATCGTGCAGGAAAATGAAGCCCACCTTCAAATCGGCGAAAGCGGAGGTCTCGCCCCCCTCGTCGCCGTCATTGGTGGCACCGCCGTTGTTGGTGGTGCCGCCGTTGTTGGTGGTGCCGCCGTTGTTGCCGCCGCATGCCACCAGTGCAAAGACCATGGCAAGAGACAGCACCAGTGCGAATAACTTCTTCATGTCGGTATCCTCCTTAAAATAGTTGGCAAGAAACGCACTTACCATTGTCTGTATTTTACAGGAAATGCCGCCGTATTTCAACTAAAAAATAGGCAGAATTACAAATTAATTTTTTTGAGTTTGGCAACAGTGCCCAAAAAGCATAGAGAGTTTTGTATAATTGTCCATAGTGGAGAAACAGTGGACCTCACTGCACAGGCCGCCGGGGAGACGAGAGGAGGGAATTTTGGTCAATTTCCACAGGTTTGACGGCGGCTCCCAGGGAATGAACAAAGTGTGAACTTTTCTTATAGTAAAGGTAGAATCGGCAGTTTCACCGTTGACGGCGGGGGAGGGGTATAGTATAATAACATGAATTTTTGTGAGGAGATTGCGCGATGTGGATTGCGGACAAGTGGCGTGACTATGAAATACTGGATTGCGGCGGCGGTGAGAAGCTGGAGCGGTGGAAGGACCAGATCCTGGTCCGTCCAGATCCTCAGGCCATCTGGGCCACGCCCCGCAGCAACCCGGGCTGGCGGCGTCCGGCGGGGCGGTACTACCGCTCCAGCACCGGCGGCGGTCACTGGGAGAAGGGAAATCTGCCCCAGCAGTGGCAGGTTCGCTACGGGGACCTGACCTTCCAGATCAAGCCCATGAACTTCAAACACACCGGCCTTTTTCCGGAGCAGGCAGTGAACTGGGATTTCGCTATGGAGCAGATTCGGGGGGCGGGGCGGCACATCAACGTTTTGAATCTCTTCGCCTATACCGGCGCTGCCAGCGTGGCCTGCGCCGCCGCCGGGGCCAGCGTCTGTCATGTGGACGCGGCCAAGGGCATGGTGGCCTGGGCCAAGGAGAACGCGAAAGCCAGTGGTCTCAGCGAGGCTCCCATTCGCTGGATCGTAGACGACTGTGCCAAGTTTGTGGAGCGGGAGATCCGCCGGGGCCGGACCTACGACGCCATCATCATGGATCCCCCCAGCTATGGCCGGGGGCCCACGGGAGAGGTGTGGAAGCTGGAGGACAGTCTCTACCCCTTTGTGGAGCTGTGCAGCAAGGTGTTGTCGGACAAGCCCCTCTTTGTCATCATCAACTCCTACACCACCGGTCTCGCCCCCGGGGTGCTGGGGTATCTTCTCCAGCTGCTGGTGGGGAAGAAGTACGGCGGGAAGTGCCAGTGGGACGAGATCGGCCTTCCCGTCACCGAGACAGGGCTGGCCCTGCCCTGCGGGGCCACGGGCCGGTGGATGGCGGAATGATGAGTGCCGGCCGCCTCATTCGCTACCTCTTCGCCATGGCCTGGGGGGCTCTGCCCGCTTTGGTTGTATGCTTGGCACTTCTGCCCCTGCGGCAAAGGCGGCTCTCCAGACGGGGCCTTGCGAGCGGCTTTCCCAGAGAAATCGTCCTCACCCTTTTTTGGATGTTTGCTGCCGCTATGGCTCTTCTGACCCTGACGCCCCGGTGGGTGGTGTCCTCCCTCATCGATGTGTGGAACGGCTATCGGTGGAACGGAGCGGCGTACCCCTATTTTGCCATGGGTACCATCAGTTTACGGCCCTTTCAGACCCTGTATGACCCTTTTATTTTCATCGGCAATGTGGCCATGTTTCTGCCCTTCGGATTTTTTGTGCCGCTGTTGTGGCGGCGCTTCAGCTGGCCCCGGGCGGTGACGCTGGGGGCGGGGATCACGCTCTTTGTGGAGACCTGCCAGCTGTCGGTGGGCCGGGCTTTCGACATTGATGATCTGATGCTCAATGCCTTAGGGGTGCTGTTGGGATACGGCCTGTGGCGGCTATGGCGGCGATTGGCCCCCGGCGGAGCGGAGAGACTCTGGTGCCGGGAAATCAATTGAGAACGATATGGTAAGTGAGAAGAAAACCATGGAAATCATCAAGACGAGCGAACTGGTCTACCGCTATCCGGTGGAGGAGGGGGAGACGCCCCAAAACGCCCTGGACGGGGTGGACCTTACTATAGAGAAGGGATCCTTCGTGGTGGTGCTGGGCCACAACGGCTCCGGAAAGTCCACCCTGGCCAAGCACATGAATGCGGTGCTGATCCCCGCCTCCGGCAAGGTGCTGGTGGACGGGATGGACACGGCGGCGGAGGAGAATCTGCTGGAGGTCCGGCGCCGGGTGGGCATGGTGTTCCAGAATCCGGACAACCAGATCGTGGCCAACGTGGTGGAGGAGGATGTGGCTTTCGGCCCGGAGAACTTAGGCGTCCCCACAGAGGAGATTCGGCGGCGGGTGGACGCCTCTTTGAGGGCAGTGGGTATGGAACAGTTTGCCGACCACGCCCCCCATATGCTCTCCGGTGGCCAGAAGCAGCGCATCGCCATCGCCGGGGTCATCGCCATGACCCCGGAATGCATCGTGCTGGACGAATCCACCGCCATGCTGGACCCGGCGGGGCGGCGGGAGGTGCTGGACACGGTGCAGTATCTCAACCGGGAGCGGGGGATCACGGTGATCCTCATCACCCACCACATGAACGAGGCGGCCTACGCCGACCGGGTGGTGGTGATGGACCACGGGAAGGTGGCCATGGACGGGACCCCCATGGAGATTCTCACCCAGGTGGAGCGGCTTCAGGCTCTGGGCCTCAGCGCCCCGCCCACGGTGCAGTTGCTCCACGCCCTGCGGGGGGCGGGCTGGGACGTGTCCCTCGACGCCCTCACTGTGGAGGATTGCGCCGACCAGATCTGCCGGGCCCTGGGGGCCTGAGCTTAAGAAAACGAGGAAGAGACCATTGGAACCGATCATTCGCGTGGAGCATCTGACCCACACCTACGGAGAAGGGACCCCCTTTTGCCGCAGCGCCGTCCGGGACATGAGCCTGGACATTCTCCCCGGGGAGTTTTTGGGGATTATCGGTCATACCGGGTCGGGGAAATCCACTTTGATCCAGCACCTTAACGGCCTTCTCCAGCCCACCTCTGGAAAGATCCTCTTCCATGGGAAGGATATCTGGGCGGACCCCAAGAAGATCCGGGACGTCCGTTTCCGGATAGGGCTGGTGTTCCAATATCCGGAGTACCAGCTCTTTGAAGAGACGGTGGGGAAGGACATCGCCTTCGGACCCAAGAACATGGGCCTCACCGGCGCCGCCCTTCAGGAACGGATTGAGGAGGCGGCGGGCTTTGTGGGTCTTGCGCCGGAGCTTCTGGAGAAGTCCCCCTTCGAGCTCTCCGGCGGCCAGAAGCGCCGGGTGGCCATCGCAGGGGTCATCGCCATGATGCCGGAGGTACTGATCTTGGACGAGCCCTCGGCGGGCCTGGACCCCGCCGGGAGAGACAGTCTCATGGGCAAAATCCGCAGCTACCACCAGGCCACCGGCAGCACGGTGGTAGTGGTGAGCCACAGCATGGACGAGATCGCCGAGAACGCCGACCGCATTGCCGTCCTGGCCGACGCCGGGGTGGTGATGACCGGCACCCCCCACGAGGTGTTCAGCCGGGGGGAGGAACTGGAGGCCGTGGGCCTCACGGTGCCCCAGGTCACCAAGGTGGCCATGGAGCTCCACCGCCGGGGCCTGCCCATCGACCCCGCCGTATACACGGTGGCGGAGCTGAAGGCGGCGCTGACGGCGTTGAAGGGGGGGCGGAGCGGATGCTGAAGGACATTACCTTAGGCCAGTATTTCCCCGGAAACAGCGTGGCTCACCGTCTGGACCCCCGGACCAAGCTTATTTTGGAGGTCCTCTATATCGTGGCCCTCTTTACCGCCAACGACTGGTTCGTGAGCTATGCCTTCCTGGCGGCGGTGCTGGCCGGGGCCATCGCAGTGTCCAAGGTGCCCCTCAAGTCCCTGGTGCGGGGCCTCAAGCCGGTGGTCATCATCGTCTGTTTCACCGGCATCATCAATCTCTTCTGGACTCCGGGGGAGACGGTGCTTTTCTCCTGGTGGATTATTACGGTCAACCTGGAGGGGGTTTACCGGGCTTTCTTCATGGTCATCCGCATTATCATGCTCATCATGGGCACCTTCCTCATGACCTACACCACCAGCCCCATCACCCTCACCGACGGGCTGGAGACTCTGCTGGGCCCTCTGAAGAAGCTGCGCCTGCCTATCCATGAGCTGAGCATGATGATGTCCATCGCCCTCCGGTTTATCCCCACCCTCATCGAGGAGACGGACAAGATCATGTCTGCCCAGAAGGCCAGAGGAGCGGACTTCGAGTCCGGCAGCGTTCTCCAGCGAGCCAGGGCCATGGTGCCCCTTCTGGTGCCCCTCTTCATCTCCGCTTTCCGGCGGGCCGACGAGCTGGCGGTGGCCATGGAGTGCCGCTGCTATCACGGCGGCGAGGGGCGGACCAAGCTGCGGCTCCTCCGGTACCAGGGCATCGACTACGCCGCTTTCACTCTGGGTTTGGGTGCGGTGGCCGTCATCATTGTCCTGCGATATCTGAATGTGTAAAGGGAAACCACTTTCTAAGAAACTTTATTGGATCCTACTGGGAGCGGTCCTTTTGGTCCTTCTCCTGTGGGCCTTTGACAACCGGCTGGTCACCAAGACCTACCAGGTGACCGCCCCGATGACAGAGCCGGTGCGCCTGGCGGTGCTGGCGGACCTCCATAGCTGTGAGTACGGGGAGGACCAGCAGGATTTGCTCCAGGCGGTAGCGGCGCTGGCGCCGGACGGGATTCTCCTGGTGGGGGACATTGTGGACGATGTGCTTCCGGAGAAGAACGCATTCCTTGTGCTGGAGGCGCTGGCAAGGGAATATCCTTGCACCTATGTTACCGGCAATCACGAGTATTGGACCGGCCGGGCGGATCAGATCTGTGAAGAGATCGCCGCCCTGGGGATCCAGGTTCTCCGGGGGGAGCAGGTGACCTGGAGCCTCCGCGGCCAGGAGGTTGTCCTGTATGGCGTGGACGACGCCGACTCCGGGAAGCTGGAGGAGCAGGTGTCTGCCCTCACTCCGGCGGAGGGGGAGACCTCCATCCTCCTGGCCCACCGGCCGGAGGAGATTGAACAATATGCCGCTCGAGGCTTCACGCTGGTGGTGTCCGGTCACGCCCACGGGGGACAGTGGCGGTTGCCGGGGCTTCTCAACGGCCTTTACGCGCCCCATCAGGGCCTTTTTCCACGTTGGGCCGGGGGCTTTTATCAGGTGGGGGACACCGCCTTTGTGGTGAGCCGGGGCCTTGCCCGGGAGTCCACTCGGGTGCCGAGGATCTTCAACCCGCCGGAGCTGGTGCTGGTGGAGTTGATCCCAGCCGGATGACGAAAGAGAGGGGAGACCACCTGTGCGCAATCTCGCCATGAAATTGATGTATAATGGCACCGCCTACCACGGCTGGCAGGTGCAGAAGACCCAGGTCACCGTAGGGGAGACTCTGGAGCGGGCCGTGGGCATGGTCTGCGGCCACAAGGTCCACATCACCGGCTGCGGCCGCACCGACGCCGGGGTCCACGCGGAGGCCTACGTGGCCAACTTCCGTACCGACTCCAGGATCCCCGTGGACCGGCTGCCCTTCGCCGTGAACACCCACACCCCTGAGGACATCGTGGTCCAGGCGGCCTACGAGGTGGCCGACGACTTCAACGCCATCGGTTCCTGCCTCAAAAAAGAATATACCTACCGAATCTACAACTCCAGGATCAAAAACCCCTTTTATGTCAACCGAGCCTATTTCTACCCCAAGCGGCTGGACGAGGAATTGCTGGACCGGGCAGCTCGTGCCTTTGAAGGAACCCACGACTTTCGAGCAGTGCGTTCGGTGGGGACGGAGACCAGAACCACGGTGCGGACCATCTACTACTGCCGGGTGGCACGGCAGGGGGATCTTCTGGAACTGAAGGTCTGTGCCAATGGATTTTTGTATAACATGGTACGGGCCATCACCGGAACCGTCCTGTATGCCGCAGAGGGAAAGCTGACGCCGGAGGACATCCCGGTGATCCTGGACTCCGGTAACCGGACTCTGGCGGGTCCTACGGTGCCCCCTGGGGGTCTGTACCTGACGAGACTATGGTATGAGGATGAACGGCTCAATGGATGAATTTCGTTCACAAGAGGAGAGAGAGGAAGAGGAGGTCCCCAAGCGCCGGTGGGGACGGGCTTTTCTGCGCCGCCTCTGGGGCCTTCTGCTGACGGCGGTGGTGGTGCTGGGTGTGGTGGCGGTAGTGCTGCTGCAGAACAGCACCTACCTGGACCGGGCCCGGCGCTGGATGGCCTACGGCGAGGGCGGAGACGAGGGATACGCCTTCGCGGCCGACACAACCAACCGCTTCGGCCAGCTGGGGGAGCTGCTGGTGGTGGCGAACCAGAATAATCTTCAGATCCTCCGCCAGGACGGCACCGCCTATTTTACCCACCAGATCCAGCTGAGCCAGCCGGCGCTGGATGTGGGGGGGGATTTTGCCGTGGCATACGACATCGGCGGGCGGAATCTGGTGGTCAGCAGTGAGGACCAGCTGAAGCTGGAGCTGACACTGGACGAGGGTTACGGCTGGATCTCGGCCCGGCTCAACGAGGAGGGGTGGCTGGCCGCCGTCTCGGAGAAGAGCGGGTATAAGGGCTCTGTGACGGTATATAATGACCAGCAGGAGCCGGTGTTCACCTACAACTCCTCCTCCCGTTTCCTGATAGACGCCCGGGTCAGCGATGACTGCCGCACCGTTTTGGTGGAAGCGCTTGGGCAGGAGGAAGGCAGCTTCTGTACCCAGCAGATCACCTATGCCCTCAGCGAAACAGAGCCCAAATGTGAGGTGCTTCTCCATGACCATCTGTCCATGGATTTGGACCAGATCGAGGAGGTGTGGGTGTCGGTATCCGACAACGATATCTCCTTTACAGATAAAGAAGGAACACGGTTAGGCTCTTTTACCTATGGCGAGCTCTATCTGCGGCAATATAGTTTGGATGGAGGCGGCTTCGCGGCGCTGCTTTTGAACCGTTATCAGGCGGGGAGCATCGGCTCTCTGGTGACGGTGGATGAGACGGGGGAGGTCATCGCCCTTCTGGATGTGAACCAGGAGGTGCTGGATGTGTCTGCCGCCGGGAATTATCTGGCGGTGCTGATGGGCAACTCTCTGGTAATTTATGACCGGAATCTGGAGGAGTATAGCCGCCTGGAGGATACCGGTTATGCAAACAGGGTACTGATGGAGTCAGACGGTTCCGCTCTGGTCATCGGCGGAAGCAGCGCTTTCCGGTATCTGCCCTGATACAAAATTTGTGAAACATTCCATGGAAAGGTGGTAGCAAATGATCGCGTCATCTGTTATATTGGATCTTGTATTGATCGCGATTGTGGCGCTGTGTGTGTGGTTGGGAGCGAGGCGGGGGCTGTTCCGCAGCCTTGCAGATCTGGCGGCTTATCTGGTGGCCCTCATCGGGGCTTCATGGGCGGCCAATCAGTTTTCCGCTCAGGTGATGGAGCATCTGAGACCGGTGGCGGAGCACCAGGTGAGCCAGTCCATCACCGATTATCTCACCGCTCTGACAGAGGCGGACGTGAGCTATTCCGGGCTTCTCAAGGGCCTTTTGGATACGCTGACGGAAAACGGGACCATTGACGACATTGCCAATGTGGCGGTGGACGTGCTGGCGGACACCATTTTGCACAACATGGCCTATATGCTGCTGTTTTTGGCGGCCTTTGTGGTGCTGGTGGTGGCGCTGAAGCTGGTGATCCGGCTGGTGGACGCGGCGCTGAAGCTGCCGGTGCTGCACCAGATGAACACCCTGGGCGGGGTGCTGGCGGGCGCTGTGAAGGGCGTGGTGCTGGTGCTGGTGCTGCTGTGGCTCAACAAGCAGACAGGTCTTTTGGTGGACCCCAAGGCTTTGGAGGCTTCGGTGGCTGCCCCCTTCCTATTACAATTGCTGCCGGTGTGAGACCGGTGATTCCCGGAGGTTTAAGAAAGTATGCAACCGACTTTATGTACCAGATGTAAGAAAAACGTGGCGGTGGTGTTTATCTCCAAGCTGGAGAACGGCAAGACCGTCAATGAGGGGCTGTGCCTCAAGTGTGCCAAGGAGATCGGTCTGCCCCAGGTCAACGAGATGATGAACCGAATGGGCATTACCGATGAGGACTTGGACACCATCAGCAACGAGATGATGCAGGCCTTTGGCGGCGCGGAGAATATGGAGGGGCTGATTCCCTCTGCCGACGGCGACGACGATGAGGATGACGAGGAGGGCAAGACCGCCACCTTCCCCTTCCTCAACCGCCTCTTTGACAACAGCGGAAATCCCCCCGCTCCCGCCTCCGGCGACCAGCAGAGCCGGTCCCGGGAGAAGGAGCGGAAAAACGAGAAGCCCAAGCGGAAGTTCCTGGACAACTACTGCATCAACCTCACCGACCGGGCCCGCCAGGGCAAGCTGGACCAGGTCGTCGGCCGGGAGGAGGAGATCGAGCGGGTGGTCCAGATCCTCAACCGCCGCCAGAAGAATAACCCCTGCCTTATCGGCGAGCCCGGCGTGGGCAAGACCGCCATTGCCGAGGGCCTGGCCCAGCGGATCTGCACCAAGGACGTGCCCTTCAAGCTGCGGGACAAGGAGGTGTTCCTCCTGGATCTCACCGCTCTGGTGGCCGGCACCCAGTTCAGGGGCCAGTTTGAGAGCCGGATGAAGGGCCTCATTGAGGAGATCCGCAAGTGCGGCAATGTGATTTTGGTCATCGACGAGGTCCACAACATCGTGGGCGCCGGAGACGCCGAGGGCAGCATGAACGCTGCCAACATCCTCAAGCCCGCCCTCAGCCGGGGAGAGATCCAGGTCATCGGCGCCACCACTTTCGCTGAGTACCGCAAGCATATCGAGAAGGATACCGCCCTGGAGCGCCGCTTCCAGCCGGTGGTGGTGAACGAGCCCAACATGGAGGACACCCTGAAGATCCTCAAGGGCATCGCCCACTATTACGAGGAGCACCACGGGGTGAAGATTCCCGACGGCATTCTCCGGCAGGCGGTGCTGCTCAGCGAGCGGTACATTACCGACCGCTTTCTGCCGGACAAGGCCATCGACCTCATCGACGAGGCCTGCTCCGACCTCAATCTGAAGGACCGGTCGATCTCCCGGCGGATGGAGATCGAGCGGGAGCTTCAGGACTACTACAAAGAGAAGGACATGATCGAAAACCAGACCGAGGGGGAGCCCAACTTCGAGCGTCTGGCGGAGATCAAGGTGAAGGGGCTGCAGCTTCAGGGGGAGCTGGACGCCATCAAGGCCCACGGGGAGCCCCAGCTGACCATGGACAATCTGGCCCGGGTCATCGAGCTTTGGACCAAGATTCCCGCCAGCAAGATCCGGGAGGAGGAGTTCAAGCGCCTCAGTGAGCTGGACCAGCGGCTCAAACGCAAGCTCATCGGCCAGGACGAGGCCATCGACGCCGTGGCCGCCGCCATCCGGCGCAACCGGGTGGGCATCAGTCCCAAGCGCAAGCCTGTCAGCTTCATCTTCGTGGGTAGCACGGGCGTTGGAAAGACGGAGCTGGTCAAGCAGCTGGCCGACGACCTCTTCAACGCCCCGGAGAGCCTCATCCGCCTTGACATGTCCGAGTTTATGGAGAAGCACTCCGTGTCCCGGATCATCGGCTCTCCTCCGGGCTACGTGGGCTATGACGAGGCGGGCCAGCTCACCGAGAAGATTCGCCGCAAGCCCTACAGCGTGGTCCTCTTCGACGAGATCGAGAAGGCCCATCCCGACGTGCTCAACGTGCTGCTCCAGATTCTGGACGACGGCCAGATCACCGACGCCCATGGGCGGAAGGTGAATTTTGAGAATACGGTGATCGTCATGACCTCCAACGCCGGCAGCGACCGGAAGGAGGGAAGCGTGGGCTTTAACCGGACGGTGAACGAGCAGGGGAAGGAGCGGGCCCTGAAGGCGCTGCAGTCCTTCCTGCGGCCGGAGTTCATCAACCGGGTGGACGAGATTGTCTATTTCAACAAGCTTACCGAGGAGAACTTCCACGGCATCGCCCGGATCATGCTGGACGAGCTGCGAGACGCCCTGAAGGAGAAGGGCCTCACCTTTGACTATGACGACGCGCTGGTGGCCTATCTGGTGAAAAAGTCCTACTCCGTGGCCTACGGCGCCCGGAACCTACGGCGGACCATCCAGAAGGAGCTGGAGGACCAGATCGCCGTTCGGATCATCAACAGCTACGACAGCCCCATCACCCAGATCCGCGCCACGGCGGAGGGGGAGCAGGTGGTGCTCCATACCCTGTAACGCGGTGTGGAGAGGAAGGAGAACACTTATGTTGTTTCGCAAGGACATCGAGCCCAGCTGTTCCTACTGCAAGCGGGGCAATCCCCTCAGCGACAGCGAGGTGATCTGCAGCCGCAAAGGCGTGGTGGCGGCGGACGGCAGCTGCCGGGCCTTCCGATACGACCCCCTCAAGCGGGTGCCGCCCCGGCCGGTGAAGCTGAACACGGACAAGCTGACCAAGGAGGATTTCTCCCTGTAACCGAAAAAACGTCCCCCGCAGATGGAGTCTGCGGGGGACGTTTTTGCATTTCACGTTACGGTTGGAGAATAAAGTCCAGGTATACCGGGTTGTGGTCGCTCCACTGGAAGCCGGTGTCGATCACCGCGCAGGCCTCCACCTCCACATTGTCCGAGACGATGAACCCGTCCACCGTCACCACAAAGTCGTCCGGACCGTAGGGGCGGTCGGCGTTGCGGCAGGAGGGGACCGGGTCCGCCTCATCCAAGGGCGCCATCACCGCCAGTCCCTCCGGGATTACCTCGGCCGGGATGGCCTGGGCCCAGGTATACGCCTTGCCGGATACGCCGAAAATCTCAGGGGAGTTGCCTAAAAGATCCTTGTTGAAATCGCCGCCGCCGATCACATAGTTGCCCGCCCGATATTCCCGCAGCATATCGGAAAACAGCAGCTCCAGCTGCTCCTCAGCGATAGAGCCGTCGGAGGTGTAGGCCGAGAGGTGGAGGTTGTAGACCACCAGTTCGCCGCCGTCCTCCACCGGGATCCGCTCCTTGGCATAGCACCGGTCCAGATCCACCAGCTTCATCAACCCACCCTCAATGGGGAGGCTGCGCCGCAGGGCGCCGTCCACCTGAAAGGCGCTGAGGGTGGCGAGGCCCGCCCGGTTGGCGCCGTGGGGAGACGTGGGGGGCCAGAGGAGATAGGGGCTGTCGTAGTTCTGGGCGAAGACCGCCGCCTTTCCCGTGCCCAGCTGATCCAGAAGCATCTGATACTGGTCGATGTGGTAGCTGCGGGTTCCGTCCACATCCACCTCCTGGAAAAACAATAGGTCCGCCTCCGCCTCTCCGGCGGCGGTGAAGGCGCCGGTCACGTGTTCCGTCACCTCCTGGGGCGACCGGGCCCGGCTCTCGGTTCCGCCGTCCATGAAGAAGGTGAAGTCCGGCCCGTAGGCGCCGAATCCGATGTTGTAGGAGAGGGCCCGGTAGGGCTGGTCCGTCTCCGCCTGCCCCAAGTCTGCCGTGCCCTGAATCTCCAGGGGCAGCTCGTCCTCCAGGCGATAGAAGGAGACGAAGACATAGACGGCGTAGGCTATTGTCAAGAGGAGGGCTCCCGCCAGCAGGCATAGCAGCACGGTCGCCGCCTGACGCATCCAGCTCCGCTTCACAGACCTTCCTCCCTCACCACATTTTGTCGGAACCGGCCTGACATACGCGCCGGTTTTCGCTATTATACCTGATTTTTTGCCTGTCCGCAAGAGGAACGTCCGCCTATTACGGACAAAAAGGACGCGGGAAAAAGACCCGCGTCCTTTTTGATCGTCATACAGAATTTACTCCGCCACGGCGGACTTGACGACCTTGACCTGACGGCCATTGTACGTACCGCACTCCTGGCACATTCTGTGGGGCAGGCGCATCGCACCGCACTTGGGGCACTTGACCATGCCGGGAACCTCCAGCTTCCAAACGGAGCTGCGCCGCTTGTCACGTCTCGCCTTAGAAACCTTACCCTTAGGGACTGCCATGATGACACCTCCTCCTGTATATCTGAATTTTTATTGTTCGCTTTCATTTTCCCTGTTCAAAAGTACCGCAAGCGCCGCCAATCGGGGGTCGGTATCCGGTTTGCAACCGCAGCTCCCTTGGTTGAGATCAGCGCCGCACTTGGGGCATAGCCCCTTGCAGTCCTCCGAACAGAGGGTTTTGGTGTCCATCTCCAGGATGAAGACCGTTTTGGCCAGATCCCCCAGGTCCACCTGGTCCTTCTCCAGCAAAACGATGTCGTCGTTCTCCTCGTCCTGGACCTCATCGGCCAGCATGCACTGGTAGGTGACAGTCTTGGGGTTGTCGAACGCTTTCATACAGCGGTCACACACAGAGCTGAGAACTGTGCTGGCCTGAAACTCCAAAAGGAGCATCCCCGCAATGTTCTTCACGTTGCCGGTAACCACAACCGGTTTCCGTATCGGATACAAACCGCCGAATTCCACATCAGACAGGTCCATCTCAAAGGAGAAGTCCAGCCTTTCTCCGGGGGCGTTGATGATCTTTTTGACATTCAACAGCATAGCACACCTCATAAAGACACGAGTAGTATTATAGAGGATCCTCCCCCGGTTGTCAAATACTTTTTCAAATTTCCCGAAAAAAATTCAAATTTTCCTCACCCATTTCACCGGCCCGGTTCCTTTTCCCACGTTCCTGTGGTACACTGTCTCAAAGACCGCAAAGTTCGACGAAATCCGCCCCGCCGTCGCTTGGAGGAACTGACCTATGATTTCCCTGATCTCCCTTTCCGGAAGGCGGCGGCAGCCCCAACCTGGGCTGGATGTGCTGCTGCTGTTTCCGTTGGCTCTGTTTTATCTGGAGTGCGTGGTGAAGCTCTGGTGCTTCGGGCTGCATCTGGATGCGGGTATTTGGTACACGCTGCTGCTGACGGTGCCCATCGGCTTTGGCTGCGCCTTCTTCTGTACGCTGTTTTCCGGCAACGGGAGCCGGCGGGCCGCAGTGACCTTGCTGGCTCTGGCTACCTTTTGGTACCTGGTTCAGACGGTTTATTTCACGGTGTTCCACACCTTTTTAACGCTGGATACTCTGACCATGGCGGGCCAGGCTGCCCAATACTGGAGAGAGACGCTGACGGGAATTTGGCGGGCTTTGCCGGCCCTCCTGCCGCTGCTTCTGCCCCTGGTTCTCCTCTGTACGCTGGGCCGGCGGTGTCCGCCCGTGCCACGCAGCCGCGGCAGGCTGGCGGCTCTGGCGCTCTCCGCCGGAGCTGTGCAGTTGCTGGCAGCTCTGGTCATCCTCAGCGCCGGTCAGGGCATCCTCTCCCCACGGGTCCTCTACCGGGAGGACTTTATTCCGGAGCTTGCGGTGTCCCGCTTCGGCGTGCTCACCACCCTGCGGCTGGACGCCGCCCATCTGCTGCAAAGTGAGCCGCCTTCGGAATCGGAGGGGCCGATACAACCCGAGGAGCCCCCACCTGGGGAGCCTCCTCGGGGACCGGAGCAGGAGGAGCCGGTCTACGGTCCCAATGTTCTGGCGCTGGACTTTGCCGCTCTGGCCGCCGGAGAGGAGGACGCCGGTCTTCGTGCCCTCCACGCCTACGTGGACAGCCGGACGCCCACCATGCAGAACCGATACACCGGCAGGTTTGCAGGGAAAAACCTCATTTTCCTGACCGCTGAAGGGTTCTGGCGGTACGCCGTGGACGAGAAGCTCACCCCCACTCTGTGGAAGCTGACCCACGAAGGCTTTGTTTTTGAGAATTTCTACAACCCCCTGTGGTGGAAGTCCACTACCGATGGGGAGTACGCCGCCTGTACCGGTCTCATTCCCAATCAATCCTTCCGGGCCTTCCGGGTCTCCGCCGCCAACGCCATGCCCTTCTGCATGGGCAACATGCTGCGAGCCCGGGGATACCCCACTACCGCCTACCACAACCATACCTACAACTACTATGACCGGGACATCACCCACCCCAACATGGGCTATGACTACTATGGAGTGGGGAAGGGGCTGGAGGTTCGGGCCACCTGGCCGGAGTCGGATCTGGAGATGATGGAAAAAACCGTCCCCCAGGCCCTCGGCGGGGAGAAGCCTTTCCATCTCTACTACATGACCGTCAGCGGCCACCTTAACTACACCTTTACCGGCAACGCCATGGCCTACAAGCACCGGGAGGAGGTGAACGCGGTCTATCCCGACCACAGCGAGGAATTCCGGGCCTATCTGGCCTGCAACATGGAGTTGGACCGGGCCCTCCAGTATCTGCTGGAGCAACTGGAGGCAGCGGGGGAGCTGGAGAACACGGTGCTCTGCCTCTCCGGGGACCACTATCCCTACGGCCTTTCCGATCAGGTGCTGGACGAGCTGGCCGGGACCCATCTGGACCCGGACTTTGCGCGCTACCACTCCGCCCTCATCCTCTGGTCCGGGGATATGGAGGAGCCGGTGACGGTGGAGAAGCCCTGTGACAGTCTGGACATCCTGCCCACGCTCCTGAACCTCTTCGGCCTGCCCTACGACTCCCGGCTCCTGGCGGGACGGGACATCCTGGCCGACGAGCCGGGGCTGGTGATTTTTTCCAACCGCTCCTTTCTCACGGACCTGGGCCGCTACGACGCCAAGACCGATGTCTTCACTCCCGCCCAGGGGGCGGAGGTGCCGGAGGGCTACGCCCTGGACTGTTTCCAGAAGGTGGAGGACCTGTTCTGGTTTTCCGAGCAGGTGCTGAAAACGGACTACTACGGGGCCCTGGGTCTGGGCGGGAGCTGAGAGGACTTGCCAAATCCGCCGGGAACGGCTACAATGGGCGGTGAGATCACCACCGGGAGGATATCTATGCGGGAATTCACCATCGGAAAAAACGACGCCGGACAGCGGCTGGACCGGTTTTTGTCCAAGACCATGCCGCTGCTGCCGCCTGCCCTTCTGCAGAAATATATCCGTATCAAACGGGTGAAGGTCAACGGCAAGGGGTCCAAGCGGGACGTGCGCCTCCAACCGGGGGACGTGCTGCAGCTCTATATCAACGACGAGTTTTTCGACAAGCCCCGGGAGGACAACCTTTTCCTCACCCTCTTCGAGCCCAGACTGGATATCGTCTACGAGGATGAGAACCTGATGCTCCTCAACAAACGGCCGGGACTGGTGGTCCACGCCGACGAGACGGAGAAGGTGAACACCCTCATCAACCACATCCAGGCCTATCTCTATCAGAAGCGGGAGTGGAACCCCCGGTGGGAGAACGCCTTCACCCCGGCCCTCTGCAACCGTATCGACCGCAACACCGGCGGCATCGTCATGGCCGCCAAAAACGCCGAGACCCTGCGGATCCTCAACGAAAAGATCCGCGGCCGGGAGATTACCAAGAAGTACCTCTGCATCACTCTGGGGCGGATGAAGCCCCCCGCCGGGAAGCTGTCCTGCTTTTTATTAAAGGACGAGGGCAAGAAGCTGGTGCAGGTCTACCACAGGCCGATCCCCGGGGGCAAGACGGCGGAGACGTTGTATGAGACGCTGGAGAGCAGGGGAGAGCTGAGTCTGGTGGAGGTGGAGCTGCTCACCGGCCGGACCCACCAGATCCGGGCCTCCTTTGCCGACGCAGGCCATCCCCTGCTGGGGGACGGCAAATACGGAAGGGGAGACGTGAACCGCCGGTACGGCGAGACGCGGCAGGCCCTCTATAGCTATTGCCTTCGCTTTGACTTTCCCACCGACGCCGGGATACTGGAATACCTCAAGGGGAGGGAGTTCCGGGTGGCGGTGCCCTTTGTGGAGAGGTACTTCCCCTCAGGGAAGTGACCGCCTGCGCCGGGGTCCCGTGGGGAAATCTGGGATTTTTCCTGGAATTTTGTTGACAGCAAGAAGTGTTTTCGATATCATGAGGGTGCCTGCTTTTCTGGGGATACTACCGGGAGAAGCAGGCGCCTTTCTGCATGTATCCGCATCGGAAGGGCATCATTTGGAAGGAAACGGGGGGAGGAACCATGGCCAAGGAGCTGATCCGCCTGGTGGATTGCTGCATGGCGTTTGACGGCGAGGCCGTCCTGGATCATATCAACCTTTATTTTAACGACAGTGAATTCCTCACGCTGCTGGGTCCCAGCGGCTGCGGAAAGACCACCACGCTGCGTATCATCGGCGGCTTTCTGACGCCCACCTCCGGAGAGGTGCTCTTCGACGGGGTGCGGATGAACGACGTGCCGCCCCATCTCCGGCAGGTGAACACCGTCTTTCAGCGCTACGCCCTCTTTCCCCATCTCAACGTCTTTGAGAACGTGGCCTTCGGCCTTCGGATCGGAAAGACCGTGATGGAGGAGGTGAAGGGGAAGCAGGTGCGGCGAAAGGAAAAGCTGCCGGAGGAGGAGATCCGCCAGCGGGTGCTGGAGATGCTGGAGATCGTCAGCCTCAAGGGCTTTGAGAACCGGCGGGTCAGCGAGCTCTCCGGCGGCCAGCAGCAGCGGGTGGCCATCGCCCGGGCTCTGGTGAACCGGCCCAAGGTGCTGCTGCTGGACGAGCCCCTGGCGGCCCTGGACCTGCGGCTGCGCAAGGACATGCAGAGCGAGCTCAAGCGTATCCAGCAGCAGATGGGTATTACGTTCATCTATGTGACCCACGACCAGGAGGAGGCCCTTGCCATGTCCGACACCATCGTGGTGATGGACCAGGGCAAAATCCAGCAGATCGGTACCCCCGAGGACATCTACAACGAGCCGAAAAACGCCTTCGTGGCCGACTTCATCGGCGAGTCCAACATTCTGGACGGCGTGATGCACGAGGACTATGTGGTGGAGTTTTTCAACCGGAAGTTCAAGTGTCTCGACAAGGGCTTTCAGCCCATGGAGCCGGTGGATGTGGTGATCCGGCCGGAGGACGTGGACATCGTCCCCGTGGAGAAGGGCCAGCTCCGGGGTACCGTCACCGCCGTTACCTTCAAGGGCGTTCACTATGATACCATCGTGGACTTCAAGGGCTTCAAGTGGCTGATTCAGACCACCGACTACCACGAGGTGGGCAAGGAGATCGGCATTGTCCTGAATCCCGACGACATCCACATCATGCACAAGAGCCAATACTCCGGCATGTTCGGCGACTACTCCTCCTACTCCGAGGAGTACGACGAGATCAACGACCCCACCTACGTGGAGGAGGACGAGGACACGGAGGGACGCGGCGATGAAGAATAAGCGCTCCCTCTTCGCGCTGCCCTACGTGGTATGGATGGCCTTTTTTGTGGTGGCCCCCATCCTGCTGGTGGTGTTTTACGCCTTTACCTCCGCCGCCGGGGACCCCACCCTGGACAACTTCCGAAACATGGGGGACTATCTGGTGGTTTTCGGCCGGTCCTTCGAGCTGGCCGTTATCGCCACCCTGGTGTGCCTGATTATCGGCTATCCCATCTCCTACTGGATGGCCAAGGAGGGCCCCCGGTTTCAGCGCATCGCCATGGTGCTCATCATGCTGCCCATGTGGATGAACTTCCTCCTCCGGACCTATGCCTGGATGTCTATTTTGGAGAACACGGGCCTCTTGAACCGTCTGTTCGCCGCAGTGGGGATTATCGACCTGGGGAATCTTATCAACGGCGGGCTCAACAGTCTCTGCGCCGCGCTCAACGGCGCCTTCGGCCTGTCCCTCGATACCACCCGGGACACCGCCATGACCTACTTCCAGATGATCAACACCTCCGGCGCTGTGGTGCTGGGTATGGTGTACAACTACCTGCCCTTCATGATCCTGCCCATCTACTCCGTGCTGGTGAAGATGGACAACTCTCTTTTGGAGGCTGCCCGGGATCTGGGCGCCGACTCCGTCACCACCTTCCGGCGGGTGATCTTTCCCCTGAGTCTCCCCGGCATTCTCTCCGGGGTGACCATGGTGTTTGTGCCCTCGGTGTCCACCTTTGCCATCTCCCGGCTGCTGGGGGGCAGCAGTAAGATGCTGCTGGGCAACCTGATCGAGATGCAGTTTACCGGCACCACCTATGACCCCTGGCTGGGCAGCGCCATCTCCCTGGTGATGATGGTAATTGTGGTGGTGTGCATGTTTGTGATGAATCGCTTCGGTGAGGGCGAGGAACAGGCGGTGATGCTGTGAACGGGAAAAACCGCATGGGAAGCCGCCTGGCCATGGCGCTGGTGTTCTTCTTCCTCTACGCCCCCATTTTCGTGTTGATGGTCTTTTCCTTCAACGACTCCTCCAGCCGTACCATGTGGCACGGCTTCACCCTGGACTGGTACAAGGAGCTCTTTCAGGACGGGATCATTCTCCAGTCCCTCTACACCACCCTCCTGGTGGCCCTGCTGTCCGCTCTCATTGCCACTGTGGCGGGCACCTTCGCCGCTATCGGCTTTTACAACATGCGCCGCCGCTGGCGCACGCCTCTGCTGACCGTCAACAACATCCCCATGACCAACGCCGACATCGTCACCGGCGTGTCCATGTGTCTGTTTTTTGTGGCGGCCTTCGGACTCTGGAACGCCTTTGCCCAGCAGTTCAATGAGAGCCATACCGCTCAGCTGCCCTCTCTGGCCATGGGCTTCGGCACCCTGCTCATCGCCCACATCACCTTCAACATCCCCTACGTGATCCTCTCCGTGGGCCCGAAGCTCCGGCAGATGGACCGGAACCTCATGGAGGCGGCCCAGGATCTTGGGTGCACCTGGATGCAGGCCTTCTGGAAGGTGATGCTGCCGGAGATCAAGCCCGGCGTGGTCAACGGCCTGCTCATCGCCTTCACCATGTCGGTGGACGACTTCGTCATCTCCTACTTCACCGCCGGACCCTCCACCTCCACCCTGGCCATGACCATCTACGGCATGACCAAGCGGCGCATCAGTCCCAAGATCAACGCCATCTCTACGCTGCTGTTCGCCACGGTGCTGCTGCTTCTGGTGATTGTGAATCTGCGGGAGATGCGCCAGGAGCGTGCCAGGAAGCACCCGGGCGCCCAGCGGGAGATCTCCTCCCGCCGGGGCAACCTCATCGGCGCCGGGGCCCTGGCCGCTCTCATCCTGGTGCTGGTCCTGCTTTCCCGGCAGAGCGGAGAGCGGGTGGTGAACGTCTGCGGCTGGGGCGAGAACATCGACCCCGCTCTTATTGAGCAGTTTCAGGATGAGACGGGCATCCGGGTCAACTACCAGACCGCCGAGAGCAACGAGGCCATGTACTCCAAGGTGGTCATGGGCGGCTCCGGCTATGACGTGATTGTCCCCTCGGACTATATGATCTCCCAGATGCGGCAGGAGGGCCTGCTGGCGGAGCTGAACTTCGACAACATCCCCAACTACGCCCTCATCGGCGACGCCTATAAGAACCTCAGCTTCGACCCGGACAACCAGTACGCCGTGCCCTACACCTGGGGCACCCTGGGCATTATCTACAACACCACCATGGTGGAGGAGCCCATCACCAGCTGGAGCGCCCTCTTCGATCCCCAGTACGCTGGGCAGGTGCTGATGATCAACAATCCCCGGGACGCCATCGGTGTGGCGCTGCTGTACCTGGGCTACTCGGTGAACACCCACGATGAGGGGGAGATCCAGGAGGCCTATGAGCTGCTGCGGCAGGCCAAGGCCGACGGAGTTTACCAGAGCTTCGTGATGGACGAGGTCTACGACAAGATGGAGGCCGGCGAGGCGGCCATCGCCGTGTACTACGCCGGGGACTTCCTCTCCATGTACGACAACAATCCGGACCTTGCCTACGTGGTGCCGGAGGAGGGGTCCAACTGGTTCGTGGACGCCATGTGCGTGCTGAAGGACGCCGCCCATAAGGAGGAGGCGGAGGCCTGGATCAACTTCATCTGCGAGACGCAATCCTGCCTGGCCAACATGGATTATATCTGGTATGCCTCCCCCAATGCCGAGGCTCTGGCCCAGTATCCCGACTACTACCGGGAGGCCTACGGCGAGGAGATGGACCCCGCCCTCTACGAGGTGATGGCCGCTCCCGAGGAGGTGCTGGCCAACTGCGAGGCCTACGACGCCCTGCCTGCGGAGGTCAACGCCGTCTACAAGAACCTCTGGACGGAGCTGGGCATTAAGGGATAATGTTTCCCCCTTCCCATACAGGCAGAAAAAGGACGCGGAACTTCGGTTCCGCGTCCTTTTCTCTTGTTCGCCGTTACTTCTGCACCGGCAGGAAGCCCTCCCGCTCCACCAGAAGCTGTCCCTCCCGGCTCAGCATGAAGTCCGCCAGCCGCCTCGCCGGGGAGTCCTCCGGCTCGTCGGAACGGAGGACGAGGTAGTTGTAGTCCGCCAGGGGGTAGCTGCCGTCAGACACCGTCTCATCGGTGGGCGCTACTCCGTCCACCGCCAGCAGATGGAGCCGGTTGCTGGTCACGTCCCCCATCATGGATTCCATCCCCTCGTAGTAGCCGTAGACGCTATAGCCGATGGCGTAGGCGGGCGGGTCCAGGGAGAGCGCTGCCGCCACGTCGGTGAGGGCGGTGGACATGGCCAGGGACACGTTCCCCTGGAGAATCTCATCGCTGAGGGACAGGGCCCCGTCCTCCAGGAAATACCGCTCCATGAGGGCATGGGAGCCGCTGTCGGTGTTGCGGCAGTAGGGCAGCAGCACCGCGTCGGGGCCCCCTACCTCTGTCCAATTGTCGTAAGCGTTCTGGACGTAAATGTCCTGAATCTGCTCCATGGTGAGGTTCTCCACCGGGTTTTCCTCGTTGGTGAAGAACACCATGGCGTCCTTGGCGATAGGGATGTACTCCAGGGTGACCCCCTGCCGTTTCGCCTGGGCTTCCTGCTCCTTAGAGGCTTTGGCGGCGGCAAAGAGCACGTCCACCTCTCCGCTGATAAGCCGCTCATAGGATTCATAGCTCTTGGAGTGGCTCTCCGGGAACTGGGGATGACGGCTATAGTTTGCAAACAGGGCGCTATAGAGGCCGGAGGTGTAGGGGTAGGTGGAGGTGGAGCCGTCGATCTCCGGCATGGCCTCGTCAAAGCCCCAGGTGATGGCGGTATCCGTGGGATAGACCGGCAGCCAGCGCAGCATATCATAGAGCAGGGAAATCATCTCTCCCCGGGTGGCGGCCTTTCCGGGCTCCGCAGAGGCCGCCTCCACCGGATATCCCTCCGTGCTGACCTCCCCTGTATACCGGCGGGTGTAGATCCCGATATTCTCCTCCGTTAAAACCAGATAGGTCCCCAGGGCCCAGTCGGGGATCTCCGCCGCGTCCTCCAGACCAAGGGCCGACCGGTCTGCCGCCTCCGGGAGCTCCAGCCACCCCACGGCCTCCATGGCCCGGGCCAGCAGCACCGTCAGCTCCGCCCGGGTCACCGGGTCGTTGGGCCGGAACCGGGTATCTGCCGAAGCAATGCCGGCGGCGCGGGCGGCGGAGGCCGTGTCATAGTACCAATTCTCCGGAGACACGTCCTCATACCCCGGTTCCCCGGAAGGCTTCAGGCTCAAAAGCCGCACTGCTACAGCGAAAGCCTCTGCCCGGGTGAGGACCTTGTCCTTGTTGAGCCGTCCCGCCTCGTCCCCCTGGATAATTCCCCGGACATACAGAAAGTCGGCGCCGTGGGGAGCGGTGGGGTATTTGAGGTCCGTCCACACCGGCGCCTCCCCCTCGAAGATCTCCAGAGGCCGGTCCGCCTCCGATACCGGGAGGGTGACAAAGAAATAGGTCTTCTCTTCATCGAACAGATTGCTGACATAGCTGCCGCTGAGGGCCACCGGTTCCTTGGTGTCGGCGTACCGCGCCGCTATTCTGCCGCTATAGGAGCGTTCGCCCCCCACCTCCAGGCGGACCGTCACATAACTGCCGTCGCCCTCCGTTCGCCGCCACTGGGCGTCCTGTTCTTCCGCCGCCAGAACCGTCCCCTGACACAGCAGCAGAAGGGACAGGAGGACGGCGGTCCATCGCATGCTTCTCCGTTTCATGGCGTTTCTCCTTTCTCCTTTCGAATAGTGACAGCTCAGCCGTTGTTATTGTGACGGTATTTCAGAGAGAGAAGTTCCCCTTTTTGGCGGATTTGTCACCATTTGTAATTTTTCACACAATAAAAAGCCCGCCGCAGGCGACCTGCGGCGGGACGGGGCTCTCTTACCGGGAGCAGCAGCACTTGGCTCCCTCATAATCGCAGGGACGCTCCGTGTTGTTGGGGGGGAAGAACTCGCCCACGGGGAAGCAGATGTTGCTGAACAGCTCGCAGGGGTCCTCGCTGCCGCAGCCGCCGCTGCACTCCTTCTCAGGCATGCAGTAGTCGATGACGGGGATCAGCAGCTGGGTGTCCCGCTCCAGGCGGACGATGGAGAACTGGCCCAGGGTCACGAAGGCCCTGCGGCAGTCGTCGCCCATGGTCAGCTCGCCGCCGAAGCACTGACAGACACAGGAGGGAATCTCGCAGATGTCGCAGTCGCAGCAGCGGTTCTCGCAGCACTCCACCAGCTTGGCGTCCAGCACAATGGGGTCCACCGCCTCCACCACGGCTACAGGCATGTTGCTCCGCTCCATCATCTGCCGATCCAGGGCATCCATGCGGACCTTGGAGGAGAAGATGCGGGCGCTGCCCTCGCTGCCGAAGAGGATCACCCGCTTGTCAAAGACGCACAGGCCCTCCACCTCCACGGGCCGGGGGCAGGAGCAGTAGGCGTTGAGGGTGACCCGGTAGAAGAAGCGCATATCCACGGTGTAGAAGCCACGGTTGAACGTCACCGGCTCCACGTCGATATAGACATGCAGCAGCTCCGCCTTGCCGCCCTTGATGGTGAGGGCCTTGTTCAAAATTTCCTGTCCTCCCAGGGTGGGGTAGAACCGCAGATCCTCAATGCAGTCCTTATCATAGCAAGATACATTTTAGAGGAAATGGGCTATACAAAATTCTTCAGCGTGATGGAGAGGGCGAAGTCTGCGGGCTTCGTCTTCTTTTCTTTTGTGTAGCGGATCTCCTCCACGATGGAGTGGAGAAGCTCCTTCCGGGCGGGGAGGTCCGAGGCCTGGTAGCGCTCCAGGACCGTCCGCAGACGGGTGAGCTGCTCCTCCTTGTTGCGGCTCAGCTCCCGGCGGATCTGTCCCTCCACAGAGGCCATGGAGCCCAGCAGGGAGGATTCCTCCTGGGCCAGGATCTCCATCCGCTGGGAGAACAGGGCCCGGGTGTATGTACCGTCTTCCAGTAGGGTGTATAGCCTGCTACGGCGGGACTCCAGCTTCACCTGCTGGGCCTTCATGGCAGCCAGGGTTTGCTCCAGGCGGGAGACGTCCGGCGGCGCGGCCTGGGAGATCTCCACCTCGATGTTGCCGGCCAGCTCTTCCAGGTGGCGGAGGACCGCCTGCTCCACAAAGGCGTATTTGGCTCCAGCAGTGCAGCCCTTGGTGGGGCAGAGGAGGTAGGGGACCCCCTTGTTCTTCCCCTGGAGGTTCATGAGACGGCCGCACTTGCTGCAGCGCACCAGACCCGCCAGGGGGCTGGCCACGTGCTTGTTGTCCACATAGAAATACCGGGCACGGCGCCGCTCCTGGACCGCGTCCCACAGCTCCTGGGAGATGATGGCGGGGTGACAGCCGTCGATGATCTTCCACTGGTCCGGGGCGTTGTAGACCACCTTCTTCTTCCGGTCGGCGCCGACACCGGTCTTGACGGTGCTGGTCTTCTCCCAGCGGATCTTTCCGATGTACACCGGGTTCTCCAGGATCAGCCGGATAGTGCTGCGGTTGAAGCGGCTGCCCCGGCGGCCATGGAAGCCCATGGCGTTGACTGTCTGTTCGATCTGGGTGCAGCCGCTGCCGGAGGCGTAGAGCTGGAAGATCTGGCGGACGCACTCCGCCTCCTCCGGTACGATCTCCAGGGTGGGGAGGCGGTTCTGACGGATCTTCCGGTATCCAAAAGGGGCATTGGCCATATAGGCCCCGCTCTGGACGGACTGCATGGTGCCACGGCGAAGCCGCTTGGTGATCATCCGGTACTCGCTGCGGGAGAGGAAGGTCTGCATCTCAGCGGCCTCCTCGTCCAGCTCCTTGGTGAGATCGTAGATCCGCTCCGGGGTGACGATCAGCGTCTCGGAGGCTTTGAAGGTGTCCAGGATGAAGCCCTGGTCGTACATGCCGCCCCGGCCCAGGCGCTGCATGTCCATGCAGAGCACCGCCTCGTAGCGCCCGGCGCTGACGGCCTCCATGAGACGGAGCATCTGGGGACGGGCAAAGAGGCTCTCGCCGGAGACCACCTCCTCATAGATATCCTCCGGTTCCACCAGATAGCCGTACCGTTCGGCGTAAGCGGTGAGGGTGGCCTTGTGCCGCTGCAGGATCTCCTGCAGGCTCATGTGTTCCTCCGCCCGGGACTTCCGCAGGTACATGGAGCCGCGCACCCAGCGGCCCAGGCGGGTGTATTCGTCTAACTGTTCCCGGCGCATGGGGGTTCACCTCCTGGCTTGTCTTGTTTATCAGAAAAGGCGCGGTCATGATAGAGAGAGCTGGAGAGCAGGGGGCTGGAGTGGTGGCAGAGCTGTCCGATCAGCTGATTTTTGTGACCGGACCAATAGGAGACGTCGCACACCAGAACGACGGCACGGCGCGCCCGACTCAGAGCGGTGTTGACGACCATTTTTCCTTGGGTGAGGAATCGGACAGTGTCAGTAAACCACTTGCGGTCTGTATCAACCACACTGAAAAAAAGGAGATCCCATTCCCGTCCCTGAGAGGCGTGGACGGTGAGGATTCGCTCCTCCTTTCTGGCCAGAGGAAGGGCGGCGGACAGGAGTGAGACTTGATTCCGGTAGGGGGCGAGGACCGCATAGTCAAGGTGATCCAGCCTTTGGAGAGCCTCCTGGATCGCCCGGACTTCAGAGGGACGGGTCCGGTTTTTTTCACCTGGGGCGCCGGGTGCGTCCAGATAATAGAGATCCGTTCCGGAACCAATGGCGCTGTGGAAGAGGGAGGAGTAGACGTAGGAGGCCAAAATATCCGCCAGGGCGTCTCCGAAGCGGTAGGTAGCTGTCAGGTCAAATTTCTCCATGAGAAGGAAAGGCGGCGGGCCGGCGTGCCGGTAACGCTCCAGCATCTGCGGGAACTCGTCCGTGAATATGGATTCCATGTGCAGGGCGGACTGGGACCAGAGGAACGCTGGGGCCAACTCCTCCCTGGAAAAGCGTTGATCGTCCATCTCACAGACAGGCGGCAGCTGCATGTGATCGCCTACCAGCGTTACCGGAACCTGCATGGAAAAAATGGGCGCCGTTTTGATAAGTGCGGCATAGCCCGCTTCATCCATAAAAATGTGGTCCGGGACGAAGCTGCCAAAGCCGTCGGGAGACGCGGAGGAGAGAAAGTGGTCGATGGTGGCGGCCAGGACTCGCACGGCCCCCAGCCTGGCAGGGGTGGTATCCTGTTCGGCCTCTGAGATCTGCTGGGTGCAGGTGGTGATCTGCTGCCGGATAACCTCATCGTCCAAACTTTCCAAGGCAACGTAAGGCCCTCTGCGGGCCTGCAGCCGCTCCTGGAATTGGGAAAAGATATCATGAAAGCAGGTGAGACAGGTGCTCTTGTCGGAAAAGTCCGCCTGAAGGGCAGCGGCGCGGAGAGATGGCCAGAAGGCACAGCATGTCAAGATTTTACCATGAAGGTCTTCCAACTCAGCGCGGGCCGTCTCAGTTTGGAAGGCGAGACGGGCGGCGGACTGCTGGGCTTCCTGCACGGTGGCCTCCAGCTGCTCCGCATTGGCCACCCGCGACTGCAATGCGGCTTCCTCCTCCTGAAGGAGCTGGCGCTCTTTTTGGGCGGCCGAGGGAAAGAGCCGCTTTTTCAGGCGGAGAGCAATGGAATGGGCGTTTCTTTCTCTGCGTTTGGCGACAACGTCCAGAAGGCGGCAGATCTCTTCCTGCGCCAGCGCCAGTTTTCCACGTGAGACAGCGGAGTCCAGACGGAGTGCTTCCCCATCGGTCTCCCATTGTCGGATCTGTTCCTTTCGGGAAAAGATGGTCTCCACGCAGGAGGGGATGGTTTCCATGGCAGCGGAGAACGACGCGGCATACTGACGGAAAGCGAGGCATTTTTGAAGAAGATCCCGCTTTTCCTGGAGGGCGGACAGCGTATGTCCGGCGTTTGCGATCTCACAGACAGAGGGGTATTCTGAGGCAAAACGGGCGGACGGTATGCCGAGACGCAGCACTGTATCCAAAGGAACGCCCTGAGCGGCAAGAGCGGGAAGCGTTCCGTAGAGCATCTGCTCCACGGCGTTATTGGTGGGGGCCAGGAGAAGGACCTTCCTGTCAGGCGTGGAGAGCAGGTAAGAAAGGACGCAGTTGGCAAGGACGCAGCGGGTCTTTCCAGTGCCTGGCGCACCCCATACATAGGAGAACGTATGGGACAGCGCACCGTCGATAGCCGCCCGCTGCTCTTGGGAAAGAGAGGATGCCTGGGAGAGATAGACAGGCGCGACGGAGGACGGCTTCGCGTGGAGACAGATTCTATCGCCGTAGCTTTTGTACCAGGCTTCTGCGTTCTTGACCAGAAACTTCAAATCGGACAGAAGAGTCAGCTCCTCCGCTCTCAATTGGGAGAACCGTTCGGAAAGGGCGTCCGATGGCCGGACCCACAGTTGGTCACGGGCGGGAGAGAAATCGGTTGGCCGGATCTCAAAAGAGGAATATCGCCGCCCGTCAAAATCGAAAAGAAGGGAGGAGGGGTCCGCGGAGGGGGACAGCTTCGTCTGAAGATGCAGGACGAAGAAAGCGCCCTCTCGGCGGATCGACCGCACGGCGGTTTTGACGACGCCTTTTCCCTGTTCATCCAGATAGCGGTAGTAGATCTGCGCACTTTGGATCGCATAGCTTTGAAATTCCTCCGGCGTCAAAAAGACTCACCCCTTTCCTGCTCGGCAGGCCGCATTTACGGAATCGCGCGGCCTTTTTGCGTGCTATATAAATTTACGCTTCAATTCCACTACGATGCCGATGATGGAGGCGTCCCCGGTGTCGAAGGCCGTGGCGGGGACGGCGATGGGCATGTACTCCGGATTCTCCGGCATCAGCATGACCGTCTTGCCGGACTGGCGGAAACGCTTCAGGGTAGCCTCATCTCCGTTGACCCGGGCGGCGACGATTTGACCGTCGTTGGCGCAGGGCTGCCGGCGGATCAGCACCAGGTCCCCGTCCCGGATATCGGCGTTCACCATACTATCCCCAGAGACCCGCAGCCAGAAGTAGTTTTCGGTATCGGCATAGTCGATGGGGGAGTACCCCTCGATCTCACTGGCGGAGAATACGGGATATCCTGCCGGGATACGGCCCAAGATGGGAGCAAGGTGGTTGGATGTGTAGGGAATTGCGTTGGAGGGGACGGCGGGAGGCTGAACGAGCAGCTGCTCCGCAATTGGACGAAGATCAGAAGGGATTCCGGCTCTCCTGAAAATCTCCCTTCTCTCATCGTCGGTTTTTGCACGGCGGAAATCCTCATAGTTGTCCTCTTCCCACTTCGTGGACCAGTCCATGAGGAGGGAAGGGCTGATGCTCAGAAAACGGGCGATGGCCTCGATCTTGTCAGAAGGAATGTTCGAGATCACACCGGTCTCGTACCGGCTCATGGTCTGGCGGCTGACGCCGATGCTCTTTGCCACCTCGTCCAAGGTATACCCCCGTAATAGGCGGTATTTTTTAATATTTTGGCCGATGTTCATCACTTTTCGTCCTTTCTGTTGCGGTGTAGCTTACTTCGAGTATAACATAAATTACATAAGATGCAACAAGAAAAAGAAAAGAATAGAAAAAAATTACTTGACATGTACCCACAATAATGATATGTTTGGTACGTAACAAGTACCAAACAGAAAGGAGGCGCAAAAATGGTAGATACCATGAAACTCCGAGGGATCATTTCTGAGAGAGGATTGTCACAGAGAAAAGTAGCACAATCCATTGGTGTAACGGAAAAAACCTTCTACTGCAAAATGAAACGTGGAATTTTTGATAGTGATGAGATCCAGCAGATGATCGAGCTGTTGGATATTCAGAATCCCATGGAGATTTTTTTTGCCAAGTTTGGTACGTAAAACGCACCAACACGGACGTATAGGACAACCAGAGGCGGCCGCAGGAAGAAAAGACCGATATGAAAGAAAAACAAAACGCGCCCGCAGGGCCGCGGGCGCATTTGAAAAAAGTGTACGTTTCGCTGGAAATTCAGGATGGGAAAACCAGGGAAAAGATTCGTGCATGCATTTCGGAGAAAAAGGCGGAACGGTTGAGGCGGATCCTTGGGTTTTAGGATTCCGGAGGATCAATAGGAGCCACATGAACCGACTCCTTTGCCTTGACCAGATTATATTCCTCGTCCGGGGCATTGAATTTCAGCAAACGGCGGAGCGAGGCGCCGGACATGGAGACTGAAACGTCATAGGAGGTCTCAAAGACTTGTTCCAATTCTGCCCCGTTTTCTCGAAGCATTTCTAATGTTTTGGGAGAGGGGGGACGGCGGAAGTGCAGATAGAACCAGTTTTCAGCCATATAAACAACTCCTTTCTCCTGTAAGTATACCATTGGGTGAGAGGAAATGGCAACCGGCGAATAGGACAACCAGAGGCGGCCATAAGGTGAACGGAGGAGGTGAGGGGCCTGGAGGACAAGATCATTATGGAAAATGGGAAGCCCTACCGGGTGACCACCTATTCCGTGGACTTCGGGGAGAAGAACGGCACCGCCCATGTGACGGTGCTGGATCCCTGTATCAGCCCCGAGGCCCAGGAGAAGCGGCGGGAAGCGATTATCAGAAAATGCCAGGACCTGATCCGCCGGGGGATGATGCGATAGGAGGGTCACCATGAATAAATCGGAGATGGAACGGAAGTTCCGGGTGCTGCTGGACACCCGGCAGGAGCTGCTGCGGCGGGCCGTGGAGGGCGGCAGTCAGGCGTCCGCCATGACGCTGTGCGGCGAGATCTGCGGCGTGGCCGCTTCCATGCGGATGCTGGGGCTGCTGGACTATGAGCAGCAGCAGTATCTCCAGGACCAGGCACGGGCGGCCGCCAGGGGAGAGACCGGCGGCTTTGAGGGCTGCTGACGCCGCCCTCTTTGCCATCCAAATAACAAAAGGGGACATGCCCCGGAGAAGGAGTTACATATGAGCCAGAAGGGAGAAAAATTTGCCCGGACCATGGAGCGGCGGGTGGACAAGCTGGAGCGGGATGTTCTGGAGCTGCGGCGGGATCAGCTGGAGAGCGACCGGTTTTACCAGATCCTCTGCGCGGTGTCGGATCAGCGGGCAGAGGCCGGTGAGCGGACGGCGGAGGCCGCCAGACGGAGGGCCCGGGCCGCCGCCGCCAGCGGGAGACGGTGGCGGGCCGTGGTGTGGTTCCTGGTGCTCTGTATGGCGGCGATGGCGCTGGCCTGGGCGCTGAGCACGCCGGCGGAGAGCAGGGAGGAGACGCCGGGAAGTGAAGCGGCGGACAAGCCCCTGACGGCGCGGGTGCTGGAGCAAGAGGAGCCGGTCTCCACGGAGGAGTTGGCCGACCGGGTGCGGGTGCTGGAGGACTGCCGTATCACCTACTACTGCCCCTGTGCGAAGTGCTGCGGACAGTGGGCGGACGGGGTCACCGCCACCGGGGAGCCCTTCCGGCCCTGGGAGACCCTGGCGGTGGACCCGGAGGTGATCCCGCTGGGGAGCCGGGTGTGCCTTGTATGGGAGGATGGCCGGGAGCTGTGGTGCCGGGCCGTCGATACGGGAGTAACCGGGAACCACGTGGACCTGGGGGTTCGGAGCCATGAGGAGGCCCTGGCCCTGGGGGTGGGGACGGTGACGGTGTTCTGGGAGGAGGGGTAATGGACGGGAACGACCGGGACAGAAGGAACCGGCGGCGGGAATGGTTGGGTCTTCCGGACAGGCCCCTCTCAGAGGAGGAGCTGGACGCCTTTTATGCGGAGCGGCAGAGGAGGACCTGGCAGCGGTATCTGGAGGGGTACCGGCGAGACCGAAAAGAACGCTGGGCGTTTCCGGTGAAGGTGTTGGTACGGCACCCTGAATATGGGGAGATCCAGGTGCCGGGGGCGTCCAAATTCGCCGCCATTCTGTGTGCGGCGGAGAGTTGGAGGTGCAAGTTTCTGGATATCCACGATGCGGAGGTGTGGGCGATCCCAGAGACAGAGAAAAACGAACCCGTCTGACGATGGCCTGGAGGGCACAGGCCGAAACGGCGTCATAGACGCCGTCACGGGAGCCCGTCGGCAACGTGGGAAAGCGCCGCCACGATGATATATGCACTTTGAAATCTGAAAACGGAGGAACGAGCATGAAGAAAGGATTGGTGTTCATTTACCGGGTAAAGCACCCGGAGTACGGTGAAATCGAGGTGAAGGCGCAGGACAGAATGCACTCAGCGTGCGAAGCCGGGAAGGCCTGGGGAACCCCGTGGACCGGATTTGCAAGGGAGTGCACCTATGAGAAAATCGATCCGGCGCCCGCGCCGGCGCCAGCAAAGAAGGCTGCGTCGAAACGGAGAGCCGACGGCAAAGGAGGTAAGTGAAGATGATGAACGCATATCAGAGAGACAGCGGATTGGGGAACCTGGCGAACTGCGCGCCCGATATGAGCAGCTACGCATGTCAATCCGCTCCGCAGAAGGAGACGGTCAGTGAGCGGATGCTGATGCTGAAGGAAATGGCTGCGGAGGCAGAGAGCAGAGCGAAGGACCTTGCGGCCTTTCTTTTCGGGGTCGGAGAGAAGAAGGAACCTGCGCCGCCTACGTGGGAACCCGCGAGCATGGACGAAACGGTGGACTGGATCGCGGAGAAGATGAAGGACACGCTGCGCATTATGCAGGAAGTGAGGAAACGGCTGTGAGTGACGAGAGCAGGAGAACATTCATCGGGGCCTGCCGCTACTGCGGGCAGATTTCGACCGACCAGCCGCCCGGTCTGGAGACACAGGAAGAGGCCGACGAGTGGGTGACGGACAGGTGCAGATGCACAAACGCCACCATGGCAAGGAGCCTGCGTGACCGCATTGAGGAAGCGAAGGGACGAGTGCGGGAGCTGTGGGGAGAAGGGTGCGAGCGGTACGGATTTCAACCGGTGCAGATCTGCGAGAAGCGGTGCGCCTTCCGGAGGCCTCCCCTTCTGCCGGAGAACCAGGAGGACATGGACGCAATCTGCGAGGATTGCCCCATGAACCGGTTGGCGCAGCTGATCGGGGTGTAAGGCATGAGGGCGGTCCCGGTAGAGAGAGAAGAAGCGGTTGCGTTGGAGACAGCTATGCCACGCGCTCCGGGAGGCAGCCCCCGACAAACACAAGGAACAGATGCGGGCACACCGAAAAGAGGCCGCCAACTGGATACAAATACAAGGACCTGATCGGGGTGCCTTGGCTTCTGGCATTTGCCCTGCGGGAGGATGGATGGTATCTGCGGCAGGACATCGTTTGGAAGAAACCAAACTGTATGCCGGAAAGTGTGCGGGACCGCTGCACAAAATCCCATGAATACATCTTCCTGTTATCCAAATCGGAACGGTACTTCTTTGATGCAGAAGCAATCAAAGAGCCGATAACGGGTGCGAGCACCAAGAGATACCTTCAGAACCTGGAGGCGCAGAACGGGTCTATGAGGCAACCAGGAAGAGGAGGCAGACCGATGAAGGCCGTGCTGCCTCGGTTTGGAGGGAAAAAGTACGGAGGAAGCGGGAACGAAAAGGATAGAACGAAAAGCGGAAAGGCCTATGCACCAACTGCCTGGCGGAACAAGAGAGATGTGTGGACTGTGCCGACAGGAGGCTTCAAGGGGGCGCATTTTGCTGTGTTTCCGGAGAAGCTGATAGAGCCCTGCATTTTAGCTGGAAGCCCGGCGGGCGGCGTGGTGCTGGACCCTTTTATGGGGAGTGGAACCACCGGGGCGGTGGCAAAGCGTCTGGGAAGAAATTTCGTGGGCATCGAGATCAATCCGAGGTATTGCGAGATCGCAAAGAAGCGGATCGGTGAAGCACCGGAGTTCTTTGAACAGATTACTATATAGGAGGTTGGAATGGAAATCATCATCAACTGACGCCTGCCGGGAAGAAGGGCAGAGAGGCCCGCCCGGCGTGATACTGTGAGGTAAGGAGGAGCAATGAAAAACGAGGAGATCGTCCAGGTGCTGGAGATGCACCTGGACCGGGTGAGAGATTTGTACCGGTATTACCGGGAGCGCAATGGGGATCCGGAGGAGACCGCCGTGCGGATGGGGGAGGCCGCCAGGGAGGCGGAGGCCCTCATCTGCGCGGTCTATATTGTGGGCCTGTATGCAGATGACAAGATCCCGCTGGAGCACCTGGCAGATATGGGAGGCGAGCCGGTCTTTATCGTGAGCGGGGATGAGGACCCGCATTGGGAGCTGTCTGCCGATGGGAGCGATTATTTGGAGGGGAGAGATCCACGGCAGTACGGCACGGAATGGGCCGCGTTTGCCCATCCGTTCAAGGCGTCCCGGCTGGATGCCGAGGACCGGGAGACCCTGTGCGCCGCCCTGGGCAAGTGGGGAGCGGACGCCCAGACGGTGATGGTATTCGAGGAGATGGCAGAGCTCCAGAAGGCGCTGTGCAAGCATGAGCGGGGAGCGGATAACCGGGATGCCATTGCCGAGGAGATGGCGGATGTGCGGATCATGCTGGACCAGATGGAGCTTCTCCACGACTGCGGCGGCCTGTGCGCGAAGTATCGTGAGGAGAAAATGGACCGTCTCCGGAGACGGGTGAGGGGGTGTGGGGATGCTTGAGATCTGTCAATTCCGCCCGGAGGAGATCGGCGAGGCCATCGATGAGATGGACGGCCTGCAGGAGATCCTGGTGCCGGTCCTGCGAAAGGCGGTGGGGAATGGAAACGGAACCGAGCAGGACGTCCAGCAGTTCCAGCGCCATGTGATGCTGGCCAAGCACGCTTTGGCCGCCATGGGGGCTCTCCTGGAGGAGCGGATGGGGGAGAAAAGCGGCGGAAACCATGCGGTTTGCATCGACAGGACAGCATGGAAACCGTGTGATACCTGCATGACCTGCGTCAACTGCCTGTTCTCCATGGATTCTGCAGAGGATTGGCCCTGCGGATGCTGCCAGGAGATCAACCAGTTTCGCCCCAGAGCGTTCTGCGCAAAATGCGGCCGGCCGCTGACAGAAGAGGCGTGGAACACCCTGGAGCAAAGACTGATGCGGTACATGGGTGTGTCGGATTCTCAGCAAGGGGAGGATGGACATGGAGCAAAATGATCTGCGGGAGGTGCTGGTGGTGCGGGTACCGGCTTGTACAGTAGAGGAAGCGGAGGCCATCCGGCTGGATGCCGTCCGCTCCATACGGAGCGGCGTCTGGGTGATCCCCACCGACTATGCCTGGTCTTTGGAGGAGCTGCCCTGTCTCGTGGAGGTGGAGCAGCCGCCGGAGAAGGAAAAACCGAAGCCCGAGCGGACCGGAAATAGTGTCAGGAAGAAGGAGATCCACGCAAAGCTCCTGGACTACCGGAAGCACAACGGACTGGGCTGCCTGGAGGCGGTGGCCAAGGCGGCAAGACGCAAGGATATCACCGCCGACGTGCTGCGCCGGGTGATCTCTGACGCCGACGCCCTGGAGGACGTCCAGTGGGCGGCGGTGGGGCGGGCGCTGGACAAGCTGGAGAAGAAGGCGGAGGAGGAGAGCCGCCCAAACGGGGAGGACCATGGGTGAGGGGGTGTGGGGATGCTTGAGATCTGTCAATTCCGCCCGGAGGAGATCGGCGAGGCCATCGATGAGATGGACGGCCTGCAGGAGATCCTGGTGCCGGTCCTGCGAAAGGCGGTGGGGAATGGAAACGGAACCGAGCAGGACGTCCAGCAGTTCCAGCGCCATGTGATGCTGGCCAAGCACGCTTTGGCCGCCATGGGGGCTCTCCTGGAGGAGCGGATGGGGGAGAAAAGCGGCGGAAACCATGCGGTTTGCATCGACAGGACAGCATGGAAACCGTGTGATACCTGCATGACCTGCGTCAACTGCCTGTTCTCCATGGATTCTGCAGAGGATTGGCCCTGCGGATGCTGCCAGGAGATCAACCAGTTTCGCCCCAGAGCGTTCTGCGCAAAATGCGGCCGGCCGCTGACAGAAGAGGCGTGGAACACCCTGGAGCAAAGACTGATGCGGTACATGGGTGTGTCGGATTCTCAGCAAGGGGAGGATGGACATGGAGCAAAATGATCTGCGGGAGGTGCTGGTGGTGCGGGTACCGGCTTGTACAGTAGAGGAAGCGGAGGCCATCCGGCTGGATGCCGTCCGCTCCATACGGAGCGGCGTCTGGGTGATCCCCACCGACTATGCCTGGTCTTTGGAGGAGCTGCCCTGTCTCGTGGAGGTGGAGCAGCCGCCGGAGAAGGAAAAACCGAAGCCCGAGCGGACCGGAAATAGTGTCAGGAAGAAGGAGATCCACGCAAAGCTCCTGGACTACCGGAAGCACAACGGACTGGGCTGCCTGGAGGCGGTGGCCAAGGCGGCAAGACGCAAGGATATCACCGCCGACGTGCTGCGCCGGGTGATCTCTGACGCCGACGCCCTGGAGGACGTCCAGTGGGCGGCGGTGGGGCGGGCGCTGGACAAGCTGGAGAAGAAGGCGGAGGAGGAGAGCCGCCCAAACGGGGAGGACCATGGGTGAGGGGCGCTTCCGCCTGCTGACGGAAAAAGATCTGCTGGCGGCGGAGCGGGCCATGGAGCGGGGGCGGACGCTGCACCTTATCCGGGAGGGAGCGGGGCGGAGGGAATCCCTCCGGGTGCTGCCGGCGGGCAGCACGGCGTGGGAGGTCCCCATGCTGGTGCGGCTGACAGTGGAGATGGACACCGTGCAGAGCGCCCAGTTCTTTCCATCGGTGGCGGCGCTGCGGCGGAGAGCGGGGAGGTGAGGCTGTGGCGGGAAATCTCCGGGAACCCGGGCACTACATACCGACCTATCTGAAGATCCGGACCAAGACGGGAAAGATCGTGGCCCTGCGGCCAAAACCTGCCCAGCAGATGCTGCTGGATCTGGTGGAGCGGGAGCGGGCGGCGGGAAGGCCGCCCCGGATCCTGATCTTGAAGGCACGGCAGCTGGGGCTCAGCACCATCACCGAGGGGATGATGTTCCATGACAGCGTCACCCGGAAGCTGGTACAGACCCTGATCGTGGCCCACCGGGACGACTCCACCACCAAGCTCTTCCGGATGAACAAGCTCTTCTTCGACTATCTCCCGCCCAAGCTCCAGCCCATGTGCAAGCACTCCAACGCCAAGGAGCTGGTGTTTGAGAACCCCACCCGGGACCCGGGAGAAAAGCGGCGGCGGCCGGGGCTTATGTCCTCCATCCGCTGCGTCACCGCCAACGACGGCATGGGCCGAAGCGAGACCCTCAACAATGTCCATCTCTCGGAGTTCGCCTTCTGGAAGGGGAACAAGAACGAGATCCTCAGCGGTGTGATGCAGGCGGTGCCGCCGGAGCGGAACACCCTGGTGGTGATCGAGAGCACCGCCAACGGCTACAACGAGTTCAAGGACCTGTGGGACGGCGCGGCGGCCGGGACCAACGGGTGGACGCCCCTGTTCATCGCCTGGTTCCATGAGGCGGAGTACCGGATGGAGGTCGCCGAGGGCACCGTATGGGATGAGGAGGAGCAGGCTCTCATGGCCGCCTACGGCCTGGAGCCGGAGCAGATGGCCTGGCGGCGGTGGTGCATCCGGACCAACTGCCACGGGGACAAGCGGGTCTTTCAGCAGGAGTACCCCTCCACGCCGGAGGAGGCCTTCCTCTTCTCCGGAACGCCCTTCTTTGACAACGAGAAGCTCCTGCTGCGGCTGGCGGCGGCGCCGGAGCCTGTGGACGTGGGCAGCTTTGTCTATCCGGAGCCGGAGGCCGGGGAGGCCCCCACGGATTGGCGGTGGGCCTCCGACCGGCGGGCGGGGTTCGTTCGGATTTTCACGCCGCCGGAGCCTGGGGTCCCCTACGTCATTGGCGGAGATACCGCCGGGGAGGGGAGCGACAAGTTCACCGCCTGGGTGGTGGACAATCGCACCGGACAGCAGGCGGCGGAGATGGAGTTCACCTTCTCAGAGCTCTTGTATGCCCGGCAGATCTACTGCCTGGGCCTCTATTACAACCAGGCCCTTTTGGCCGTGGAAATCAACTTCTCCACCTACCCCCAGCGGAAGCTGGAGGAGTGGAACTACCCCAATTTCTATGTCCGGGAGAAGTTCGACACCTACACCAGAAAGGCGGTGAAGTCCTTCGGCTTCCAGACCACGCCCCAGACCCGGCCGGTGATCCTGGCGGGGCTTCACGCGGTGGTGGAGGAGACGGTGGAGCTGGTGGTGAGCCGCAGTACCCTGCGCCAGATGCTCCACTTCGTCTACAACGAGAAACGGCGCCCGGAGGCCGAGGAGGGGGAGCACGACGACCTGGTGATGGCGGCAGCCATCTGCCATTTTGCCCGGTCTCAGCAGCGTATGTCCATGGACTCCGACGACGGCGCCGATACCTCCAACTGGACCGAGGACATGTGGGAGGACTACCGGGCCGCCGACGAGGCCGGGAAACGGCGGCTGCGGAAGCTGTGGAGCGGAAAGTAGAAGGAAGGCCGGGTATCGGCTTTTCTATATAGAAAACAGGAGGAAATTTGTATGAAACAGTACATTGGGACCAAGCTCATCGAGGCGGAGCCCGCGCTGAGATATAGCGACGGGAAGGAAACCATGGTGGTGGAGCTGGGCCGGGACAAAACGGCGGAGGAGGCGGCCTTTATCGGACGGGCGGAGATGTGCGATATGGGCTACCGCGTCCGGTATCCTGACGGCTATGAGAGTTGGAGCCCTCAGGAGGTGTTTGAGTCGGCCTACCTGCCTTTGACCGTCAATCCGGAGCTGCGGACGACGGCCCCCAGCGTCAGCCGTGAAATGGTGGACGATTTTATCCGGGAGACGGAGGTCACCACCATGGGGGACAAAACCACCGTAGTGCGGGCGGTGCTGCGCAACGGTTTTGAGATCGTAGAGTCCAGCGCCTGTGTCAGCGCCGAGAATTATGATGAGACGCTGGGCGCGAAAATCTGTATGGAGCACATCCGGAGCAAGGTGTGGATGCTGCTGGGCTTCCTGCTCCAGACGGCGGTCCATGGCGTGAAGTGAGGAGGTTGGAGTATGAAAGAACTGAAGATGGATTTGCTGACGGCGAAATACACCAAGGTCTTGGTGGAGGAGGAGTACCAGTTCAACGCGCCCCACCGGTTTTCGGTGGTGCGGGCGGAGGACGGGGAGGTTCTCTGTGACATCCACTTCCAGGAGGGGCCCGTGAGGGAGTGCGGCGTAAACGGCGTAGCCAATGAGGATCTGATCAACATGGTGCTCTGCCGCCTGCAGAGCTTTCAGTGGTCTGAGTACAAGTGCCGCGAGAACGCAGTGGCCATTACCAAGCTGGAGGAGGCGCTCCTGTGGCTGAGGATGAGGACCATGGGGCGGGAGAACCGCTGGCTGAGGATGAGGACCATGGGGCGGGAGAACCGCTGTGTGGAAGGGACCAGCAAGGTATAGAATGCGCGGCCGCCGGGCCGCGCCGGGGGCCATGGGTGTGGCCTCCGGCGGAGCCCGGCGGGGGGGAGTTCTTCAAATTGTACCTTCTGATATAGATTGGCGAGGTGTTTTTTTATATTAGGAGGAGTTAGGATACCGAAAAAAGCAAGGACGCGGATGCGTCTTCTGCGGGGTTCTTAAACGCCTAAGTTTACGGCCATCCCCTTATAGACAGGGAGTTTTCATACAGGCCAGAAAAGACAAGGCTGCTCGCGTGCAGGCGCAGGTACTTATGCTTTTTTCCCGCGGGAGGAACGGGACGTCTCCGGTCCTCCCCGGAGGAGGGACGTTCAGGAGGGACTATGAGACGGGAGGGGTGCTACATGGTGACGGAGATCATCAGCGGGAGCGTGGTGGAGCGGAGAAAGACCAGGATCCGCCGTTCGCCGAAGAAGCGGGGCAAGCGGGTCAAGGGCAGCTCATCGGAGCGCAAGCAGGTGGGGAACCGGGAGCACGCCAAGCTGCAGCTGGCACGGGCCATCAACTGCAACTTACGCCATCCTGGGCAACAACCTGGCCACCTTCCTGAAGGGCCGGGGGGTGGGGCGAAACGCCGTGATCCGCACGGGCAGCCTGGACGAGGATGGGGAGGCCCTGTTCCGGGTGACCAACACCCTGTTGGGGGAGGCACCGGCGGCCCCCTGGTCCTTTGCGTACATGGGGAAGGAGCCTTTGTTCCTGACGGAGCGGGGGGTCTACGCCATCACAGCGGAGGAGCTTACCGGGGAGAAGTACACCCAGGAGCGCAGCTACCTCATCTCCTCTGCGCTGATGGCGCTGCCGGAGAAGGAGGAGGCCGCCGCCTGCATCTACCGGGATTTCTATGTGCTGGCCGTCGGCGGGGATCTGTACCTCCTGGACGGCCAGCAGAGGACCTATGAGAAGGACAGCCCCTATAGCTCCTACCAGTACGAGGCCTACTACTGGCCGGGAATCGGGGCCAGGGTGGTCTGGGTGGAGGACGGCGTTTTGTGGTTCGGCACGACGGAGGGGAATCTGAAGGAGTTTGCCCGCAATGTGGACGATCCGGAGAGTTACAACGACGACGGCGCGGCCATCGACGCCTACTGGGAGACCAGCGATTTCGACGGCAAGACCTTCTTCAAGAACAAGACTTTCACCTCCGTGTCCATCCGGCTGGCGGCGGCGGTGCTGACGGGGGTGAAGATCTATGCCCAGCGGCGGGGCCTGTGGAGCCTGGTCTTTGACGCCAAGGAGCGGGCCAGGTACTTCGACTGGAGCTATATCGACTTCTCCAAATTCGTCTTCTCCGCCGATCAGACGCCCCGGACCCTCAGCGGGAAGGTGAAGATCAAGAAGGTGGACAAGACCCGGTTCCGCCTCCAGAACAGCGAGAAAAACGAGCCCTTCGGCATCTACGCCTTCGGCGTGGAGTGGAAGGAGCCGGGGAGCAACTACAAGAGGTGAGGTGTATCATGCTTCGCCCGGGCGCTCTGCGCCCGGTTCGCCGGGAGTCCGGCGTCCGAGCGTTTGCGAAGCAAACCTCGAACCTGCCCGGATTCATTTCGGGCAGGTTGGTGAGATCAAAGGGGCCCCCGCCGGGCGCAGAGCGCCAGGCGGGGATAGAAGGAGCCGGGGAGTAATTACAAGAGGTGAGGCTATGAGTGAACTGCAGAAGATCACGCAGGAGCAGATGGACGCGGTGGGCGTGGTGTCCGCCCCGGATGTGCTGTCGGGGACGCCGTCGGAAAATAAGAGCATCTTTGACAAGATGGTCCGGCAGCTTATTGCCCCGGCCTATAACCAGGCTATAGACGCCATCAACGCCATTGAGCAAACGGAAGGCGGCATCCAGGCGGCGGAGGCGGAACGGGTAGAGGCGGAACAGGGGAGAGAAGAGGCGGAAGAGGCACGGCAGCAGGCCGAGGCAGAAAGAGCAGAGGCGGAAGAAAACCGCCAGAATGCGGAGACAGGGTATGTGCAGCAGGCCGCAGACAGCGCTGAGCTCTCGGAGAGCTGGGCTGTGGGCGGCACCGGTATCCGCACCGGCGAGGACACCAACAACGCAAAGTATTGGTCACAGCAGGCCCAACATGCCGCAGGAGGAGGCGTGACCAGCTTTAAAAATCGCTCCGGTGTGGTGGTACCGCAGGAGGGGGATTATACGGCATATCAAATCAAAACAGAAGATGGCGGAAATGTAGAAACAGCCTTGTCGAATAAGGTGCCGATTATACATCATGTCGATACCAATGTGAGCTTATTGGATCACTCATTATCTGATGGACTCCATATGTGCTCGAACTGGGGTAATTGCCCGCCAGGTCTAACCGATAGCCAGGGGATATGTTTGGCAATCACCTATCTACACTATGAAGATATTAACCAATACTGGGGTAGGCGTATCTATTTCCCAACCAATGATAGAGATGTTTATATCAACGAATGTGTAGTAAGT